>NZ_JBSFJU010000009.1:0-184143 GCF_053598215.1 Kitasatospora sp. NPDC001175 | reverse complement strand
GGGGGGACCCTGTGGGAGAGTAGGACGCCGCCGAACAATTTTTAGTGAAAGCCCCTCCCGGGGATACCGGGAGGGGCTTTCCGCATTTCCGGGCAGATCCGGGATCGGGCCGGCGGGCGAGGACGCGGACAGGGCCGGCGGTGTTGGATGTCCGGGACACCGTGAAATCCGTGGACTTGGAGTCTGTGATGCTCAGCTACCCTCTTGCGTCCGGCGCGGAGCTGCGTGCCCTGGAGCCCTGGCGGGCTGCGGAGTTCTTCGCGTTCATAGTGCGGGCGCGCGAGCATCTGGCGCCCTGGATCCCGTGGGCCACCAGCATCACTGACGTGGACGGCGCGCGGCGCTGGCTGAAGCACTGCGCCGAGGAGCAGGCACGGGACGAGGGCCGGATCTACGGCATCTGGCTGGACGGGGAGTTGGTGGGCGGGGTGGTGTTCCAGGCCTTCAGGGCGCGGGCCGGGGTCTGCGAAGTGGGGGCCTGGCTGGCACCGGAGGCGGAGGGACGGGGGCTGGTGACGGCGGGGGTGCGGCGGATGGTCGAGTGGGCCTTCGAGGAGCGGGGGATGGCTCGGGTGGAGTGGCGTACCGAGCCGGCGAACCTGAGGAGCATCGCGGTGGCCAGGCGGCTGGGAATGACCCGCGAGGGGTTGTTGCGGCAGGTGTTCCGCTTCCACGACGGCCGGCGGGACCTGGAGATGTGGTCGCTGCTGGACTCGGAGTACCGGACGCCGTCGGTCGGTGGAGTCGCGGTGTAACCCGGGATACTCGTCCCCGGGCGGTCCTCCTCGACCGGTCTACAGCCGTCCGGCGGCCTTGAGCGCCAGATAGGCGTCGGCGAGGGCCGGGGGGAGGGCGGTCGGCGGGGCGTCCAGGACGGTGACGCCGTGCCGGGTCAGGCGCTCCGCGGTGCGGCGGCGATCGGCGCGGGTCTGTTCAGCGGCGGCCGCGTGGTACACGTCCCGGACGGTGCCGCGGGCGGCGGCCAGCTCGTCCAGGCGGGGGTCGGCGACGGAGGCCAGTACGACCTCGTGACGCCGGGTCAGCAGCGGGAGATGGGGCAGCAGCCCCTCCTCGACCGGGCGGGCGTCGAGGCCGGTGAGCAGCACGATCAATGAGCGGTGCGGGGCCATCCGCAGCGCGGTCGCGGTGAGCGCGCGCATGTCGGTCTCGAGCAGTGCGGGTTCGAGGCAGGCCATGGCGTTGGTGAAGGCGGGCAGGATCTCGTTCGGGGAGCGGCCGACGACGCTGCCGCGCCGGCGCAGGTCGTGGGCGAGCAGGTCGACACGGTCGCCGGCCCGGGTGGCGAGGGCGGTGAGCAGCAGGGCGGCGTCGAGGGCGGCGTCCAGCCGGGGGGCGTCGCCGACGCGTCCTGCGGAGGTGCGGCCGGTGTCGAGGATGATCAGGATGTGCCGGTCGCGTTCGGGTCGCCAGGTGCGAACGGCGACCGTGTTGCGGCGGGCGCTGGCCCGCCAGTCGATGGAGCGGACGTCGTCGCCGGGCAGGTACTCGCGCAGCGAGTCGAACTCTGTGCCCTGACCGCGTGCCAGTACCGAGGTGCGGCCGTCGAGTTCGCGCAGCCGGGCGAGCCGGGAGGGCAGGTGCTTGCGGCTGGTGAAGGGCGGCAGGGCGCGGATCGTCCAGGGGACGTGGTGGGAGCCCTGGCGTCCGGCGAGGCCGAGCGGCCCGAGGGAGCGTACGGTCACCCGGTGGGCGTGGTGGTCGCCGCGGCGGGTGGGGGCGAGCCGGGTGGTGAGGCGGCGGCGTTCCCCGGCCGGGATGGTGAGGGTGTGCCGGGAGCCCTGGACGGCGGTGCCGGGCTGCCAGGCGGACGGCGGCCAGGCGTCGCGGAGTTGGGCCCGCAGCCGGCGCCCGGACGGGTTGGTGACGGTCAGTTCGACGGTGGCGCCCTCGCCGAGCCGGACGGCGGTGTCGCCGCTCCGGTCGAACCGCAGGGTGCGGACCGGAGCGGCGAGCGCCAGGTCGGCCAGGACGCCGAGGAGTACGGGCAGGGTGACCGCGCCGATTCCCGCCCAGGAGGGCAGCAGCAGGCCCACGACGAGCGCGCCGAGCGCGGCGAGCAGGGCGGTGCGGCCGGTCAGGGCCATGAAGCGAACTCCCTTGGTGATGCCAGTAGGTGACGGACGTCAGCGCGGTGCGGGGGTCTGGGCGAGGACGGCCTGGATGACCGAGTCGGCGGTGACGCCCTCCATCTCGGCCTCGGCGCGCAGCTGGATGCGGTGCCGCAGGGTGGGCAGGGCGAGGGCCTTGACGTCGTCGGGGGTGACGTAGTCGCGGCCGGCCAGCCAGGCCCAGGCGCGGGAGGTGTTCAGCAGGGCGGTGGCGCCGCGCGGGGAGACGCCGATGGAGAGCGAGGGGGACTGCCGGGTGGCCCGGCAGATGTCCACGATGTAGGCGAGTACCTCGGGCGAGACGGTGAGCTTCGCGATCTGCGCCTGAGCGGCGGCGAGGTCGGCGGGGCCGGCGACCGGGCGGATGCCGGCGGCGGCCAGGTCGCGGGGATCGAAGCCGGCCGCGTGCTTGCTGAGGACCTGGAACTCCTGGTCGCGGTCGGGTAGCGGGAGGACCAGCTTGAGCAGGAAGCGGTCCAGCTGGGCCTCGGGGAGGGGGTAGGTGCCCTCGTACTCGACCGGGTTCTGGGTGGCGGCGACCAGGAACGGGGTGGGCAGGCGGCGCGGTTCGCCGTCCACGGTGACCTGTCGCTCCTCCATGGCCTCCAGCAGGGAGGACTGGGTCTTGGGCGGAGTGCGGTTGATCTCGTCCGCGAGCAGCAGGTTGGTGAAGACCGGTCCCGGCTGGAAGGAGAACTCGGCGGTGCGGGCGTCGTAGACCAGCGAGCCGGTGACGTCGCCGGGCATCAGGTCCGGGGTGAACTGGATCCGCTTGGTCTCCAGGCTGAGTGCGGTGGACAGGGTGCGGACCAGCAGGGTCTTGGCCACCCCGGGGACGCCTTCGAGCAGTACGTGGCCGCCGCAGAGCAAGGCGACGACCAGCCCGGTGACGGCGGCGTCCTGGCCGACCACTGCCTTGGCGATCTCGGTGCGCAGGGCGGTGAGCGCGGCGCGCGGGTCGTCGGGGCTGTCGGCCGGGGCTGCCGGGGTCGTGGAGACCTGTTCGGTCACGGCTGTCGTACCTGCCTTTCCAGGGCGTCGAGGGCGTCGATGAACCGCACCAGGGCGGCGTCGTCGGTGGGTGGGGTGCCGTACAGCAGCTCGTGGACCTCGGCGGCGTTGTGGCCGCAGCGGTCGGCGACGGCGGCACAGAGTGCGACGGGGTCGGCCTCCCCCGCGGTGAGCGGTACGCCCAGCACCGGGGCGAGCCGGTGCCGGGTGGCCTGGCGCAGGGCGTCGGCGGCGCGGCCGCGGGCCCTGGCGCGTTGGTAGAGGCGGGCCCGGCCCTCGGTGGTCTCGGAGGCGCGGACAACCGCGGGGAGGTTCTCGGTGACCACAGGTCCCAGGCGGCGGCCGCGCCAGAAGGCGGCGAGCATTGCGGCGAGGGCGAGTTGGAGTCCGGCCCAGCTCCAGCCCTCGGGGATGTAGTCGGTGAGCGTGCGCTGAGCCCGGGCGGGTGCGCCGGAGGCCGGGGCGGTGTAGTCGGGGAGGTACCAGACGAGTTGCCGGTGGGAGCCGAGCAGGCTCAGGCCGAGGGCGGCGTTGCCGTCCTCGGCGAGGCGTTCGTTGCTCAGCAGGCGTCCGGAGCCGAGGACGACGAGTTCGCGGAAGCCGGGGTCGGTGTGCCGGACCAGCGGGTAGCCGCCGGACCTGGGGTAGCAACCGGTGTCGTCGGCGCCGGGCTGGTAGAGCAGGCCGCCGAGCTCGGCGTGGCCGGCCAGTACGGCCTCGGGGAGGCGGCACTCAGCGGGGACGCCGGTGGAGCCGGCGCTCTTCGGGATGCCGCCCGGGGTGGTGGCCACGGTGATGCCGGGCGCGAAGACGGAAAGTGACGGGGCCTCGGGGGAGATCAGCACCAAGCGGCTGTCGCTGCCGCGGCGGACCTGGGCCAGTCGGCGCAGCTGGGTGAGGGACAGCAGGTCGGGTTCGGGGAGGACCACGGTGCTGCCGGGTTCGGCGAGCGCGGCGGCCAGGGCCTCCTCGGTGTCCACCGTACGGGTCGTCAGGCCCTGGTTCTCCAGCAGGTGGACGACGGCGCGGGCGCCGTCCCGGTCGGGGGAGCGCGGGTCCAGTGGTGGGTACTGCGGCGAGCCGCCGAGACCGGCGACCAGCAGGCCGACGAGCAGCAGCAGAACGGCGAAGAGCAGGAACCAGCGTGAGCGGAGCCATAGTTGGCGACCGGTCGGGGAGATGCTGGTGGCGGGCTCGGGGCGGGTGGCGGTGAGCGTCATGCGGTGCCTCCGCCGGTCGGGGCGGCCGTCGGCGCGGGGGCCGGCGCGGCGGTCGGGGTGAGGACGGGCGTGGTCCGCTGCAGGGCCCGGTCGAGGTCGAGCAGCGACTGGTAGGCGGCCTGGTCGGCGATCCTGTCCCCGTAGGCGATGTCGTCGAAGGCGTGGGCGGCGGCGGTGAGCGCGGCGGCGTGGTCGGGCAGCGCGCGGCCCGCTTCGGCGGCGGCCTCGTCGGCGGTGCGCCCGGGGCGGACGTCGAGGACGGTGCGCTCCTCCATGGCCCGGACCAGGGCGCGCATCTGCTCCCGGACTGCGGCGGACCACTCGCCCGCGGCGGCGTGCGCGGCGGCGGCGCTGCGGTGCTGGGCGGCGGTGCGTGGTCCGTCGGCGGCGAACAGGGCCGCGGCGCTGTGGGCCTGGCGGCGGGGGGCGCCCAGGCGCCACCACAGGGCGGCGCCGATCAGCGCGGCCACCACCAGGAAGAAGACCAGGCCGGTGACACCGTTGCCGCCCATCGAGCCGAGGCTGGACAGGGCGCGGTCGAGCTGGTCCTGGATCCAGGTCATCAGCCGCTGGACCAGGCTCGGGTCGTGCTGGTGGTAGACGGGGTTGAGGAGTTCCCGGCGGGCGTCGTCGCGGGCCGGATTGCGCGGGACGGTGACCGGGGCGCCGCCCGCGAGCAGCGCCCCATCCCCCCAGAAGGCCATCTTCGTCAGATCCTCTGCGGTCCGCCCGGAGCGGTCGAGCCCTGCGGGCCGGTCGGAGCGGTGCCGCCGAACTCCGGCACACCGGCGGCGCGGGCCAGTCCGATGTCCAGGGCCTCGCGGCGGATCCGCTGGTCGATGTAGAGCAGGACGTTGACGGCGGCCAGCACCGGGATGGTGATGGTGGCGACCAGGGTGCCGCCGACGGCGACGCTGGCCAGCATCGCGGGCGGCCCGCCGGCCAGTTGGCCGAACGGGCTGCCGGCCGAGGTCGGGTCATCGGGGCTCAGGACCATACCGATGACGATGAACGGCATCGCGATCACCGAGCTGAGGATGCCGACCACGATCTGGCTGAGCAGGGTGATGCCGAAGACCCGCCACCAGGAGCCCTTGACGAGCCGTCGGGAGCGCGCGAGGGCGGTCCTCACGCCCTGCTTCTCCAGCATCAGGGCGGGGGCCGAGAAGTTGAGCTGGATACCGAGCCAGAGCGCGACCGGGACGGCCGCCAGGATCGGCAGGAAGGTGAGCGCGACCAGCTCCGGGCCGGGGTCGCCGGCGATCAGCACGGCTATCAGCGGCGCGCAGGCCACCAGGAAGACCCCGCCGATGATCAGACTGGTCAGGAAGGTCACTCCGGCCAGCTTCAGCAGCTGCGGCCTGGCGTCCCGCCACACCTCGCCCAGGGTGGTCGGGCGGCCCAGGACGGCCTTGCTGACCACCATGGTGAGCAGGCCGGCCGCGATGATGCCCAGTACGAAGTTCACCGGGTAGGTGGCGAACAGGGCGACGACCGGGCCCGCGGTGTGCGGGCTCTCGTACGCCCACCAGCGGGCGAGCGCGGAGAGGGTCTGCTCCACGGCGGCGACGCCGAAGGAGAGGCCGAGGGCCGTGCGCCAGTGGCGGCGCACGGTGGTGACGGCGCCGTCCAGGATCTCGCCGAAGGCGAGGGGGCGCAGCGGGATGACTCCGGGCTTGGGGCTCGGCGGCGCGCCCCAGCCGGGGTGGAATCCGCCGGGGCCCGGTTGCCCGTTCCAGCCGGGCTGTCCGCCCCAGCCGGGGTGCCCGTTCCAGCCGGGCTGGGGGCCCGGCGCCGTGCCGTAGCCGTGGTGCGGGCCCGGGGCGCTCCAGCCCTGCGGCGGCGCGTCCTGCGGCCCGCTCCGGGGCGTGTCCGGCCCGGGGGCGGGTGCCGGCGGCCCGGCGGCCTCACGGGGCGCTGCGCCCTCCGGGGCCGGTGTCGAGGGGGTTGCCGACGGCCCGGCGGCCTCACGGGGTGGCTCGGGCGAGCCGGGCGGTGCCCAGCCCGGGTTGTCGGTCATCAACGCTCCTCGTGGCGGCTCTACGGAACATCGCGGGCGCTCGTGGTGATCGCCGAGTGGTGCCCTTGTGCCGCCCATCGTGCCATGGTGGTGCGACGGGCCCCAGAGGTGTTCCCATTGCTGATCGGCAGCGGCTCGAGCAACCAGGCCGAGCTGCGAACTTTGCGACGTTATGACCGAGTTGGCAGTATGCTCCACGCCGAAATGGCACGGCTGTGCGGCAGGTCACAATCCCGTAATGAGAGGATGGACGCATGAAGGGACGCGTCCTCGTCGTTGATGACGACACCGCACTGGCCGAGATGCTCGGCATCGTGCTGCGTGGTGAGGGTTTTGAACCGTTTTTCGTCGCGGATGGGGACAAGGCGCTAGCCGTGTTCCGGGAGACCAAGCCCGATCTGGTGCTCCTCGACCTGATGCTGCCCGGCCGGGACGGCATCGACGTCTGCCGGCAGATCCGTTCGGAGTCCGGCGTGCCGATCGTCATGCTGACGGCGAAGACCGACACGGTGGACGTCGTGGTGGGCCTGGAGTCCGGCGCCGACGACTACGTCACCAAGCCGTTCAAGCCCAAGGAGCTGGTGGCCCGGGTGCGTGCCCGGCTCCGCCGCGCCGAGGAGCCCACCCCCGAGCAGCTGACCATCGGCGACCTGGTGATCGACGTGGCCGGCCACTCGGTCAAGCGGGAGGGCCGGGGCATCCCGCTGACCCCGCTGGAGTTCGACCTGCTGGTCGCGCTCGCCCGCAAGCCGTGGCAGGTGTTCACCCGCGAGGTGCTGCTGGAGCAGGTCTGGGGCTACCGGCACGCCGCCGACACCCGGCTGGTCAACGTCCATGTGCAGCGTCTGCGCTCCAAGATCGAGAAGGACCCCGAGCGGCCCGAGATCGTGGTGACCGTGCGTGGCGTCGGATACAAGGCCGGGCCCAGCTGACGTGACGTACGACGCTGACGACACCCCGTCGGGCTCCGCCGCCGACGGGGATGCCGCTGTCCGCGGGGCCGTGCTGAGCTCGACCGTCCAGGGCCGCGGGCCCAAGCGCGGTCCCGTGGCCCTGCTGGCGCTGGTGGCGCGTCAGTTCCGCCGCCCGCTGCACCGCCTGGCGGCGCTGTACCGCCGGTCCATCCAGGTCCGGGTGGTCGCGACGACCCTGCTGCTCTCGCTGGCCGTGGTGCTGGTGCTGGGCGTGGTGGTGGTGGCCCAGGTCCGCACCGGGCTGTTGGACGCCAAGAAGCACTCGGCCAAGGGCCAGGCCATCGGTGGCTTCCAGATCGAGCAGGAGAAGATCAACGAGGCCATCAACCAGCAGGCGAAGGCCGGGAGCGGCGGCGGCGAGTCGAACGCCGACGAGCTCAGCACCTGGCTGATCAAGCAGGTCTCCGACCTCGCCAGCGGCGGCAGCGGCGTCTACTCGGTGGTCGCCCTGGTGCCGAACAGCGACAAGGAGGAGACCGCCCCGAGCGCCGGCCTGCGCGGTGCCTGGTACTCCGGCAACATCCTGCCAAGCAGCATCCCCGACCAGCTGCGCAAGGACGTGGCCGGCGATCCCTCCGTCGCGCACGAGAAGGTCACCGACATCCAGCGGGGCGACGGCGGCCCGGTCTACCGCGAGCCCGGCCTGGTCATCGGCAAGCAGTTCACCGGTCCGGACGGCCTGCCCTACCAGCTGTACTACGTGTTCTCCTTCGGCCAGGAGACCAAGACCCTCGGCCTGGTCACCGGCACCCTGGCGACCGCCGGTGTGTTCGTGGTGATCCTGCTCGGCGGGATCGCCTGGCTGGTCGTCCGCCAGGTCGTCACCCCGGTCCGGATGGCCGCCGGGATCTCCGAGCGGGTCGCCGCCGGGCACCTGGAGGAGCGGATGAAGGTGACCGGGACGGACGACATCGCCCGTCTCGGTGACTCCTTCAACCGGATGGCCAACGGCCTGCAGGCGCAGATCCGCCAGCTGGAGGAGCTCTCCCGGGTGCAGCGGCGCTTCGTCTCGGACGTCTCGCACGAGCTGCGCACCCCGCTGACCACGGTCCGGATGGCCGCCGACCTGATCTACGACAGCCGCGAGGACCTGGATCCGATGGCGGCCCGGTCCGCCGAACTGCTCCAGGACCAGCTGGACCGCTTCGAGTCGCTGCTCGCCGACCTGCTGGAGATCAGCCGGTTCGACGCCGGGGCCGCGATCCTGGACGCCGAGCCGGTGGACCTGCGCGACATCGTGACCCGGGTGGTGGAGGCCGCCGACCCGCTGGCCCAGGCCAAGGGGAGCGCGGTGATCATCCGGGGCGCCGAGGACCCGGTGGTCGCCGAGGTGGACTCCCGGCGGATCGAGCGCATCCTGCGCAACCTGGTGGTCAACGCGCTGGAGCACGGCGAGGGCCGGGACGTGGTGGTGCGGCTCGGCTCGGCCGAGGGCGCGGTCGCGATCGGCGTCCGGGACTACGGCATCGGGCTCAAGCCGGGTGAGGCGTCCCGGGTCTTCCACCGGTTCTGGCGGGCGGACCCGTCCCGGGTGCGCACCACCGGCGGTACCGGCCTCGGTCTGTCGATCGCGGTCGAGGACGCCCATCTGCACGGCGGCTGGCTCCAGGCCTGGGGCGAGCCGGGCGGCGGCTCGCACTTCCGGCTCACACTGCCCCGCACCAGGGACGGCGAGGTCGGCCGGGCGCCGTTCCGCCTGGAGCCCGAGGACTCACGCCACAACCTCGGCCTGGGCACCCGGGGCGCCCCGTACCGGCGGACCCGTCCGGCGGGTGCGACCGCGCTGACCGCGGCGGAGGAGGGCGCCGTTGCCGCTCCCGCCGCACCGGAGGCGCCGGAGGGCGGCGGGAACGGTCCGGGCGGCGGCCTGGGCGGGATGCTGAACCTTGGCCCGGGGCTGGGCAAGCTGCCCTCGGCCCCGGTCGCGGACCCTTCCGACGTCCGCGCGGCCGCGTCGGGGTACGGTGCCACCGGCGCTCACGTGGTGGTGGACCGGCCGCTGGTCCGTCCGGCGGCGCCGGAGGCCGCGGAGGACACGGCGGGCGGCGAGCCTGCGGACGGCGCCGCGGTGGATGACGCCGCCACGGGCGGTGGAGCGGCTGGGCAGGGTGCCGACAGGGACGGTGCCGCGGACGGAGATACGGAGGGGGCGCGGCATGCCAGGAACGGACGGCAGGACGGCTGAGGCGCGCCTCGGGTCCACCGCCGCACGGGCCGCTGCTGGTGCGGCCGGGCGCGTGGACACCGGCGCCGGGCCGGGTACCGGGCGCGGCCGGATACCGGGCCGTCGGGGCGCCCGCGGGCTCGGCTGGTCGGTGACGGCCGGGCTGGCCGCGACGGTGCTCACCGGCTGCGTGTCGATGCCCGCCGACGGGCCGTCCGAGCGGGTGGAGGTACTGCAGGCGGCCGGGGCGGAGAACCTCCAGGTCCGGGTCTTCCCCGTGCCGCCGCACCCGGGCGAGGACCTGGCCAACCTGCTGACCGGCTTCCTGGACGCCTCCAGCGCCGACGAGCCCGAGTACACCACCGCCTCCAAGTACCTGAGCGCCGCCGCCCGCAGCCGGCACCGGTGGAACCCGGAGGCGGGCGTGACAGTACTGGTCAAGTCCCCGAGCCGGACGATCACCGAGCCCAAGCCCGACGACGTCAGTATCGACGTCCCGGTGTCCGGGACCAAGACCGGGCAGATCGACGCGGCGCACACCTACCGGTCGGTGGCCAACGAGCCCTACCAGGAGAAGTTCACCTTCGTTAAGGAGAAGGAGGGGCCGGACAAGGGGGAGTGGCGGATCGACCAGCTGCCGGACGGGCTGATCGTGGACCAGACCGGCTTCAGGAACGGTTACCGGGCCGCGCACCGCTACTTCTACACCACCGCCGACTCGTCGGCGGGCGTGCAGCGCCCGGTACTGGTGCCGGACCCGATCTATCTGCGGCGCCGGACCGACCCGCTGACCGCCGCCGCCCGGGCGCTCGCCGACGGGCCCTCGGCCTGGCTCGGCAAGGCGGTCTACTCGGCCTTCAACGGCGCGAAGCTGGTCGGCGACGTCTCGGTGAACGACAGCCGGGTGATCTCGGCCAAGGTGGACGTTCCCGACTTCGGCGGGCAGCCGAAACTCTGTCAGCAGATGGCCAGTCAGCTCTACTTCACGCTGCTCGACCAGCAGGGCAAGGGACAGATCGACCGGCTCGACCTGGGCGGGATCAAGGGCGGCTGCTCGGTGAACGCCGCGCAGGCCCAGGCCGTCGCCCCCGGCAGCCTGGCCGTCGGCGGCTCGCAGAGCACCCCGCAGGCCTACTACCTGTCGGATGCCGGGAAGTTGATGCAGACCCAGAGCGCCGGCGAGGGCGCGCCGGTGCTCGGCGAACTCGGGCAGCCGAAGCCGGGTCAGCCGCAGATCGGCGCCGTCGCGGTGCGGCGGGACGGGGCTGCGGCAGCGGCGATCAGCGTCGACCAGCGGCAGCTCTTCGTGGCCGGCCTCGGCCCGAACGAGAAGCTCGGCAGCCCGGTCCTCACCAGTGCCGCGGCCCGGCCCGACCAGGGCCTCACCTCGCCCAGTTGGGACGGGCGAGGAGATCTGTGGGTGGTCGACCGCAACCCGGCGGGTCCCAAGGTCCTTATGGTGCGCGGACGTTCGGTCGTCCCGGTCTCGGTCGGCGAACTCGGCGGACGCGCCGTGCAGGCGCTCAGGATGTCCTCGGACGGGGTGCGGGTGGCGCTCGTGCTGGTGGACGGTTCCGGCGCGCGGACGCTGATGGTCGGTCTGGTGGCGCACTCGGGCACGTCGACCGCACCGGAGGCGCAGATCACCGGACTTCGGCCGGTGGCGCCGCTGCTGAGCGAGATCGCCTCGGTCTCCTGGGCGGACACCGACCAGTTGCTGGTGCTCGGCAAGGAGCCGGGCAAGCTGCAGCAGCTGCACTACGTGGGCACGGACGGCTCGCAGAACACCGACTCTCCGCTGCAGGGCGGCGAGTCGATGATCGCGGTCTCGGCCGCGGAAGTCCGCTCGGGTGACCAGACGCAGGCCCGCCCGGGCGAGCAGACCCTGCCGGTGCTGGCGGTGTCGAAGGACAACGAGATCTACCGGCTCCAGGGCAGCCAGTGGCGCGAGGCCGCGCCGCAGCACCACGGGACCTCGTTCGGCTACCCGGGGTGAGCGACTAGCCCGCCGCGGGTACCGGCCCGGGCGGAACGCCGTCGATACGGGGCCGCGCGCCAGCGGCTACGGAGGGACGGGGTCTTTCGGGCAACTTCCCGGACCGAGGTCCCGCTCGGCCGGTCGGGTGCCGTGCGGCTCGGGTGGTTCGCCGCGGGCCGTGCGGCCCCCGGCGCCGCCGGGACCATGCCTGGCCGTGCCCGCGCCCGTGCCGGTGCCGCGGATGGTCGCGGCGACGGTCGCCGCGACCAGTGGCGGGCAGCCGGCCGCGTGCAGGGCCCGGGCCGCTTCGGCGAGGCTCGCGCCGGTGGTGACCAGGTCGTCCACCAGGACCGGCCGGCCCCCTGAGAGCCTGGCCGTCAGGCGCGCGGGCACCGTCAGCGCGCCGTGCAGGTTCCGCCGCCGTTCGGCGGCCAAGAGCCCGGACTGGTCGGCCACGGCCCGCCGGTGCCGCAGGACCGGAGCGACCGCAGCCGCGATCCCGGCGCGGCGCAGCTCCCGGGCCGCGGCGCGGGCCAACCGCAGGGTGGGATCGTGCCCGCGGGCCCGGACGGCCCGGCGGGCGGAGGGCATCGGCACCAGCAGCAGGGGCCCGGCGCCCGGCCCCGTCGCGAGCCCGCCCTCCGGGGGCTCGAGCGCGGCGCGGACCGCGGCGGCGAGCGCCTCGCCGAGCGGTCCGGCCAGTGAGAGCGCGCCGCGCTCCTTGTGGGCGAGCAGCAACTGCCGTACCCGGTCCGCGTACGGTGCGGCGGCGTACAGCGGCGGCAGCCCCGGCGGTGGCGGCTGCGGGCCGGCCGGGCGGGCGCGAGCGGTGCGGAGCTCCGCCCGGCAGGAGGCACACAGCGGACTGCATCCGGTGCGGCAGCCCGCGCAGTGGGCGGGGAGCAGCAGGTCCAGCAGCTCGCGCAGGATCCGGAGGGCCGGGTTGGCGGCCGGGGTGGCGGTGGCGATGCGGGCGGTAACGAGATTTGTCACGACTCCTCCCGAGGGGGCTTCCAGGAGCGGAGACTGGGCCTTACGGTGGACGCCCCCGGTGTCGTTGTCCAGCCGTTTACCGATGTTTCACCCGCAAGGGGGTAAACAAGGTAAAGCGGCCGGACCGGCGACACCCCACCGCTACCTTGTTCGACTGGGGAGGCGAAAACCCCTCAGCAGGTGTTCTATAAGGCTCCAAGGGGTTTCAAGCGTTTCTGGTGGGGAGGAAGTGAGGTGAGGGCCAGTCGCGATCGCCGGACCCGGCGAAGCGAGGGGTCGGCGGAAGGACTGGTCCGGCTGGGTCTCAGCCCGATCCGGTGAGCTCTCCGGATCGGCGTCAGCACAAGGGATCGGAGTTCTGCGTGGACATCGTCGTCAAGGGCCGCAAGACCGAGGTGCCCAAGAGGTTCCGCGAGCACGTGGCCGAGAAGCTGGAGAAGGTCCAGAAGTTCGACACCAAGGCGATCAGCCTGGATGTCGAGGTGTCCAAGGAGCACAACCCGCGGCAGGCCGACCGGTCCGACCGGGTGGAGATCACCCTTCGCAGCCGTGGCCCGGTGATCAGGGCCGAGGCCGCCGCCACCGACCCGTGGGCCGCGCTCGACCTGGCCTCGGCGAAGCTCGAGGCGCAGCTGCGCAAGTCCGCTGATCGGCGCCGGGTGCACAAGGGTGGCACCGGTGGCCGTACTCCGGTCAGCGTCTCGGAGGCGACGGCCGCACTGGCGGCGCTCCCCGAGACCGAGCCGGCCGGGAGCGTGACCAACGGCGCGGTCCGCAAGACCATGATGGGATCCCTGGAGGTGGAGGGCGAAGGACCGCTCGTCGTCCGAGAGAAGACGCACCCCGCCGCGCCCATGTCGCTGGATCAGGCGCTGTACGAGATGGAGCTCGTCGGCCACGACTTCTACCTGTTCGTGGACAAGGACAGCGGGATGCCGAGCGTGGTCTACCGCCGGCACGGCTACCACTACGGCGTCATCCACCTGGAGCCCAACGGCTCGGCCGTCGGGGAGATCGGCGGCGTCGGCGGTGCCGGCGGCGCGATCGGTGAACCGGACGAGGAGTGACTCCGGCCGGTAGGCGTTGACCGATGGACCACTGAGCGCACAGCGCCGGTCAACCGCACTCACAGCCGGCTGCGGCTGGGCCCCCGCCGCCGGTACAACGGAACAGATCGACAGTCCGGGTGACCCCGGCGGCGGCCGCCGCCGGGGTCACCCAGCTGGGCGGTCCGGTACCGGAGGGTGACCGTGGGTCGGGTCCGCCGTGGAATGATGGCTCGGACACTGACCGACGAGGGGGGAGGAGCGGATGGGGGAGCACTTCAGGCCCGGTGCGGGGGGAGGCATCGGTGCAGGGCGCAACCGGGAGCGGGCGGGCGAGTTCGCACCGCGGGAGTGCCCGCCGGACCAGGCCGAACCGATCCGGGTCCTGGTGGTCGACGACCATGCGCTGTTCCGCCGCGGCCTGGAGATCGTGCTGGCCGAGGAGGAGGACATCAAGGTCATCGGCGAGGCCGGAGACGGCGCCGAGGCCGTTCTCAAGGCCGCCGATCTGCTGCCCGACATCATTCTGATGGACGTCCGGATGCCCCGGCGCAGCGGGATCGAGGCCTGCACCGCGATCAAGGACGTAGTGCCCAGCGCCAAGATCATCATGTTGACGATAAGCGACGAGGAAGCCGACCTCTACGAGGCGATCAAGGCCGGGGCCACCGGCTATCTGCTCAAGGAGATCTCCACCGACGAGGTCGCCACCGCGATCCGGGCGGTGGCGGACGGCCAGTCGCAGATCAGCCCGTCGATGGCCGCCAAGCTGCTCACCGAGTTCAAGTCGATGATCCAACGGCGTTCGGACGACCGGGAGTTGGTCCCTGCCCCGCGGCTCACCGACCGCGAGCTGGAGGTGCTCAAGCTGGTGGCGACCGGGATGAACAACCGGGAGATCGCCAAGGAGTTGTTCATCAGCGAGAACACCGTGAAGAACCACGTCCGCAACATCCTGGAGAAGCTGCAGCTGCACTCCCGGATGGAGGCCGTGGTCTACGCGATGCGGGAGAAGATCCTCGAAATAGGCTGACCCGCGGCCGTGTTGCGGCGCGCGTCGCCGAGCGCACTCCAGGTCACTGCTCCAGCAGCCGCTCCAGGGCGGGCCGGAGCCTCTCGTCGGCCAGGGTCTCGACCCGGACGGCGTCGCAGCCCACCCACTCGGCGGCCTCGCGAAGCGCCCCGGCCAGCGCCTCGACGTGCTTCGGCGCGTCCAGCGAGACCTGACGGGCCACCAGCGTCCGCCCGGCGCGGGCCGGATCCACCCGCCCGACCAGTCGGCCGCCCGCCAGCAGCGGCATCGCGAAGTACCCGTGCACCCGCTTGTGTCTGGGGGTGTATGCCTCCAGTCGGTGCGCCATGCCGAAGATCCGCTCCGTCCGGGCGCGGTCCCAGATCAGCGAGTCGAAGGGGGAGAGCAGCGTCGTCCGGTGCCGCCCGCGCCCCGCGGCGGAGCCGCTGATCGACCCTTCGCCCGCCAGCGCCGCCGGGTCGGCCCAGGCGGGCGAGTCCCAGCCCGCCACTTCGACCGGCACCAGGCCGGAGTCGGCCAGCACCGAGTCGACCTGGTCGGCCCTGAGCCGGTGGTAGTCCGTCAAGTCGGCCCTGGTGGCAACTCCGAGTGCGGCCCCGGCCTGGGCGACCAGCCGCCGCAGGCACTCCTCGTCAGCGGGCTCCCGCCCGAACAGCTCGGCGGGGACGGCCTGTTCGGCCAGCTCGTAGACCCGTTTCCAGCCGCGTCGCTCGTTGCAGACCACGTCGCCGAAGGCCAGCGCCCGCTCGACCGCGATCTTGGTGTCGGACCAGTCCCACCACTCCGAGGTCTTCTTGGCGCCGCCCAGTTCGGTGGAGGTGAGCGGCCCCTCGGCGCGCAGCCGGTCCAGCACGTGGCGGTACGTCTCGGGCGCCACCTGGTGGCCCCAGAGGTGGCCGCGGTCGCGGTAGCGGCGGCGCCGGAAGGCGAACAGCGGCCATTCCTCCACCGGCAGGATGCAGGCCGCGTGCGACCAGTACTCGAAGGTGCTCCCGGCGCCCCAGTACGCGGACTCGACCGCCCCCCGCCCCACCGCGCCGAGGCGCGCGTACGGAACCAGCTCGTGCGAGCGGGCCAGTACCGAGATGGTGTCCAGCTGTACCGCGCCGAGGTGCCGCAGCACGCCGCGCACACCGGCCCTGCGGTCGGGAGCGCCGAGCAGCCCCTGGGCGCGCAGGGCGATCCGGCGAGCCTGGTCGGCGGAGAGCGTCGCGACGATGGTCATGCCCGCGAGCCTAGGACGCGGCACTGACAACGCCCGCCCCCGGCGGCGATACCCTGAGCGCACCGTACAGAGGGGGAGCAGGACATGGGCTGGCTGTGGGCGGTCATCCCCGCCGTGGTCATCGGCGGTGGCTGGGTCGAGCGGAACCTGCGCTACGTGCTCAGGACCAGGCACAAGCGGAAGTTGGAGCTGTTGCAGGCCACCGAGCGGCAGCGGCGCGAGCTGGAGGCGGCGAAGCGGCCGCCGGAGCCGATCTGCGGCTGCACCCACCACCTCGCCAAGCACGACCGGACCGGCCGCTGCCACGAGGAGGTCGAGGCCCCGGTCGCCTGGGACGCGGAGCGCAAGCCGCTGCGCTACGAGCCGCGGCCGTGCAACTGCCAGCAGTACATCGGCCCGGAGCCGCTCGGCACCGTCTTCGCGGCGGAACTGGTGGATCCCCGTTGAATTCTCATCCGCGTCCTCATCCGCGGCGAACTGCCTTGGCCGGCGCCCCTTTTGTCCACGAGCGGGCGGCTAGGGGGTATTCCTCTCCCGGGTGACACGGGAATAGCGTGCTGACGCACCTCCCACCGGATTGGCCTCCTCGCATACGATGGCCCGTACGGTGGGGTGTCCCGCCTCGCAGTAGTCCAGCGCCGATCCAGGCAAGGAGCCCGCTCTAGTGTCCGTCTTCGACAAGATCCTGCGCGCCGGCGAAGGCAAGATCCTTCGCAAGCTGCAGCGGATTGCTGCCCAGGTCAACTCCATCGAAGAGGACTTCGTCAACCTCACGGACGACGAGCTGCGCGCACTGACCGACGAGTACCGGCAGCGCCTCGCCGACGGCGAGAGCCTGGACGACATCATGCCCGAGGCGTTCGCCACCGTCCGCGAGGCCGCCAAGCGCGTGCTCGGTCAGCGCCACTACGACGTCCAGCTGATGGGTGGCGCGGCCCTGCACTACGGCTACGTCGCCGAGATGCGCACCGGTGAGGGCAAGACCCTGGTCGGCACCCTGCCCGCGTACCTCAACGCGCTGACCGGCAAGGGCGTCCACCTGATCACCACCAACGACTACCTCGCCGAGCGCGACTCGGAGTGGATGGGCCGGGTGCACCGCTTCCTCGGCCTCGAGGTCGGTGTGATCCTCGCCAACATGTCGCCCGCCGAGCGCAAGCGCCAGTACGCGATGGACATCACGTACGGCACCAACAACGAGTTCGGCTTCGACTACCTGCGCGACAACATGGCCTGGTCGAAGGACGAACTCGTCCAGCGCGGCCACAACTTCGCGGTCGTCGACGAGGTCGACTCGATCCTCATCGACGAGGCCCGCACCCCGCTGATCATCTCCGGCCCGGCCGACCAGGCGACCAAGTGGTACGCCGACTTCGCCAAGCTGGTGCTGCGCCTGAAGATCGACCGCGACTACGAGGTCGACGAGAAGAAGCGCACCGTCGGCATCCTGGAGGAGGGCGTCACCCGGGTCGAGGACTACCTCGGCATCGACAACCTCTACGAGTCGGTGAACACCCCGCTGGTCGGCTTCCTGAACAACGCCATCAAGGCCAAGGAGCTCTACAAGCGGGACAAGGACTACGTCGTCATGAACGGCGAAGTCATGATCGTCGACGAGCACACCGGCCGCATCCTGGCCGGCCGCCGCTACAACGAGGGCATGCACCAGGCGATCGAGGCCAAGGAGGGGGTGGAGGTCCAGAACGAGAACCAGACCCTGGCCACCATCACCCTGCAGAACTTCTTCCGCCTGTACGACAAGCTGTCCGGCATGACCGGTACCGCCACCACCGAGGCGGCCGAGTTCCACCAGATCTACAAGCTCGGTGTCGTTCCGATCCCGACCAACAAGACGCCGCTGCGCATCGACCAGCCCGACCTGATCTACAAGTCGGAGCCGGCCAAGTTCGCCGCCGTGGTCGAGGACATCGTCGAGAAGCACGAGAAGGGCCAGCCGGTGCTGGTCGGTACCGTGTCGGTCGAGAAGTCCGAGTACCTGTCCCAGGAGCTGCGCAAGCGCGGTGTCCCGCACGAGGTGCTGAACGCCAAGCACCACGAGCGCGAGGCGCTGATCGTGGCCCAGGCCGGCCGCAAGGGCGCCGTCACCGTCGCCACCAACATGGCCGGTCGCGGTACCGACATCATGCTGGGCGGCAACGCCGAGCACCTCGCGGCGGCCGAGCTGGCCCAGCGCGGTATCACCCCGGACAGCCCGGAGGAGTACGACACGGCCTTCCCGGGTGCGCTGGAGAAGGCCAAGGCGGCCGTCAAGGCCGAGCAGGTCGAGGTCCAGGAGCTCGGCGGCCTCTACGTGCTGGGCACCGAGCGGCACGAGTCCCGCCGGATCGACAACCAGCTGCGCGGCCGCTCCGGCCGTCAGGGCGACCCGGGCGAGTCCCGGTTCTACCTCTCGCTCGGCGACGACCTGATGCGCCTGTTCAAGGCCGGCATGGTCGAGCGCGTGCTCTCGATGGCCAACGTGCCCGAGGACGTGCCGATCGAGTCCAAGATGGTGACCCGCGCGATCGCCTCCGCGCAGACCCAGGTCGAGCAGCAGAACTTCGAGATCCGCAAGAACGTCCTCAAGTACGACGAGGTGCTCAACCGCCAGCGCGAGGTCATCTACGCCGAGCGCCGCCGGGTGCTGGAGGGCGAGGACCTCCAGGAGCAGGTCGGCCACTTCATGGACGACACCGTCGAGGCCTACGTCCACGCCGCGACCGGCGAGGGCTTCGAGGACGACTGGGACCTGGAGAAGCTCTGGGCCGCGCTCAAGCAGCTCTACCCGCTCACCCTCGACCTGGACCAGCTCGAGGAGGAGGCCGGCGGCCCGTCCGAGCTCACCCCCGAGTTCCTCATCCGGGTGCTGCAGGAGGACGTCCAGGCCCAGTACGGTGCCCGCGAGGACCAGCTCGGGTCGGAGATCATGCGTGAGCTGGAGCGCCGGGTGGTGCTCTCGGTCCTCGACCGCCGCTGGCGCGAGCACCTCTACGAGATGGACTACCTGCAGGAGGGCATCGGCCTGCGGGCGATGGCGCAGCGCGACCCGCTGGTCGAGTACCAGCGCGAGGGCTTCGACATGTTCACCGCGATGATGGAGGGCATCAAGGAGGAGTCCGTCGGCTACCTGTTCAACCTGGAGGTCCAGGTCGAGCAGCAGGTCGAGGAGGTCCCGGTCGCCGACCAGGAACAGGCGGAGATCGAGGAGACCGGCGTGATGCTGGACAAGCTCGCCAGGGACTCCGCGCGGCCCGAGATCAAGGCCAAGGGTCTGGAGGCTCCCAAGCCGCAGCGGCTGCACTACACCGCTCCCACCGTGGACGGCGACGAGACGGTGATCGAGGGCGACTTCGACGAGTCCGCGGCCGACTTCGAGGGCGACGGGATGACCCGGGCCGAGCGCCGCAAGGCCGCGAAGGCGGCCAAGGGGCGCCGTCGCAAGGCCTGACGCTTCACCAACGCCGGTTCACCGGGCGCCACCTCCCGCTTGTGCGGGGGTGGCGCCCGGTGGCGTTCGCACCCTGGAGGCTCGGACGGGGTGCTCGGGCGGCCGTGCGTCCCCGGGTGGATCCCGGGCGTTGATCTGCCTTCGGGCGCTCAGCGGGCTTCGACAGCGGCGCACTGCCACTGCTCGGTGCGGCGGTGCTGTTCGAGGCGGAAGGCGACCACGTGGTGCCGGTGCCCGAACTCGACCCGTACGCAGACCTCCAGCGCGCCGGGCGCCGGCGCGGAGTCGTACACCTGGCCGAGCCGGTGGCCGACGACCTGGCCGCGCGGGCGCAGCGGGCCGCTCCTGACCAGGGCGGTGAGCTGCTGGTAGCCGGGGACGGTGGTGTGCCGCTGGAGCTGTCCGGCCGGACGGCGGCCGGTGAGGACCTCCACCAGCCGGTGCGCGAAGCGTGCGGCGAGCTCGCTGTGGCCGCCGCCGTGCGCCGGGGCGCAGGCGGCGCGTGGGTGGCGCGGGCGCCGCGGTTCGCCCGGGACACGCACCGGTGCGGGGGTGTGGAGGGGGGCCGGGGTCGTGGATGGGCCCTTCGAGGCGGCGCCGACGGGGCCGGTCGACACGCTGCCGGTGATCGGGGAGGTGACGGTGGTCGGTGCCGGGGCGGTGCACGTGCGTGGCCGCGGGAGCGGGCGCCGGGAGTGCGGGTGTCCGGCGGCGGTGTGCACCAGGGGGCGTACGCGCGGAGCGCGGAGCGTCGCGAGCTGCGGGACGGCTGCGGGCTCGACCATGGACGGTACCTCCGGCGGATGTCGGTGGGGTGGCTTGGCCTGTCGAAGACCTTGGTACCCGTGCCGCCACGGGGCGGCAATCACCCGTCGGCGCAGCGCCGGGGCCACACAGGGAGTCACCTATCCGGGTGACGTCCCTTGCCGCCCGAGGGCTCCTGGGCCGGGCATCCGGGCCACCGGTTGACGCCAGCGGTAGTTCGGTGGCGCTCGAAGGGGGACGTACGCTGGGTGCCCGATCGCGGCGCGGCCCGGGTGCCGTTCCGGTTGTACCGGTTGGTAGCCGGGAGGATCGGGGAGGACGATCCGGACACCGGAGAGGCGGCAGCGGAATGGTGACTCAGCCCTCGGCCGAGTCGGCGGGGACGGCGGCGGGGTCCGTCAAGGCGACCGGCGCGTCCGCGGCGGCCGCCGCGGCGGGTGCCGGAGCCGGGAGGACCGGGAGCGGCGCCGACGGCGGGGGTGAGCCGGCCCGTGCCGGCAGGGCCGCGGTCGAGCGGGAGCCGGGGCGCGCCGGGGGCAGGGTGGTGAACGGCGCCGCCGTGGACGTGGTCGCGCGGACGGGCGGGGGGCCGGCCGGCCCGGGCGTGGACGGGGCGCGGCGCGGCCTGGTGCTCGGTGGCGGCGGGATGCTGGGCGCGGCATGGACCATCGGGGCGCTGTGCGCGATCGAGGAGAGCACCGGCTGGCAGCCCGGCCGCGCCGAGGTGATCCTCGGGACCTCCGCCGGCTCGATCCTGGGCACGATGCTGGCCGCCGGTGTGCGCGCCGAGGAACTGCGGGACCACCAGCGCGGCCTGCCGATCCGCACCGGTCCGCTGGCCGGAGTGGAGTTCGACTACGACACCGCCGTCGGCGGTGCGCTGCCGCCGCGCCCCCGTCCCGGGATCGGCTCGCCCGGCCTGCTGCGGGACGCCGTCCGGCACCCGCGCGAGTACCCGTTCCTGACCATGGTCTCCGCCGTGGTGCCGACCGGGCGCGGCTCGGTGGCGCCGGTCGGCGAGCTGGTACGCGGGCTGGTGGACGGTGACGGCTGGCCGCGCGGGTCCGGGCTGCGGGTCGCGGCGGTGGACTACCGCACGGGTCGCCGGGTGGTCTTCGGCGATCCGGACGCGCCGGAGGCCGACGTGGCCGAGGCGGTGATGGCCTCCTGTGCGATCCCCGGCTGGTTCGCGCCGGTGGAGGTGGCGGGCAGCCCGTACGTGGACGGCGGCTGCTGGTCGGCCACCAACGCCGACCTGATGGCGGAGCGCGAGCTGGACGAGGTGTACGTGCTGGCGCCGATGGCGCTGCGTCCCGCGTGGGCGGGCTCGGCACGGGTGGACGCGGGCCGCGGGACGGTCGCCGCCCTGCGCGAATGGCGGGCCAGGGACCGGCCGAAGGGCGTCCTGGCGCAGCTGGTCAGCCGCTACCGGCGGACCGTGACCCGGCAGATGCTCCGGGAGGCCCGGCGCCTGCGCGACTCGGGCGTGCGGGTGCGGCTGCTCGCGCCGACCCTGGAGGACCTCGCGGTGATGGGGCCGAACATGATGGATCCGGCGCGCCGGCCGGCGGTGCTGGAGACCGCGCTGCGGACCAGCCGGACGGCCCTCGAGTCCGTACGCTGACGTTCGGTCCGTGCAGGTGTCCGGCTCTCCGCCGCTCGCCCGGCGGGGAAGGCCGGGGTGCGGGCCGTATTCTTGGTGCGCGGTGTTGATCAGCCGTCCGAGGAAACCGAAGAACCGGAGTGCCCCCGATGCGCGTGTACGTGCCCACCACGTTGAACGGTCTGGCGGCGGCGCATCCGGGCGGTGCACTCGACCAGTCGGCGGCGTACGCGGTCACTCCCGCGCTGCGCGAGTGGTACGTCAGCGACGACCTGGAGGAGCTGGAGTACGCGGCGCTCAACCGGGCCGCGCAGGGTTCGCTGCGCCTGCTCGCCGCCGATCCCGAGGCTCCGCGCCGGCGGGTGGTGGTGGCCGTCGAGGTGCCCGATGCGGCGGTGGCGCCGTTTCCCGGCGACGAGTACCAGGACCAGGCCTCGCTCGGCCGGGTGGTGCTGAAGGAACCGGTCCGGCTGGCCAAGGCCGCCGCCGTGCACGCCGATGCCGCCGACACCGAGGTGATCGAGGACGTGACGGCCGCCGCCGAGGCGGTCGAGGCCGCCGACAAGGGCGACGCGGACGCCCAGTTCACCGTGGACGGCGCGGAGGACCACGACCTGCTCTGGTTCGCCACCCAGGAGATCCCGTCCCTGATCGCCTGATCGCCTGATCGCCTGATCGCGTGGCCTCCTGGCCGCCTGCCGGGCGGTCGGGCGGGGACCGGGCGTGCCTGCCTGTCAGGGGGTCCGGCTACCGTTCCCGGGTGCGTACTCACATCATCTGGGACTGGAACGGAACTCTCTTCCACGACATGGAGGCGGTGCTCGAGGCGAGCAACGCCGCCTTCGCCACGATCGGGGTCGCCCCGATGACCCTGCAGCAGTACCGGGACTCGTACGAGGTCCCGGTCCCGCGTTTCTACGAGCGGCTGCTCGGCCGCGCCCCGAGCCAGGCGGAGTGGGACCACCTGGACGGTGTCTTCCACGACCGCTACACGGAGCTGCGCGACCGGTGCGGCCTCACCGACGGCGTGCCGGCGCTACTGCGCGAGTGGCAGGCGGCGGGCAACAGCCAGTCGCTGCTGTCGATGTACGAGCACGAGCAGCTGGTGCCGGTGGTGGACGGCTTCGGGATCACTCCGCACTTCGTCCGGGTGGACGGCCGGGTCGGGGACGCGGGCGGGCGGAAGGCTGGCTTCCTGGTCCGGCATCTGGCGGCGCTGGCCCCCGAGGTCGAGCCGGAGCGCACCGTGCTGATCGGGGACGCGGCGGACGACGCGCTGGCGGCGCTGGAGTCGGGTGCGCACGCGGTGCTGTACACCGGCGGTTCGCACAGCCGGGCCAAGCTGGAGCAGGTCGGAGTGCCGGTGGTGGACACCCTGGCGGAGGCGGTGGAGCTGGCGGCGCGGATCACCGTGTGACGCCATTCGCCGAGCCGGCTCCGCTGCCTCCGGCCACGGGGCGTGCGGTTCCGCATCCGGTTCCGCGCGCCCCCGGACGGGGCTTGCGGGGGAGCGGCGGTTCAGCCGCCGGAAGCGCGGCTCGGGCGCGGCTCGGACCCCTGGAGGCGCGCTGAATCTGACAGCGCCTGACAAGGCGCCAGGTGACTTTGGACAAGATGTCCAGGTGGACTCGGTCTTCCTACGACTTTGTGCCTCGGTGTCCCCTGACACCTTCGTTTGGTGCGGCTAGGCTTTCTGGCGTCGTCGGGTTGGCAATCCAGGCCAATCGACCTCACGTACCCAGATGGAGGGCAAGTCATGCGTGACATGGCCGCCTTTCGTAACCACCCATTAGGGCGGAATCTGGATCATGAGGGAGGATTGCAGACAGACCCGGCGGTGCACACCCGACACCACCGAGTCACGCAACGGCGCGCGACAGGAGCCAGACAGCCATGCAGACCAAGCTGGACGCAGCCAAGGCCGAACTGCTGACCAAGGCAGCAGCAGCCGCTGAGAACAGCCAGGTGGGGGGAGCGGTACAGGGGGAGGGCCTGAGCAACGGTGCTCTGACCGCGTACCTGCACCACTACTACCTCCACACCGCGCCCGAGGACCTGATCGACCGGGACCCGGTCGACGTCTACGGCGCGGCCGCCTCCCACTACCGACTGGGGCTCAAGCGGCCCCAGGGGACCGCCGAGGTCCGGGTGTACACCCCGACCGTCGAAGAGAACGGCTGGTCCTGCGGCCACACCGTGGTCGAGGTGGTCACCGACGACATGCCCTTCCTGGTCGACTCGGTCACCAACGAGCTGACCCGCCAGGACCGCGGCATCCACGTGGTGGTCCACCCGCAGCTGGTGGTCCGGCGTGACATCACCGGCAAGCTGCTGGAGATCCTGGACATCGACGCCTGCGCCCGCAGCCAGGCCGCCGGTGCCGAGTGGCCGGCCGACGCCGTGGTCGAGTCCTGGATGCACATCGAGATCGACCGCGAGACGGACCGCGAGGACCTCCGCTCGATCGAGGCCAACCTGCGCCGCGTCCTGGGCGACGTCCGCGAGGTCGTCGAGGACTGGACCAAGATGCGCGACAGCGCGCTGCGTCTGGCCGACGAGCTCGCCGAGCAGCCCCCGGCCCACCTGGCCGAGCAGGAGGTCGGCGAGGCCTGGGAGCTGATGCGCTGGCTGGCCGACGACCACTTCACCTTCCTCGGCTACCGCGAGTACCTGCTGGCCGAGCACCAGGGCGAGGAGGTGCTGCGGGCGGTCCCCGGCACCGGCCTGGGCATCCTGCGCTCCGACCCGGTCAGCCACGACGCCGACCACCACCCGGTCAGCGAGGCGTTCGGCCGGCTGTCCGCCCCGGTCCGCGCCAAGGCGCACGAGAAGAAGCTGCTGGTGCTGACCAAGGCCAACAGCCGTGCGACCGTGCACCGCCCGGCCTACCTGGACTACGTCGGCGTTAAGAAGTTCGACGCCAACGGCGAGGTCATCGGCGAGCGCCGCTTCCTCGGCCTGTTCTCCTCGGCCGCCTACACCGAGTCGGTCACCCGGATCCCGGTGGTCCGCCGCAAGGTGCAGGAGGTGCTGGCCGACTCCGGCTTCAGCAACGAGAGCCACGACGGCCGCGACCTGCTGCAGATCCTGGAGACCTTCCCCCGGGACGAGATCTTCCAGACCCCGGCCGCGGGCCTGCTCTCCATCGCGTCCAGCGTGCTCTACCTGCAGGAGCGCCGCCGGCTGCGGCTGTTCCTGCGCCAGGACGAGTACGCCCGCTACTTCTCCGCGCTGATCTACCTGCCGCGCGACCGGTACAACACCCGGGTCCGCGAGCGGATCACGGCGATCCTCAAGGACGAGCTCAACGGCGACACGATCGACTACACGATCTACTCGACCGAGTCCGTGCTCACCCGCCTCCACCTGGTGGTCCGGGTCGCCAAGGGCAGCGAGCTGCCCCAGCTCTCCGACACCGACATCGAGCGGATCGAGGCCAAGCTGGTCGAGGCCGCCCGGTTCTGGATGGACGGCCTCCACGACCAGCTGCACCTGGAGCTTGGCGAGGAGAAGGCCGCCGAGCTGGGCCGCAAGTACGCCAACGCCTTCCCCGACGGCTACCGCGCCGACTTCACCGCGCGCACCGCGGTCGCCGACCTCAAGCACATCGAGTCGCTGAGCGGCGAGGGCGACTTCCGGCTCAACCTGTACCAGCCGGTCGGCGCCGGCGACGACGAGCGCCGCTTCAAGATCTACCGGGTCGGCGGCCCGATCTCGCTCACCGAGGTCCTGCCGGTGCTGCAGCACCTGGGCGTCGAGGTGCTGGACGAGCACCCGTACGCGCTCACCCGCGCCGACGGCACCACCGCCTGGGTGGTCGACTTCGGCCTGCGGCTGCGCGAGGTGACCGGCCTCACCGAGGAGGCCCGCGAGCGCTTCCAGGAGACCTTCGCGGCCACCTGGACCGGCCAGGCCGAGAACGACCGCTTCAACGAGCTGGTCATGACCGCCGGGCTGAACTGGCGGCAGGCCATGGTGCTGCGCGCCTACGCCAAGTACCTCCGCCAGGCCGGGAGCACCTTCTCCCAGGACTACATGGAGGACGCGCTCCGCAACAACACCCACACCACCCGGCTGCTGGTCAACCTCTTCGAGGCCCGCCTGAGCCCCGGCCACCAGTCGGGCGCCCGGGAGCTGACCGAGGGCATCCTGGAGGAGCTGGACGGCGCCCTGGACGAGGTCGTCTCGCTGGACGAGGACCGCATCCTGCGCTCCTTCCTCCACCTGATCAAGGCCACCCTGCGGACCAACTTCTTCCAGCACGACGCCGAGGGCAACTGGCACTCGTACGTCTCGATGAAGCTCGACCCCAAGGCCATCCCCGACCTGCCGGCCCCGCGCCCGGCCTTCGAGATCTGGGTCTACTCGCCCCGGGTCGAGGGTGTGCACCTGCGCTTCGGCAAGGTCGCCCGCGGTGGTCTGCGCTGGTCCGACCGGCGCGAGGACTTCCGTACCGAGATCCTCGGCCTGGTCAAGGCCCAGATGGTCAAGAACACCGTGATCGTCCCGGTGGGCGCCAAGGGCGGCTTCGTCGCCAAGCAGCTGCCGGACCCGTCGGTGGACCGCGACGCCTGGCTGGCCGAGGGCATCGCCTCGTACAAGACCTTCATCTCGGCGCTGCTGGACATCACCGACAACCTGAAGGCCGGCAAGGTCGTCCACCCCGCCGACGTGGTCCGCCACGACGAGGACGACACCTACCTGGTCGTCGCCGCCGACAAGGGCACCGCGACCTTCTCCGACATCGCCAACGGTGTCGCCGAGTCGTACGGCTTCTGGCTGGGCGACGCCTTCGCCTCCGGCGGCTCGGCCGGCTACGACCACAAGGGCATGGGCATCACCGCCCGGGGCGCCTGGGAGTCCGTCAAGCGCAACTTCCGCGAGCTGGGCGTGGACACCCAGGCGCAGGACTTCACCGTGGTCGGCATCGGCGACATGTCCGGTGACGTCTTCGGCAACGGCATGCTGCTCAGCGAGCACATCCGCCTGGTCGCCGCCTTCGACCACCGGCACATCTTCCTCGACCCGAACCCGGACGCCGCGACCTCGTACGCCGAGCGCCGCCGGCTGTTCGAGCTGCCGCGCAGCTCCTGGGACGACTACGACAAGTCGCTGATCTCGGCGGGCGGCGGGGTCTTCCCGCGCAGCGCCAAGGCGATCCAGCTGAGCCCGCAGGTGCGCGCGGCACTGGGTGTCGAGTCGGCCAAGCTCACCCCGGCCGACCTGATGAAGGCCATCCTGC
Organism: Kitasatospora sp. NPDC001175; assembly: GCF_053598215.1. Classification (NCBI taxonomy): domain Bacteria; kingdom Bacillati; phylum Actinomycetota; class Actinomycetes; order Kitasatosporales; family Streptomycetaceae; genus Kitasatospora; species Kitasatospora sp. NPDC001175. The sequence continues at coordinate 157,292 of NZ_JBSFJU010000009.1, read as the reverse complement.
AGGCGCCCGTCGACCTGTTCTGGAACGGCGGCATCGGCACCTACGTCAAGGCGGCCGCGGAGAGCAACGCCGAGGTCGGCGACAAGGCCAACGACGCCATCCGGGTCAACGGCTCCCAGGTCCGCGCCCGGGTGATCGGCGAGGGCGGCAACCTCGGCTGCACCCAGCTCGGCCGGGTCGAGTACGCCGCGTCGGGCGGCCCTGAGGGCACCGGTGGCTGGATCAACACCGACGCCATCGACAACTCGGCCGGTGTGGACACCTCGGACCACGAGGTGAACATCAAGATCCTGCTCAACCAGCTGGTGGCCGACGGCGACATGACCGTCAAGCAGCGCAACGCCCTGCTCGCCGAGATGACCGACGAGGTCGGCCACCTGGTCCTGCGCAACAACTACGCGCAGAACGTGGTGCTGGCCAACGCCGTCAAGCAGGCGCACAGCCTGGTCAACGTGCACTCGCGCATGATCAACCGCCTGGAGGCGGACGGCCAGCTCGACCGCGCGCTGGAGTTCCTGCCGACCGAGCGCCAGATCCGTGAGCGCCAGGCGTCCAGCCGCGGGCTCTCCCAGCCCGAGCTGTCCGTACTGCTCGCGTACACCAAGATCGTGCTGGCCGAGGAACTGCTCGCCACCGACCTGCCGGACGACCCGTACTTCCGCACCCTGCTGCAGGAGTACTTCCCGACCGCGCTGCGCACCCGCTTCCCCGAGGCGATCGACAAGCACCCGCTGCGCCGGGAGATCATCACCACGCTGATCGTCAACGACACGATCAACCGCGGTGGCTGCACCTTCGCCTTCCGCCTCCGCGAGGAGACCGGGGCGACCATGGCCGAGATCGTCCGCTCGCACACCGCGGCGCGCGCCGTCTTCGGTCTGGAGACCATCTGGGACGAGGTCGAGGGCCTGGACAACCAGGTGTCGGCCCGGATCCAGACCAAGATGCGGCTGCACTCCCGCCGGCTGGTCGAGCGGGCCACCCGCTGGATGCTCAACAACCGGCGCCAGCCGCTGGACATCGCCGTCACCATCGAGTTCTTCCGCGACGGTGTCGAGCAGGTCTGGAGCAGCCTGCCCAAGCCGCTCCGCGGCGAGGACCTGACCTGGTTCGACTCGGTCTACCAGGAGCTGGCCGAGGCCGGCGTCCCGGAGGGCCTGGCCACCCGGATCGCGGGCCTGTCCTCGGCCTTCCCGACCCTGGACATGGTCGGGGTCGCGGACAGCGCGGGCGCCGAGGTCGCCGAGGTCGCCGAGCTCTACTACGACCTCGCCGACCGCCTGCAGATCAGCCACCTGCTGGACCGGATCATCGACCTGCCGCGTACCGACCGCTGGTCCTCGATGGCCCGCGCGGCCATCCGCGAGGACCTCTTCGCGGCCCACTCCGCGCTGACCGCCGACATCCTGGCGTGCGGTCCCGAGGGCGCCACCCCCGAGCAGCGCTACGAGGCATGGGCCGAGGAGAACGGCACCCTGCTGAGCCGGGCACGCACCACGCTCGACGACATAAGGGGTTCGGACAACTACGAGCTGTCCAGCCTCTCGGTCGCGATGCGGGTGATCCGCACGCTGCTGCGCACGGGCTCGATGCGCTGAGTCTGCCGACGGCCTCACGAGGGCGGTACCGGGTTCTTCCCGGTGCCGCCCTCGCGGGTTTCCGGGGCGGGGCGGATGAGCTGTCAGGGGCGCGGGGAGCGGCGCGGGGCGGAAGGCGGTTGTGCCGCGCTGAACCCGGGTGCGGGAGTTGCAGCCACTCAGGGGCGCGGGGAACGGCGTGACCGGTCCGGTAAAGGAGCTGCAGGGCCTCTCGCGCAGTCCCCCGCGCCCCTGAGGGCTCACGCTCACCCGAGCCTGAGGGCTCACGCTCACCCGAGCCTGAGGGCTCACCCGCGCTTGAGGGCTCGCCCGCCCCCCCCCGAGGGGGCGCTGCGCGCCCCGTCAGGGGGCGGCGGCGCGCTGGAGGGCGCTGGCGAGGAGGGCGAGGTCGGTCGGGCCGTTGCCCAGCTCGCGGACCGGTCGGCGGGTCGGCGGAGCGCCGAGCTGTGCCGGGTCGACGGCCACGACGGTCGGCCGGAGGGTCGCGGTGCGCGGGATGCGCCCGCTCACCCTGGCGGCCTGGAAGGCCGCCACCCCGCCGTCGGGCCGCCGCAGGTAGCCCCGGCCGGGGGTGCCTTCGGGGAGGGCGGCGGCATCGCCGAGGTGGATCAGCAGGTCGGAGTCGGCCGGGTCGGCCGTCCGCAGGGCGATCCGCAGCTGGGCCGCCTCGTCGACCTCCGTACCGGCGGTCTCCTCGGGGGAGCCGGTGCTGACCGCCAGGTGCACCCCGAGTCGCCCGCCGCGCCGGGCGACGGCCGCCAGGGCGCGGGCCAGTGGCCGTCCGGCGGGGGAGGTGGGGGCGAGCAGCGCGTCGTAGTCGTCGACCACCACGACCAGCCGGGCGGGTGCCGGCGGCCGGACGTCCGCCCCGGTGAGCGGCCCGGACGCCCGGGAGGTGGCACCGGCGCCCGCCAGGGCGGCCGGACTGACGCCGCCCGCGATGACCAGGGCCGCGCCGGGCGTACCGCCGAGGACGCGGGTGGTGTGCCAGGAGGTGAAGTCGAGGTCGCCGAGGACGGCCTCGCGCCGGTCCAGCTCGTCCAGCAGCCACTCGGCGGTGAGCAGGGCCTGCCGGGGCTCGGCGGCGGCGTCCAGGTGCTCGGTCACATGCGGCAGGTCGGTGCAGCTGCGCAAGCCGGACGGGTCGTCCGGGCCGGTCGAACCGCGTCCCTCGACGACCATGATCCGCAGTCGCTCCGGCCGCTCCGAGACGGCGAGCGAGGCGACCAGCGTGCGCAGTAGCTCGGTCTTGCCGGAGCCCTTGGCCCCGCCGACGATCAGGTGCGGCCCGGTCGTCTCGCCGCCGGTGAAGGACGGCGGACCGGCCAGGTCGGGGTCGGCGAGGTCGATGGTGCAGTGGTCGTCGCGGGTGGTGCCGAGCAGTGCGGTGGCGGTGCTCGGGCTGGCGGGCAGGGCGTCCCAGCGGGCGGAGAGCTTGGCGGGGGTGACGGTGTCCAGCCGCAGCAGGTCGAGCAGGCGCAGCGCGTCCGGCAGCGGGCCGCGGCTGGTCGGGGAGGTCTCGGTGAGCGGGGCGAGGACCCGGGCGAGCCGCTCGGCCCAGGCGGCGGAGACGGCGTCCAGCGAGACGTCCTCGATCACCTCGCGGCCCCTGGCGGCCGGGCGGTGGACGGTGAGCTGGGTGGCGACCTCACCGGTGATGCGTGCGGTGGCGCCGAGGCCCGGCGGCAGCTCGTCGGGGTGCTCGGCCAGGAAGAGCGGGTGGACCGCTCGGCGTCGGGCGAGCAGCAGCTCCAGGGCGCGGCGGGCGGCCGGGCTGCCCGGGTCGCCGTCCACCAGCAGGACGGTGGCGGGCGCCGCGGCGGTGGTGTCCTGGCCGGTGCGGGCGGTGAGTTCGGTGAGGCGGGCCTCGGCCTGCTCGGGGCCGAAGCCGACCAGCAGCCGGCAGTCCTGCCCGTGGGCGGGCCGCAGGTGGGGCAGCCACAGGGCCCAGGACCAGTCGGCCGCGGTCTCCTCGGTGCTGAGCAGGACCAGGCTCAGGGCACTCGGCGGGTGCAGGGCGGCGAGCTGGGCGACGGCCGCGCGGGCCAGCCCGAGCAGCCGGGCGCGCGGTCCCGTCAGGCCCAGGCTGCCGGCACCGCGCAGGTCCACCGTGACCGGGACGGAGGGCAGCACGGTGCCCGGGGCCGTACCGGGGCCGCCGGGCCGGTCGGCGGTGCCGAGCCGGAGGACGAGCGCGTCGGGGTGGGCCGGGGCGCGCTCCCAGAGCCGCGGGCCGGTGCCGAGCGCGGTGAGCAGTAGCTGGGCCGGGTCGGGCCAGCGCTCGCGCTGGGCGGCGGTCTGCCGCAGCCGGGCGGCGGCGTGCTGCCGGGCGGCGCTGGGCTGCGGATCGGGCGCGGCGGAGCGGCCGAGCGTACGGGAGAGCAGGGCCCGGGCGCGCCCGCCGGGGGAGGGCGGTTCGGGGGCCGGGGGCGCTGCCGGCTCGGCGGGCAGCGGCCTGGTGGGCGGTGCGGGGGCGATCTCGAGGCGGCCCTGCCCGTCCGGTACGGGCTGCCGGGCGGACCCTGACATCTCCCCTAGAGCGGGGTGGGCGGCGGCGCCGGGCCGGGCGACCTGCAGGGTGGACTCGCCGAGCCGGACGAGCCCGTCCTCGGGCAGGTCGGCGGCGGCGCCGCGGAGGAAGTGGCCGTCCACCGTGGTGCCGTTGGTGGAGCCCAGGTCACGGACCGTCACCCGGCCGTCGGGGGCCAGGTGCAGGGCCAGGTGCAGCCGGGAGACGTCGGGGTCGTCCAGTGGTACGTCGGCCTGGCTGGAGCGGCCGACCTGGATCTCCTCGCCGTGCAGCCGGTGCACGCCGCCGGCGTCCGGGCCGCCGACGATCCGCAGCTCGGGCAGGGCCTCGTCGACGGGCTCGTCGGCGTCGGGGTCGGGCTCGTTCAGGGAGAGGACGGTGCCGTCCAGCAGCGGGGGGTGGCCGAGCAGTACCTGGTCGTCGAGGCGCTGGGTGCCCGCGTAGAGGTGCACGTGAGTGGCGGAGCGCGGGCCGCGTACGCCGACCGCGCCCGCGAGGGCGCCCGCGACGGAGCCGAGCGCGGTGCCCGCGGGGGCGGTGACCAGGACGTCGGTGGTGGATCCGGCGGCGGCCGAGCCGCTGCGGGGTCGGAGGACGGTCAGCCGGATCTGCATCTCGCCCGGTCCCTTCTGCTCGTCTAGGCCCTGCCGGTCGACCTCGGGCACGTGATCAGCCGGGCACTGCCCGGAGCCCCGCACCCCGGGTGGTGCCGTCAGTGGAAGATCGACCGGCCGGGGGCTGACCGGGGCCGTACCCTTGCCTGCCGTCACACGTGTGGCGCATGCCATCCTGCCACCAGGGAGGGACAGCGCGCGCCCGGTACCGGATTTGACGATCTTGCGATGATCGCCATGGTGGAGCCGACGGGCAGTCAGGTCAACCTGCCCCCCGTCCCACCCCTAGGGGAGACCCCTGAGCCGTGCCCGGCGCGGTCCGGCGGCTGCCTCGGAAAGCCGAGCGGACGCGGTTAGAGTTTCCGGGAACACGGGCCCGCAGCCCGTCGCGAACGGGCCCCTCCTCGGCCGATGGAGGGCGCGGAGGGAGAGTCACAGGTGCGGCCAGTCGGCAGCAAGTATCTGCTTGAGGAGACCCTCGGGCGCGGGGCCACCGGCACCGTGTGGCGCGCCCAGGTGCGGGAGGACGCCGCGGTACCCGGGATCGAGCCCGGGCGGCCGGTCGCGATCAAGATACTTCGCGAGGAGCTGGCGGCCGACCCGGACGTGGTGATGCGCTTCCTGCGCGAGCGCTCGGTGCTGCTGCGGCTCACCCACCCGAACATCGTCCGGGTGCGCGACCTGGTGGTCGAGGGCGAGCTGCTGGCACTGGTGATGGACCTGGTCGAGGGGCCGGACCTGTTCCGCTACCTGCGGGCCAACGGGCCGTTCAGCCCGGTCGCGGGCGCGCTGCTGATGGCCCAGATCGCCGACGCGCTGGCCGCCAGCCACGCCGACGGCATCGTCCACCGGGACCTCAAGCCGGCCAACGTGCTGCTCGCCACCGTCACCGTGGACGGTGCCGAGCGGATGCACCCGATGCTCACCGACTTCGGCATCGCCCGGCTCGCCGACTCCCCGGGCATCACCCGCAGCCACGAGTTCGTCGGCACCCCCGCGTACGTCGCCCCGGAGTCCGCCGAGGGCCGCCCGCAGACCGCCGCGGTGGACGTCTACGGCGCCGGGATCATGCTGTACGAGCTGGTCACCGGCCGCCCGCCGTTCGAGGGCGACAGTCCGGTGGCGATCCTGGCCGCGCACATGCGCGAGGAGCCGCAGCGCCCGCGCACCATGCCCGAGCCGCTGTGGACGGTGATCGAGCGCTGCCTGCGCAAGAACCCGGCCGAGCGTCCCAGCGCGGTCTCGCTGGCCAACGCCCTTCGGGTGGTCGCCGCCGGGATCGGGGTGCACTCCTCGCCGGCGGCCGTGGACGCTGCGATCGAGGTCGGCGCGCTGCTGCTGCCCGACGCGGCGCTGGCCGCCTCCTTCGCCGCTCCCGACGCTGCCGCCGTCGCCGGGCCCGGCCTCGGTGACGCCGCCCCGACCCAGGTGCTGCCCACCGGCGCGGGCGGCTACGACCCGGCGGCCGCCACCCAGGTCTTCGGCGGGGCGCCGCAGCAGTTCGGGGCGCAGGACCGCACTCAGGTGATGGGCACCCAGCCGGGCGCCGAGGACCGGACCCAGCTGATGGGCACCCAGCCCGGCGGGCCCGCGGACCGGACCGCGGTGATGCCGCCGGTGCCTGGGGCCGGGCCCGCCGCCCCGCCGCAGGCCGAGACGCCGCACCCGTGGCAGACCCAGCTGCGGGCTGCCAGGGACCGCAACCAGCAGACGGAGATCGGCTACTTCGACCCCGAGGAGCTGGCCGCCCCGCAGGTGGCCCCGCCCCCGTACCAGGCACCCCGCCCGGGGCAGCCGCCGTACGGCCCGCCGCAGGGGCGGCAGCGCCCCGGCTACGCCGAGCGGCCGCCCGTCGCCCCGCCGCCGTACCGGGCGAGCCAGGGCGGCCCGGGCGGGCCGCCCTACGGCGGCCCGCAGCCGTACCCGCAGGGCTACCAGCAGCCGAGGCCCCCGCAGGGCTACCAGCAGCCGTACCCGGCGCCCGCGCCCCAGCCCGCGCCTGCCCCCGCGCCCAGCCCGGCCCGGCGTGCCGAGCCCGCGCCGCCGCGCCGGGCCGAGCCGCCGGCTCCCCGGCCGCGCGATCCCCGGCCGCGCGACCCCGAGCCCCGGCGTGAGCCTCCGGCACGCGAGCCGCGCCGCCGCAGCCCGAACAGGATGTACATTCCGGGCCTGGGGTGCCTCAAGGGCTGCCTGATGGTGCTGCTGATCCTCGCCGTGGCGGGGGTGGCGCTGTGGAACTTCACACCGCTCCCGCACTACTGGGACACCGTGCACGGCTGGTACACCAGCGTGAGCGACTGGATCGGCAAGTACACGAAGTAGCTGACGGCCCGGCAGTTCGTGACTCTGTCACTATGTCGACAATTCACGATATTTGTCGTCAACCGGCCTCCCCCGGAGCCCTCCCGGCGTCTCCCGGAGGGCTCCGAGGCGCGTAGGTTGGTCGCTGAGCACCGACCTACCGAGCCCACGGAGCAGCATTGGCACGCAAGATCGGCAGCCGGTACACCGTCCACCAGGTGATCGGCCGGGGTTCCGCGGGGACCGTCTGGCTCGGCGAGGGGCCGGACGGGCCGGTCGCAGTCAAGCTGCTGCGTGAGGACCTGGCGTCCGATCAGGTCCTCGTCGGCCGCTTCGTCCAGGAGCGGGCCGCCCTCACCGGCCTGGACCACCCCCGGGTGGTCGGCGTGCACGACATGGTGGTCGACGGCAGCGACCTGGCCCTGGTGATGGAGCTGGTGCAGGGCACCGACCTGCGCACCCGGCTGGAGCGCGACGGCGTCCTCAGCCCGGAGCGCGCCGTCTCGGTGATCGCCGACGTCGCGGACGGCCTGGCCGCCGCGCACGCGGCCGGGATCGTGCACCGCGACGTCAAGCCGGAGAACGTCCTGCTGGACCTCGCCGCCCCGCCCGCGGCCGGCGGCGCCCCGCGCGCCAAGCTCACCGACTTCGGTATCGCCCGCCTGGTCGACGCCCCGCGCCGCACCCGCGCCACCCGGATCATCGGCACCCCCGACTACCTCGCCCCCGAGATCATCGAGGGCCTGGAACCCCGGGCCGCCGTCGACATCTACGCCCTGGCCACCGTGCTCTACGAGGTCCTGGCGGGCTTCACCCCGTTCGGCGGCGGGCACACCGGGGCGGTGCTGCGCCGGCACGTCACCGAGTCCGTGCCGCCCGTCCCGGGGCTGCCGGACGGCCTCTGGCGGATCATCGCCGAGTGCCTGGCCAAGGCCCCGGCCTCCCGGCTGCGCGCCGCCGAGCTGGCCGAGCGGCTGCGCGAGCAGCTGCCCGCGCTGAGCGGGCTTCCGCCGCTGGCCGTCCCGGCACAGGGCAAGCCGCCCGTCGAGGAGGCGATCACCCTGGGCGAGGCGGTCTACGCCGAGACCGACGCGGGTCCCGGCACCCACCGCCGCCGCCGCGGTCCCGCCGTACCGCTGGTCCCGGGCCCGTCCCCGGACTCCACCCGGGACACCCACACCAGCCTGCGCCGCCCCTCCCCGAACGAGCTGGCCTCGTACGCGGCCGAGTCGGACGCCCAGCGCAGTGCCGCCCCGAGCGCCTCCCGAAAGGGCCGCCGGGCCCTGGTCCGGCGCCGCCGGACGATCGCGGTGCTGATCGCGGTGGTGCTGCTGGTGGCGGGAGCGGCGGCCGCGTTCGCCGCCTTCGCCGGAGGCGGTGGGGGTCGCGGCGGCGGCCGGGCGGGCATGGTGAGCCCGGTGAGGAGCGTTCCGGTGGCCCCGAGCCCCTTGGATGCGCCCTTGATCCCCCGGTTGTAGCCGAGCTTGCCCGCGGAGCCATTAGTCTTGGTTACGTGGCAGCCGTCGATCCTTCCGAAGAGCTCAAGAACCTCGAGTCGACCATGGGGTCGATCGAGGCCGTCCTCGACCTGGACAAGATCCGGGCCGACATCGCACGCCTGGAGGAGGAGGCAGCCGCCCCCGACCTGTGGGACGACGTCGCGAACGCGCAGAAGGTCACCAGCCGGCTCTCCTTCCTGCAGGGAGAGCTGCGCAAGGTGCAGACCCTGCGCGGCCGCGTCGACGACCTGGCCGTGCTGTTCGAGCTGGCCGAGTCCGAGGACGACGCGGACACCCGCGCCGAGGCCGAGGGCGAGCTGGTGGCCGTCAAGAAGGCGGTCGAGGAGCTCGAGGTCCGCACCCTCCTCTCCGGCGAGTACGACGCCCGTGAGGCCCTGGTCAACATCCGCGCCGAGGCCGGTGGCGTGGACGCCGCCGACTTCGCCGAGCAGCTGATGCGCATGTACCTGCGCTGGGCCGAGCGGCACGGCTACTCGACCGAGGTCTACGACACCTCCTACGCGGAGGAGGCCGGCATCAAGTCCGCGACCTTCACCGTGAAGTCCCCGTACGCCTACGGCACCCTCTCGGTCGAGCAGGGCACCCACCGCCTGGTGCGCATCTCGCCGTTCGACAACCAGGGCCGCCGCCAGACCTCCTTCGCCGGTGTCGAGGTCCTGCCGGTCGTGGAGCAGAGCGACCACGTCGACATCGACGAGGGCGATCTGCGGGTGGACGTGTACCGCGCCTCCGGCCCCGGCGGCCAGGGCGTCAACACCACCGACTCGGCGGTCCGGATCACCCACCTGCCGACCGGCATCGTGGTCTCCTGCCAGAACGAGCGCTCGCAGATCCAGAACAAGGCCTCCGCGATGAACGTGCTCCAGGCCAAGCTGCTGGAGCGGCGCCGCCAGGAGGAGAAGGCCGCGATGGACGCGCTCAAGGACGGCGGCAGCTCCTGGGGCAACCAGATGCGCTCGTACGTCCTGCACCCGTACCAGATGGTCAAGGACCTGCGCACCGAGTTCGAGGTCGGCAACCCGCAGGCCGTGCTGGACGGCGACATCGACGGCTTCATCGAGGCCGGTATCCGCTGGCGCAAGCAGCGGGAGACCGCCGCCTCCTGATCGGGAGGACATCGACCCCGACGGACGACCGGCACGGCGTCGGGGCCTGCGGTGTGTGCGGCGCCAGGGTGCCGCAGGTCGAAGCCGTAACGTGAAGGGCCCCCGGGTGACCGGGGGCCCTTTCGGCGTCCTGGGGTCTACTGGGCCAGCGCCTGCCTGGCCAGCAGGGCCACCGCGAGCAGCCCGAACAGCAGGGCGATCAGGGTGGCGGGCGTCAGCGCGGCCAGGGGGCCCTGCTCCTGTCGGAGCCGGGCGCGGTTGGCGCGGCACACCGGGCAGCGGCCCTCGCTCACGCGGCCGTTGCAGTTGGCGCATACCAGATGGTCGCAGGTCATGCGATCTCCTCCTTGCTGCTAAGCCAACGCACCGGACGCGGCTTCGGTTCCGCTTCTCTCCACTGTGCCAGGTTCTGGACAGTACGGCCCGTGTGCTGTGAAATCGCTCGCAATTTTTGGGGCAAAACCGGACATTCACCTCAGGCTTCCGGGTGGGGCCTGCGAGTCCTCACGCGGGTCGCGTATGGTCCCAGGCTGAAGGAGGGGCAGACGGCCGCTCCTGCCGACCGAGGAAAGGCGCCACGGGTCGCGCCCTCCGGTCCCTGAGTCTAACGATCGGGTCACGGAGGTTTGACCGGGCCGGACGCCATTCCACCTAGGATGGCCACCGTGATGCAGCCGTGATCAGATTCGACAACGTCTCCAAGACCTATCCGAAGCAGAACCGTCCCGCCCTGTCGGACGTCTCGCTAGAGATCGAGAAGGGCGAGTTCGTCTTCCTGGTCGGCTCCTCGGGGTCGGGCAAGTCCACCTTCCTGCGACTGTGCCTGCGCGAAGAGCGTCCGAGCACCGGCGCGGTGCACGTGATGGGCAAGGACCTCGGCAAGCTGTCCAACTGGAAGGTGCCGCACATGCGGCGCCAACTGGGCACGATCTTCCAGGACTTCCGCCTGCTGCCGAACAAGACCGTCGCGGAGAACGTCGGCTTCGCCCTCGAGGTGATCGGCAAGCCGCGCAGCGCCATCAACAAGGTGGTGCCCGAGGTCCTCGACCTGGTCGGCCTCGGCGGCAAGGAGGACCGGATGCCCGGTGAGCTCTCCGGTGGTGAGCAGCAGCGCGTGGCGATCGCCCGGGCCTTCGTCAACCGTCCGATGCTGCTGATCGCGGACGAGCCCACCGGTAACCTCGACCCGCAGAACTCGGTCGGCATCATGAAGCTGCTGGACCGCATCAACCGCACCGGAACGACCGTCCTGATGGCCACTCACGACCAGGCCATCGTCGACCAGATGCGCAAGCGGGTGATCGAGCTCGACAAGGGGCTGCTGGTCCGCGACCAGGCCCGCGGCGTCTACGGCTACCAGCACTGAGACGCCCCGCCCGCCACGTCGCCCCACCCGCATTGACCCTGGAGTGAGAAAAGCATGCGCGCCCAGTTCGTCCTGTCGGAGATCGGTGTCGGTCTCCGCCGCAACCTGACGATGACCATCGCGGTCGTCGTCAGCGTCGCGCTCTCGCTCGCCCTCGCCGGTGCCAGCCTCCTGGTCAGGGACCAGGTCAACTCGATGAAGGGTTACTGGTACGACAAGGTCGAGGTGAGCATCTACTTCTGTACCAAGTCCGACGCCAAGACCTCCGCCCAGTGCTCGGCCGGTGCCGCCACCGACCAGCAGGTCAAGGACGTCAAGACGCAGCTGGACAAGATGCCGCTGGTGCAGTCGTCCACCTACGAGAGCTCGGCGGAGGCGTACAAGCGCTGGAAGGACACCAACCCGGACAACCCGCTGCTCGCCGCGGTCGGCGCGGACGCGATGCCGCAGTCCTGGCGGGTGAAGCTGAACGACCCGGAGAAGTACGACGTCGTGCAGAGCGCCTTCGCGGGCAAGCCGGGCGTCAAGTCGGTCGAGGACCAGCGCAAGATCCTGGAGAACCTGTTCGGCCTGCTGAACGGCCTTCAGACCGCGGCCTTCGTGATCATGGTGCTGATGCTCTTCGTGGCGCTGCTGCTGATCGTCAACACGGTCCGGGTGTCCGCCTTCAGCCGGCGCCGTGAGACCGGCATCATGCGCCTGGTCGGTGCGTCGAACTTCTACGTCCAGATGCCGTTCATCGCAGAGGCCGCGTTCGCCGCGCTGCTCGGCGCCGTCATGGCGTCCGGGCTGCTGCTGGCCGGGCACTTCTTCGTGCAGAACTTCCTGGCCCAGCGGGTGCAGTTCATCCACTTCATCGGGCTCTCCTCGGTGCTGACGGTGATCCCGCTGCTGGTCGTGGTGGGCATGGGCATGGCCGGCATCGCCGCCTTCATCACCCTGCGGAAGTACCTGAAGGTCTGACCGGGCGTCGACCACGGCCCCGGAACGGCAGCGTGCCGTTCCGGGGCCGTTCCGCGTTCGCCCGCCGCGGCGGGCCGGTGCGCCTAGACTCCGGTGCCATGGCACGAACACCGAGCGGGGTACGGCAAGGCGCCACACTCACCCTGGTGTTCGGCGCCGTGCTACTGGCGGGCGCGGCCACCGGCGCGTGGGGCGAACCGCCCGGGCCGCCCCGGCCGGCCTCGATGGACACCGCGCGCCGGGCCGTCGACCTGACCCCGCAGCAGGCCGAGCAGTTCGCCGCCACCGGGGGCGACCCGTGGGCCGCGTACTACAGCCCGGAGGCGTACCGGGACTTCGTCCAGGGCCGGTACCCGGGGGTGGGCCTGACGGTCGGGCGGCTGCCGGACGGCGGCACCGCCGTCTCCCAGGTGCAGCCCTCCGGTCCGGCCGAGCGGGCCGGGATCGCGGCTGGCGACCGGCTGCTGTCCGTGGACGGCGTGCCGACCGACCGGCTGCCGGTCACCGAGGTGGTGGCCCGGCTGCGCGGCCGGGGCCGCGGCGGCCGTGGGGCGGGCTCCGCCGTCGCGCTCGGCGTACAGCGTCCGGGCGGCCCGGTGCGGCAGCTGGCGCTCCGGCGGCAGTTGCTGGCGGCGCAGGAGGTGGCGGTGGAGCGCCCGCGCCCCGGGGTGGTCAGGGTCGCCGTCCGGGGCTTCACCGACGGCGTGGCCGAGCAGGTGCGGGCGGCCGTCCAAGGCGCCCGCGGCGTGGTGCTGGACCTGCGCGGCAACTCCGGCGGCCTGGTCGAGGAGGCCGCCCGGACCGCCTCGGTCTTCCTGGACGGCGGCCAGGTGGGCTGGTACGAGTCGCGGGGCGAACGGCACGAGCTGACGGCGGCCAGGGGCGGTGACACCGCCACCCCGCTGGTGGTCCTGGTCGACGGCGGCACCATGAGTGCGGCCGAACTGCTCGCGGGCGCCCTGCAGGACCGCTGCCGCGCAGTGCTGGTCGGCTTCCGCACCTTCGGCAAGGGAACGGTCCAGCAGCCCAGCCGGCTCGCCGACGGCTCGGTCCTGGAGCTCACCGTCGGCCGCTACCACACCCCCGCCGGCCGCACCCCGGACGGCACCGGCCTGACTCCCGACGTCCCGCTCCCGGCCGGCGGCACCCCGCAGGACGCGCTGGCGCTGGCCGACACGGTGCTCTCCGGACTGGGCCGGGGTTGAGGGCCTGTCCGGCGGACGTCCCGACCGGGGGCAAAAGGGGCTGCCGAGCGGTCTCGCGAAGTGCGAGAATGTCCGCGCTATGGCAAAGGAAAAGGGACAGAAGCTGATCGCCCAGAACAAGCGGGCGAGGCACGAGTACATGATCCTCGACACCTACGAGTGCGGCCTGGTGCTCACCGGTACCGAGGTGAAGTCGCTGCGCGAGGGTCGTGCCAATCTTGTGGACGGCTACGCGTACATCCAGGGGCACGAGGCATGGATCGACAACGTCTTCATCCCTGAGTACACCCAGGGTACGTGGACGAACCATGCCGCCCGCCGCAAGCGCAAGCTGCTGCTGCACAAGATCGAGATCCGGAAGATCGAGTCCAAGGTGCGGGAGACCGGCCACACCCTGGTGCCGCTCTCCCTCTACTTCAAGGACGGCCGGGTCAAGCTCGAGCTGGCGCTGGCCGTGGGTAAGAAGCTGTACGACAAGCGGCAGACGCTGCGCGAGAAGCAGGACCGCCGAGAGGCCGACCGCGCGGTCGCCGCGGCCCGCCGCCGTCAACGCTGACACGTCCCGGGACTGTCGCAGTTTCGTCCCAAGGGCACCTGCCGGACGGACCCGCGGCGGATCGTAAGTACGATCGCCCGGTGAATGTCTCCCTGCTTCAAGGCTGGCTCCCGGTCACGATGAAGGTCGTGGCCGTGCTGGCGCTGCTGGCGGCGGTCGGCTGGCGCGACTCCCGGTGGCGGCTCCGCCGACTGCCGGTGGCGCTCGGCGTGACCGTGCTGCTCACGGTGCTGGTCGCCCTCGGTGTGCTCTACCTGTCCGGGATCACCGATCCGCTGCCGTTCAGCCTGTGGGTCTGGGCGGGTGTCGCGATCATGGCGCTGACCGTCCTGGTGGTCGGCTGGCGCGGCGGACGCTGGTGGCAGCGCGCCGCGGTGCCGGTGGCCGTCCTGGTCGCGGTCGCCACCGGCGCGAACGTGATCAACCAGGAGACCGGCTACTACCCGACCGTGGGCGATGCCATCGGGGAGCTGACCGACCAGCCGCTGCCGAGCCAGATCACCGTGGACCAGGCGAAGAGCATCACCGGCAAGACCAGCACCGGCCGGATCGTCACGGTGGACATCCCGACCACGGCAAGCAACTTCAACCACCGCCAGGAGCTGGTCTACCTGCCGCCGGCCTGGTTCCGCAGCGCGAGCAGGCCCAAGCTGCCGGTGATCGAGATGATCGGCGGCGAGTTCTCCGCCCCCGACAACTGGATCCGGATCGGCAACGCGGCGCAGACCGCCGACGCGTACGCCAAGAAGCACAAGGGCTTCGCGCCGGTCATGGTCTTCGTGGATCCCAGCGGCGGTTTCAAGGTGGACACCGAGTGCGCCAACGGCCCGGCCGGGAAGGCCCAGGACCACCTGATAAAGGACGTGCCGCCGTACGTCGAGAGCACCTTCGGCACCGCCACCGACCCGCGCAAGTGGGGCGTGGCCGGCTGGTCCATGGGCGGCACCTGCGCCCTCACCATGGCGGTGACCCACCCGGGGGTCTTCGGGCACTTCCTCGACATCTCCGGCGACCTCGGGCCGAACACCGGCAACAAGGAGCAGACCATCGCCAAGCTGTACGGCGGTGACGCCGCGGCCTGGGCCGCCAACGACCCGATGACGGTGCTCGCCCACCACCCGAAGTTCCCGAAGGGTGTCACCGCGGTGCTGATGGCCGGCGACCAGGAGGCCCGGCAGACGACCCAGATGAAGCAGCAGCTGGAACCCGCGCTGCACAAGGCCGGCTATTCGGTCCACCTGACCGTGCTGCCCGGCAAGCACGTCTGGCAGTTCGCCGCCGGCGCCTTCGCGCACGACTTCGCGGTGCTCGCCCAGCAGGTCGGCACCCCCGGCTCCCGGCCGACGGCCGCCACCGCCAACAAGCCGGAGCCGGCGCCGAGCCTGCCGTAATGAGCTGGACCCCTGCCGGTTGCTGCGCGTACCATGGCCCAAGCAACACCGCGGGGGTCCGCTCCTGCGGAGCTGTTTCTCAACAAAACATGGGGATGATCGGTTTCGACAGGGGAAGTCGAAACAGGGGAAGCGAGCCGAGGAACGCGGCAATGATCTCGTTAACCATCTGTCGCAAAAAAATAATCGCCAACTCTAAGCGCGATTCCCAGCAGTTCGCTCTCGCTGCCTGATCAGCGAGTGTGAATGGGTGTCAGCCCGGGGCGTTCCCGACCCGGATCCTGGCATAATCTAGGGAACTCAACCCTCCTCCCGGGCTGCGGGGGAGGCGGGGAAATCAAACAGCAGCTGGGCCTGTTGGCGGCTTGTCCGCGTGACCGCCAGGGCCGAGAAAAGCACAGCGGACTGCGCTCGGAGAAGCCCTGAATCCACTCCACTGGACCCGGGTTCGATTCCCGGCATCTCCACCATCCCATGTGCACATGAGCCGTCCTCCGTTCCGGAGGGCGGCTCTCGTGTTTTCGTTCTCCGTGAGCAGTCGGTCCGACCGGGCCTCCTCGGCGAGCGGCCGGGCGCGACACGGCGGAGCCGGCGGGCGGCCCCGCTCCGGGCGCTCGCGCGGTGTCCCCCGCTCGTACGCCCGACGGCGTCCGAGGGACGTGATCTACTGCGCCTCTGCCGCATATCCCGTTGTGAGGTGGCCTGGCGTAGGATCATCCGTCCGCCTTCTCTCCCGCAGAGCGGCGATCCATCACCCGCAGGACGCACCTCAGGGGGCTCTTTGGGCGCGCACGGCTCAGCCCAGCAGTTCACCGCCGCAACCACCGAGGCCATGCACAGCACCGCCATGCACAGCACCAGCACCGCCGAATCCACTGCCGCCGGCGTCATCGACAACGAGGGCGACACCGTCCGCGACCGTGAGATCGCCGAGGAGCAGCGTCACCTCGACACCGTCTACCACCGTCTCGAGGAGAAGCTAGCCGAGGCCGAGTACATCCTGGAGGACGCCGCGAAGCGGGTCCAGGTCGGCACGCCCGGCGCGCTCGCCGAGCGCGACGCCCAGGTCTACCGCGCCGGAGCCCACCTGCACCGCCTCAACAGCGAGTTCGAGGACTTCCTGTTCGGCCGGGTCGACCTCCAGCAGGCCGACGCGCCCGAGGAGCACGGCATCCCGTCGCAGACCCCGCTGGACCCGGCCGACCCGGCCGTCGCGGAGACCCTGCACATCGGCCGCCTCGGTGTGCTGGATGCCGAGTACGGCCCCTTGGTGATCGACTGGCGGGCCCCCGCCGCCGCGCCGTTCTACCGCGCCACCCCGGTCGAGCCGGGCCGGGTGATCCGCCGCCGGGTGATCCGCTCCAAGGGCCGCAGGGTGATCGGCGTCGAGGACGACCTGCTGCGCCCCGACCTCACCCCCACCCTGGCCGGCCGCGAGCTGGCCGTGGTCGGCGACGGCGCGCTGATGGCCTCGCTCGGCCGGGCCCGCAGCCACTCGATGCGCGACATCGTCTCCTCCATCCAGAAGGAGCAGGACGAGGTCATCCGCGCCGCCGCGGCCGGGGCCACCCTGGTCACCGGCGGCCCGGGCACCGGCAAGACCGCGGTCGCCCTGCACCGCGCCGCCTTCCTGCTCTACCAGGACCGCCGCCGCTACGCCGGGGGCATCCTGGTGGTCAGCCCGACCCCGCTGCTGGTCTCCTACACCGAGGGCGTGCTGCCCGCGCTGGGCGAGGAGGGCCAGGTGGCCATCCGCGCGGTCGGCAGCCTGGTGGACGGCATCGAGGCGGAGCGGTACGACACCCCCGAGGCCGCCCACGTCAAGGGCTCGGCCCGGATGGTGCAACTGCTGCGGCGGGCGGCCCGCGCCGCGCTGGAGCTGGACGCGCCGACCGAGCTGAAGGTCTTCGCCCGGGGCGAGGCGCTGCGGCTGGACGCCGGCCGCCTCAAGGCGGTGCGCGGCAACGTGGTCGGCAGCGGCGGCACCCCGCTCAACCTGCTGCGCCCGCGCGCCCGCCGCCTGCTGCTGGACGCGCTCTGGCAGCAGGCGACCAGGCACCTGCCCAAGCCCGTCAGCCACTTCGAGCGGGAGCAGCGCCAGGAGGAGCGGGAGGCCTTCGACGAGTACGTCTCGGACGAGGCGTCCTTCCTGGACTTCCTGGACGCCTGGTGGCCCGCGCTGACCCCGCGCCGGGTGCTGGCCACGCTCAAGCACAGCCGGCACACCAACCGGATCGCCCGCCGCGCCGTCACCCCGGACGAGGCCAGGCTGCTCGCCGCCTCCTGGCGCCACCTGACCGACCGCGGCGACGGCGCGCTCTCCACCCACGACGCGGCGCTGATCGACGAGCTGCAGCTGCTGCTCGGCGAGCCGGCCCGTCCGAAGGTGCGCGAGGTGGACGCGGTCGACCTGCTGACCGGTCTGGAGGAGGTCACCACCTTCGCCGACCGCACCGGCCGCCAGCGGGATCGGGCGCCGGTCGAGCGCCGCGAGTACGCCCACGTGATCGTGGACGAGGCGCAGGACCTCACCCCGATGCAGTGGCGCATGATCGGCCGTCGCTCCCGGATGGCGACCTGGACGATCGTGGGCGACCCGGCGCAGTCGTCCTGGCCCTACCCCCAGGAGGCGCAGGCCGCGCTGGACGAGGTGCTCGCCGGCAAGCCGCGCCGCCGCCACACCCTGACGGTCAACTACCGCAACCCCGCCGAGATCGCCGAGGTCGCGGCCAAGGTGCTGGCGTTGGCCGCACCGGGGACTCCCTCGCCGAGCGCGGTCCGCTCGACCGGGATCGCGCCGCGGTTCGCCGCCGTGCACGACCCGGCACCGGAGGCGTTCGCCGAGGCCGCCCGGGCCGAGCTGGCCCGGCTGCTGGCCGAGGTGGACGGCACGGTCGCGGTGGTCGTCCCGATGGACCGCCGGGCCGAGGCGGCCCGGTGGGCCGAGGGGCTGGGGGACCGGGTGGTGGCGCTGGGCAGCCTGGAGGCCAAGGGCCTGGAGTACGACGCCACGGTGGTGGCCGATCCCACCGGGATCGCCGGCGAGTCGGAGGCCGGTCTGCGGGTGCTGTACGTCGCCCTGACCCGGGCCACCCAGCGCCTCACCGTCCTCTCCGGCCCGGACGACCTCCCGGACTCGGACGGCGTGCCGGCCCTGCTGCACGGTTAGCGGCCCCGGGGCGCGGCTCCCGCGCCCCGGCCCGTCCCCTCTCGGCGGGCCCGCCCGTCCGCGCGGAGTTGACGGCCCGCCAACGACGAAGGCCCCCACCAGTGGTGGGGGCCTTCGCATCACGTAGGTGACACCGACCCGCCATGCTCGCCTCGCGGCAAGTGGTCGCTCGAAGCGACGAAGGTTGGGCCCGGGGGCTTGGATCGAGCCGGTGTCTCGTCCAATGTAACGCATCGCCGGACGAAGGCCAGCCGTCCGCGGCGGTTTTTCCGCGTCCGGGCCCGATGACCGGATAGTCCGTTGTGGGGCCCGTGCAATTAATGACCAATATTTCTGACTACCCACTGGTAGGTGCGACGATCGAGGTCTAGCGTGCGCGGGGCCGACTGCAACGGGATGTTGAAGCCGGGGTCCTGCCGCCAAGCCTCTTGAGTGGATGGAAGAAGGACGTCGATGGCGACGGTGCCAAGTGTCTCGAACTCGATCACGGTGCGTCTGGAGGTCCCGGCCACCGGCAACGCCGTGAGCTCGATCACGACGGCCGTCGAGTCCTCCGGTGGCTCGGTGACCGGTCTGGACGTGACCGCCTCGGGGCTGGAGGCCCTGCGGATCGATGTGACCGTGGCGGCCGCCTCGGTCGCGCACGGCCAGGAGATCGTCGAGAAGCTCCGGACGATCGAGGGTGTCTCGATCGGCAAGGTCTCGGACCGCACCTTCCTGATGCACCTCGGCGGCAAGATCGAGATGTCGTCCAAGCTGCCGATCCGCAACCGTGACGACCTCTCGATGATCTACACCCCGGGTGTCGCCCGGGTCTGCATGGCGATCGCCGAGAACCCCGAGGACGCCCGCCGCCTCACCATCAAGCGCAACAGCGTCGCCGTGGTCACCGACGGCTCCGCGGTGCTGGGCCTGGGCAACATCGGCCCGCAGGCCGCGCTGCCGGTGATGGAGGGCAAGGCGGCCCTGTTCAAGCGTTTCGCGGGCATCGACGCCTGGCCGATCTGCCTGGACACCCAGGACGCCGACCAGATCGTCGAGATCGTCCGTGCGATCGCCCCGGGCTTCGCGGGCATCAACCTGGAGGACATCTCCGCCCCGCGCTGCTTCGAGATCGAGGCCCGGCTGCGCGAGGCCCTGGACATCCCGGTCTTCCACGACGACCAGCACGGCACCGCGATCGTGGTGCTGGCCGCGCTGACCAACGCGCTGCGGGTGGTCGGCAAGGAGATCGGCGACATCCGCGTGGTGATGTCGGGTGCCGGCGCCGCCGGTACCGCGATCCTCAAGCTGCTGCTGGCCGCCGGCGTCGAGCACGCCACCGTGGCGGACGTCCGCGGTGTGGTGCACAGCGGCCGTGACGACCTCAACGACAGCCTGCGCTGGATCGCCGAGCACACCAACCGCTCGGGCCGTACCGGCAGCCTCAAGGAGGCCGTGGCGGGCGCGGACGTGTTCATCGGGGTCTCGGCCCCGAACGTGCTGGACGGCGACGACATCGCCGCCATGGCCGACAACGCGATCGTCTTCGCGCTGGCCAACCCGGACCCGGAGGTCGACCCGGCCGTGGCCCGGCAGAGCGCCGCCGTGGTCGCCACCGGCCGCAGCGACTTCCCGAACCAGATCAACAACGTGCTGGTCTTCCCCGGCGTCTTCCGCGGCCTGCTGGACGCGCAGAGCAAGACGGTCAACACCGACATGATGATCGCCGCCGCCCGGGCGCTGGCCACCACCGTCTTGGACGACCAGCTCAACGCCAACTACATCATCCCCAGCGTGTTCCACCCGGACGTGGCCAAGACCGTGGCCGCCGCCGTCCGGGAGGCGGCGCTGGCCGCCCGCGAGGGCGAGCCGGCCCCGGAGAAGCCCACCCCCGGCATCGTCGGCACGCTCGACACCGCCTCGTTCCCGGCCATCAAGATCTGACCGGAGTGTCGGCCCGGCGTGTCGCACAGCCGGTCAAATGTGCGATTAGCTACCAAAACCTCCCTTACACGCCCCGAACCCTTGCGACACAAGGGGAAGGGGCGTGTTTGGGCTTGTCGGTGCCAGGGCGTACGGTAGCCCTGCACGGGGCGGCGTGTCCGACAAGTACGGAACGTCCCTTCCGGCGTCCCGGCGTGTCGTCCCGACCGCCGCCCGCTCCGGTCCGCCGGAGCCGACGGAGTGTCACAACTCCGTCCGGCGGGCGCTGTTCGGGTCAACCTCGCCGGATCCCGATTGGCTTTCTCAGTGCCGGTCGGGGCAGGATTCGTACCCAGGCAGTGCGGTTTGAGGCGCTTCGGGGTGCAAGCCCGACCCCTGACCAACCCTCGCCTGAACGAGCACAGTGTGCGGACCAGCGGCCCGCCGGGTGCCCCCGGAGGGGGACCGATGGGGCCCCGCACACGCAACGCGAACAGACCACAGGAGTACACATGAACCGCAGTGAGCTGGTGGCCGCTCTGGCCGACCGTGCCGAGGTGACCCGCAAGGACGCCGACGCCGTGCTGGCCGCCTTCGCCGAGGTCGTCGGTGAGGTTGTTGCCAAGGGTGACGAGAAGGTCACCATCCCCGGCTTCCTGACCTTCGAGCGCACCCACCGTGCCGCCCGTACCGCCCGTAACCCGCAGACCGGTGACCCGATCCAGATCCCCGCGGGCTACAGCGCCAAGGTCAGCGCTGGTTCGAAGCTGAAGGAAGCCGCCAAGGGCAAGTGACGCCGGGCTCCTCGGAGCCGCGTCCAGCACAGACGGCGATGGCCGGTCCCCCCTCGGGGGGACCGGCCATCGGTCGTTGCGGGTGCGGTGATCAGATCGTGGCGAGCTGCTCGGCGGGCAGCTCGACGTGAGCGCCGAGGTCGCGCAGCTTCGCCATGAAGTTCTCGTAACCGCGGTTGATCAGGTCGATGCCGTGCACGGTCGAGGTGCCCTCGGCGGCCAGCGCCGCGATCAGGTACGAGAAGCCGCCGCGCAGGTCCGGGATGACCAGCTCGGACCCGATCAGCTTGGACGGTCCGGAGACCACCGCGGAGTGCTGGAAGTTCCGCGCGCCGAAGCGGCAGGGGGTGGCGCCCAGGCACTCGCGGTAGAGCTGGATGTGCGCGCCCATCTGGTTCAGCGCGCCGGTGAAGCCGAGCCGCGACTCGTACACCGTCTCGTGCACGATGGACAGCCCGGTGGCCTGGGTCAGCGCGACCACCAGCGGCTGCTGCCAGTCGGTCTGGAAGCCGGGGTGCACGTCGGTCTCCAGGGCGATCGCCTTGAGCTCGCCGCCCGGGTGCCAGAAGCGGATGCCCTCGTCGTCCACCTCGAAGGCGCCACCCACCTTGCGGAAGGTGTTGAGGAAGGTCATCATCTCCAGCTGGCGGGCGCCCCGGACGTAGATGTCGCCCTTGGTGGCCAGCGCGGCGCAGGCCCAGGAGGCGGCCTCCAGGCGGTCCGGCAGCGCACGGTGGGTGTAGCCGTCGAGCTCGTCCACGCCGGTGATCAGGATGGTGCGGTCGGTGCCCATCGAGATGATCGCGCCCATCTTCTGCAGCACGCAGATCAGGTCGACGATCTCCGGCTCGATGGCGGCGTTGCGCAGCTCGGTGACACCCTCGGCGAGCACCGCGGTGAGCAGCACCTGCTCGGTCGCGCCCACCGAGGGGAAGGGCAGCTCGATCTTGGTGCCGTGCAGCCGCTGCGGGGCGACCAGGTAGGTGCCCTGCGGGTGCTTCTCGATGGTGGCGCCGAACTGGCGCAGCACGTCGAAGTGGAAGTCCACCGGGCGGCCGCCGATGTCGCAGCCGCCGAGGCCGGGGATGAAGGCGTGGCCGAGGCGGTGCAGCAGCGGGCCGCAGAACAGGATCGGGATCCGCGAGGAGCCGGCGTGCGCGTCGATGTCCGCGACGTTGGCACTCTCCACGTGCGAGGGGTCGAGGATGAGCTCGCCGTCCTCGTCGCCCGTGCGCACCGTCACGCCGTGGAGCTGGAGCAATCCACGCACAACCTTCACATCCCGGATGTCCGGGACATTGCGCAGGCGGCTCGGGCCCTGCCCGAGCAGCGCGGCGACCATGGCCTTGGGCACCAGGTTCTTCGCGCCGCGGATCTGGATCTCGCCCTCCAGCGGGTTGCCGCCGTGGACCAGCAGGACGTCGTCGGTCATCGTTCTCGCAATCACGGGATGCCATGGGAAGGGGCAGGGGCCTGCGGTGGCGCTCTACGGGTGGCAGGCAGGCGCACGGCAACCATGGCTCGATCGAGACAGGGGGCCACCACCACGTAGATGGTAATGGCCGGGCGATTGGTTCCCTTGCGCCCTATTGGTGATCGTGGCCTGTGCGGGCCCCGCATGGCGTCCGGGTTGGTCCGTACGGGTGTTCGGTAGCCGTCGTGGGCTTTCGTGTTGGGCGCCCGCGAAGGCCCCAACTGCGGGATCATGTGGGCATGACACCGGCCCTCTCGCACACCGGCCGACTCCTCGTCGCGACGCCCCTGCTGACCGACCCGAACTTCGCCCGGTCGGTGGTGCTGCTCCTCGACCACGACGCGCAGGGCGCGCTCGGCGTCGTGCTCAACCGGCCGACCCCGATCGAGGTGGGCAGTGTGCTGGACGGCTGGGCGGACCTGGCCGGCCGGCCCCCGGTGGTCTTCCAGGGCGGACCGGTGGCCCTGGACTCGGCACTCGCGGTGGCCGTGGTGCCCGGCGAGCCGGGCCAGGCCGAACCGCTCGGCTGGCGGCGGGTGCACGGGGCGATCGGCCTGGTCGACCTGGAGGCGCCGCCCGAGGTGCTGGCCGGGGAGCTGGGCGCGCTGCGGGTCTTCGCCGGGTACTCCGGCTGGTCGCCGGGGCAGCTGGAGAACGAGGTCGCCGAGGGCGCCTGGCACCTGGTCGACGCCGAGCCCGGGGACATCTCCTGCCCGGAACCCGAGCGGCTCTGGCGCTCGGTGCTGCGCCGCCAGCGCGGCCCGCTGGCGATACTCGCGACCTACCCGGACGACCCGACCCTGAACTGACCCGCCCCCGGGAAGCTGGCCGCCTTCCGAGCCGCCCCCATAGACTAGGCACCTATGAGCACTCTTGAGCCCGAGCGCGGCCTCGGCACCGGCACCCTGGTCGAGCCCGTCCCCCAGGTGTCCAACGGGGACGGAGACCACGAGCGCTTCGCCCACTACGTCCAGAAGGACAAGATCATGGAGAGTGCCCTGTCCGGCACTCCCGTGGTGGCACTGTGCGGCAAGGTCTGGGTACCGGGGCGCGACCCGAAGAAGTACCCGGTCTGCCCGATGTGCAAGGAGATCTTCGACGGGATCGACAAGCCGCAGGGCGACGACCAGCAGTAGGCCGTCCCCGTTGACGCGGTGACCGGGCGGGACCGGTTCCGGTCCGTGCCGGCCGAACCGCGCGGGGCAGGACGGTCCGCACGGCCGGTGTTCCTGCGGATCTCGTCGCTGCCCCGCTGCGTGCTGTCCGTGCCCGGAACGCCGAGGAGTTCCCGCTCGGGCCTGCCACCACCCTGACCGCCGAAGCCGGACCGGCGGACGTCGGGTCCGTGCTGCCCGCTCCCGGCGAGCGGGATCCCGCCGGCTTCGAGCGGCGGATGGCGGCGCACTGCGCGCGACTCGACGCGCTCGGGGTGGAGTGCCGCCCGGGCGACGGGCCCCGTCCCCGGCAGTGCCGCCCCGGCGTGGTCGGCCAACCCCTGGACGGGCCGCCGTCGGCGGTCTGACGGCGATCGGGCCGACTGCCGTGAGCGGGCGCCGGCCTCACCCGGGTCGGCGGCTAGCGCGGAGCGTGCCTGGCCGTGTAGAGGGCGAACGGCTCGATGCCGACCTCGGCGCGCAGCTCGTCCATCCGGTCGGGCTGCTCGCACGGCCACGGGACGGGGGCCCCGTCCACCACCGCGCCGATCTGGGTGCCGTAGATCTGCGGGCGGCCCTCGTTGACCAGGGTGCGGTCGTGCAGGAAGGCGAGATCGCGGGCGTCCGCCAGGCCCTCCTGTACGGCCGCCGTCATCAGTTCGAGGGCCCGCCGCTGGATGTCCGTTCGGCGGTCGGAGTGCTGGGCGATCAGCCAGGCCGCGCGGGCCGCCTCCGGGCCCACCAGGTCGGCCGTGGGCCAGCCGTACGCGTCCATGATCTCGTCCAGCCGCTCGCCGTGGCGGGCGGTCAGCCGCCGCCAGGTCAGCTGCTCGGCCAGGTCGGGGCTGTGGGCGGTGGTGACGGCGGCGTGGTCGGCGGCGGCCATCGCGGTCAGTTCGGCAGCGAGCTCGGCGAGCTCGGCCGGGGCGGGAGGTGTCTGTCGCTGGGTCATCCGGGCTCCTCGGTACGGGGTCGGGTGCCTCCACGCTAGGTCCGCCGAATGCGACCAAGATCATCCCCGGGGACGGTGACACGGGGCGCTCGACTGGGCGAGAATTGATCCACCGGGACGGCCGGTGCCGGAACCCGCCCGGGTGGCAGGACGTCAAGAACTGGTGACCGATCGATCCCGTTCGGACGGCATCGCGGCGGACTCCGGCCGGATTCGTCCGGGAATCGGCCGGCTTGCCCGCGCCGGCCGGGAAATGATCACCACGCTTTGTGTGCCAGAGTTGCCCAAGCCGCACCCATCGCCCGTACCCTACGGGCCAGGCCGCACTGCCGATGGGGCTGAGACCCCGGCCGGAGGCCGCTGGGTGCTTCTCCCGTCCGGAGAAGATCCGGGGGAGGGTCAGGCAGTTTGACGAGCAAGTGGAGCACGGTGGAATCCTGGTGAACCGGACGATCATGCTGCCGGCCTCGGTCGACGAGGCCGTGGAGGCGCTCGCAGTCACCCCCGGCGCGGTGCCGGTGGCCGGGGCCACCGACCTGATGGAGGCGGTCAACGCCGGACGGCTCCGCCCGGCCGCGCTGGTCGGCCTCGGTCGGATCACCGAGCTGCGCGGCTGGCGCTACGAGGACGGCGGCACCGCGGTCCTGGGCGCCGGCCTCACCCACGCCCGGATGGACCGGCCCGACTTCGCCGCGCTCATCCCGGCCCTCGCCGACGCCGCCCGTACCGCAGGACCTCCGCAGGTCCGCAACGTGGGCACGCTCGGCGGCAACATCGCCACCGCCGCGTCCGCCGGCGACACCCTCCCCGTCCTCACCGTGCTGGAGGCGACCGCCACCCTGGCCGGCGCGGGCGGCACCCGCGAGGTCCCGATCAGCCACCTGCTCACCGGACTCGATCCGCTGCGCCCCGGCGAACTGCTCACCTGGGTCCGGGTCCCGCTGCTGCACGCCCCGCAGGTCTTCCTCAAGGCCACCAACCGCAGCGGCCCCGCCCGCGCCGCCGCCTCCGTCGCCCTGGTCCTCGACCCCGCCCGGCGCGCCGTGCGCTGCGCGGTCGGCGCCGTCGCCCCCGTGCCGCTGCGGCCGCTGGAGGCCGAGGCCTGGGTCGCCGGCTGCATCGACTGGGACGCCAGGGGTGCGGAGGGCGTGGTCCCGATCGACCCGGCGGCGGCCGCCGCCTTCGGCGAGTACGTGGCCGCGGCCTGCATCCCCGACGGTGCGCTGGTCGCCGGCCCGGAGGGGGCGGGCGCGGTGGCCGTACGGCTGCGGCGTACCGTATCGGTGCTGGCCCGACGGGCACTGGGAAGGGCGCTGAAGTGACGACGACAGACCCGATCGACTCCGGCTCGGTCGGACCCGACTCCACGGCGGCCGGTGCGGCCGGGGCCGACCCGCTGGGCACCGGCGCGACGGTTGCCGCCGCGCTCGATCCGCTGGGCGCCGACCCGCTGGGCGGCGGTGTGCCGACCGGTGCTCCGCTGGGTGTCGACCCGCTCGGCGCGGACCCGCTCGGTCTCGGTGCGATGGAGTACGGCGGCAACGGCCGGCCCTGCGCCTCGTACACCCTGCGCGTCAACGGCTTCGAACGGCCCGTCACCGACGCCTGGATCGGCGAGAGCCTGCTCTACGTGCTGCGTGAGCGCCTCGGTCTGGCCGGGGCCAAGGACGGCTGCGAGCAGGGCGAGTGCGGTGCCTGCTCGGTGCTGGTGGACGGTCAGCTGGTGGCCGGCTGCCTGGTGCCCGCCGCGCTGGCCTCCGACAGCGAGATCGCCACGGTGGAGGGCCTCTCGGCGGGCGGCGCCGCCAGCGACGTACAGCAGGCGCTCGCCGACTCGGGCGCCGTCCAGTGCGGCTACTGCACCCCGGGCCTGGCCATGGCCGTGCACGACCTGCTGCAGCGCAACCACCGGCCCAGCGAGATCGAGGCCCGCCAGGCGCTCTGCGGCAACCTCTGCCGCTGCACCGGCTACCGGGGTGTCCTCGCCGCCGTGCAGGCGGTCGCCGATGCGCGCGGTGCCGAGGAGGAAGTCGCCGAGGAGGAGGCCGCTGCCCCGTCCGAGGCGTCGGTGGCCGCCGAGCCGGAAGGGGCCGCCACCGAGCTGCCCGCCGAGTCAGTCCCGGTCGAGGTCCCGGGCGCGGACGGCGGGCTCGCCCAGGTGACGTCGACGCAGCCGATGCCCGTCCAGCCCGACCCCGCCCAGTCGGGGATCGCCCAGTCGGGGATCGCCCAGCCGGGATTCCAGCCCGGGATCGCCCAGCCCGTCGCCGACCTGCCCGCGCAGACCGGGGAGCTGCCGGTCTACGCCGACGCCGAGGCCTGGGTGGAGGCTGACCCCTGGGTGGAGGCCGATCCCTGGGTGGAGGCCGATCCCTGGGTGGAGGCCGAGGTGCAGTACCCCGTCGAGCCCACCACCGTCGGCAGCGGGACCGGCATCGACTACGGCACCACGACCACCCACCAGACCGGCGTCTACGAGCCGTACCCCGGCTACACCGCCACCCCGGCGCACGGCACGCCGTACGACCCCGGTTACGAGGCCCAGCCCTCGTACCAGGCCCCCTACGACGCGTCGTACGACACCGCCTACGGCCAGAGCCACTACGAGGCCGCCCCGGCCCACGGCACGACGATGGACGGCCCGCTCTACGAGAACGCGCCCGCCCACGGCACCCCGTACGTCCCGGCTCCCGCGCACGGCACCCCCTTCGCGGAAGGCGCCCCCGTCTACGAGGGCTACGACGGCAGCACCCCCGCCCACGGCATCCGCGAGGACGACCACGCATGAGTTCGCCGACCGACATCTCCTCGCCGACCGACCTGTCCGCGGTCGCCACCGAGGAGCCGAAGGACGCCGAGCCCTTCGGCCTCGGCAGCCCCGCCCTGCGCACCGACGCGCTCCCCAAGGCGCTCGGCATCTACCCCTACGCCGCCGACCTGTGGGCCGAGGGACTGCTCTGGGGCGCCGTGCTGCGCTCGCCGCACCCGCACGCGCGGATCGTCGCCGTCGACACCGCCCCCGCGCTCGCCCTCCCCGGCGTGCACGCCGTGGTCACCGCCGCCGACCTGCCACCGGGCCCCGAGGGCACCCCCGACGGCGCACCGTCCGGACCGGTCACCGCCGACCGGCCGATCCTCGCCTGCGGCGTGGTCCGCCACCACGGCGAGCCGGTTGCCGCCGTCGCCGCCGACCACCCCGACACCGCGCGGCTCGCCGCCGCCTCGATCGTGGTCGAGTACGAGCTGCTGGAAGCGGTCAGCGACCCCGAGCAGTCCTTCAACGTCCCGCCGCTGCACCCGGACGGCAACCTCTTCCGGCACATCCCGCTGCGCACCGGCGACCCGGAGGCCGTCGGCGAGGTCGTCGTCGAGGGCCTCTACCAGGTCGGCCGGCAGGACCCGGCCCCGCTCGGCTCCGAGGCGGGACTCGCCGTACCCCGGCCCGACGGCGGCGTCGAACTCCACCTCTCCTCCACCGACCCGCACGGCGACCGCGACCGCACCGCCGCGTGCCTGGGCATCGAACCCGACCGGGTCCGCCTGGTGGTCACCGGTGTCCCCGGCGCCACCAGCGACCGCGAGGACCTCTCCTTCCAGGTCACCCTGGCACTGCTCGCGCTGCGCACCGGCCGGCCGGTGAAGATGGTCCTCACCCGCGAGGAGTCCTTCCACGCCCACACCAGCCGCCACCCGGCGCTGCTGCGCTACCGCCACCACGCGGACGCCGAGGGCAAGCTGGTCAAGGTCGAGGCGCAGATCCTGCTGGACGGCGGCGCGTACGCCGACGTCTCCGCCGAGGCGCTGGCCGCCGCCGCGGCCTTCTCGGTCGGCCCGTACGTCTGCCCCAACGTCCTCGTGGACGCCTGGGCGGTACGCACCAACAACCCGCCGGCCGGCCGGATGCGCGGCGAGGGCGCCCTGCAGACCTGCTTCGCGTACGAGTCCCAGCTCGACCAGCTCGCCGTGCAACTGGGCATCGACCCGCTGGAGATCCGCCGCCGCAACGCCATGGCCACCGGCGACCCGATGCCCACCGGACAGGCCGTCACCTGCCCGGCCCCGGTCGCCGCCCTGCTCGACGCCATCGCCGAGTCCCCGCTGCCCGCCCTGCCCCTGGACGACCCCGAGGCCGAGTGGCTGCTCCCCGGCGGTCCCGGCGGCGCGGGCGATCCGGCCGCCATCCGGCGCGGCATCGGCTACGCGGTCGGCATGGTGCACATGCTCGGCGCCGAGGGCGAGGACGAGGTCTCCACCGCCACCGTCCGGGTCAGCGGCAACCACGCGACCGTGATCTGCGCGGCGGTCGACGTCGGTCAGGGCTTCGCCACCCTGGCCCGGCAGATCGTGCAGTCGGTGCTGGGCGTCTCCGAGGTCTACGTCGCCCCGGTCGACAGCGACCAGTCGGTCGCCGGACCGTCCGCGCGCGGACGGCACACCTGGGTCTCCGGCGGCGCGGTGGAGCGGGCCGCCCTGATGGTGCGCCACCAGCTGCTCCAGCCGATCGCCGCCAACTTCGGCATGTCGGTCGAACTGCTCACGATCGCCGACGGCAAGATCACCTCCTACGACGGCGTCCTGGGCATGCCCGTCGGCGAGGCCCTGGAGGGCAAGGAGCTCTGGGCCACCGCCCAGTGCCGCCCCCACCCGACCGAACCGCTCAACGAGTCGGGCCAGGGCGACGCCTTCGTCTCCATCGCCTTCTGCGCCATGCGGGCCGTGGTGGACGTCGACATCGAACTGGGCGCGGTCCGGGTCGTCGACGTGACGGTCGCCCAGGACGTGGGCCGCGCCCTGAACCCGCGCCAGATCGAGGACCGCATCGAAGCCGCCGTCGCCCACGGCGTCGGCCTCGCCCTGCTGGAGAACCTCCGCACCGAGAACGGCCGCATCCTCAACGCATCCCTCACCGGCTACCGCCTCCCGACGGCCCTGGACACCCCCGACGTCCGGATCGCCGCACTGCTCGAAGAACGCGACGTCGTCGCCACCTTCGGCGCCAAGGCGGTCAGCGCGGTGCCGGCCGTGGTCGCACCGGCCGCCGTGGCCGCGGCAGTTCGGGCGGCCACCGGACTGCCGGTCGGCCGGCTGCCGATCCTGCCGGAGGACGCGATCGTCGGCTGACGGGGCGGGCCCGCGCGGGACGGCTGACGCCGGGTGCCGACGGGGCCTGCCCGCGTCGGTTCGTCGGGCTCTGGATACGATCGATCGGCTGTCTGCCTGCACCGGTGATCTGCCGGCCGTGCGGACGGCATCGGGTGTTCTGCCGACGGGGGACGGGGGAGCGGTGACACTCAGTAGGGCTGTGCGCGCACTGGGGGCCGTGACGGTGGCCGGGGGGCTTCTTCTGGTGGGGGCGCCGGTTGCGAGCGCGGACTATGTCCGCGATACGCAGTGGGCGAACCAGGAGTTTGACCTGGCGAAGGTCTGGTCGGTCACTAGGGGAGACGGCGTCAAGGTCGCACTCATCGACAGCGGTGTGGATGACAGCCATCCGGACCTGACGGGTCAGGTTGTGGACAGTTACGATCCGAGCGGTAGGGGACTAGCGACCCATCCGACCGATGACCATGGAACGAATATGGCCAGCATGATTGCCGGCCACGGCCATGGCAGCGGGGGCTCGGAGGGCGTGGTCGGCCTGGCCCCAGGTGTGAAGCTTCTCTCGGCCTACAAGGCCACTGCAGCTGACAATAGTGCAGATGCCGAGGACATTCGTTGGGCCGTGGATCACGGGGCCAAGGTCATCAATATGTCGATCGGCGGGGAGAACGCAACCGCTAAGGTAGATGATGCTGTTGCTTATGCTGCGGCGCACGATGTCCTGATCGTTGCGGCAGCCGGTAACAGTGGCATCACTCCTGTTGAGTATCCAGCGAAGACGCCGGGCATCCTTGCTGTTGGTGCGACAGACAAGAATCGTACGATTTGGGCGCAGTCGAATTACGGCCCAGAGGTCCTGCTGTCGGCCCCCGGCGTGAGGGTCGCCGGTGCTGGAACCTGCGCTGGCGGTCGGTACTGCATCGGTGACGGCACCTCTGGTGCTACCGCCTACGTCTCTGCAGCCGCTGCCCTGGTCCGCGCCAAGTTTCCTAATCTGACTGCAAATCAAGTCGCCAACCGACTGGTGAAGTCGGCGTATGTCCCGCAGTCGCTCCAGGGTGTCAAGCTGCCCGATCCGCACTACGGCTACGGCATCGTCCAGCCATACGAGGCGCTCACTCAGGACATCCCCGACGGTCCCGCACAAGGGCCGCTCGCCAAGCCTGCGGCAGCCAGCGGCGCGGCAGACGGCAGTCAGGCGCCGGGTGCGTCATCCCCTGGCGCAACGGGTCCCGGATCCTCTGGGGCACAGGCCGCCGAGCCAACGGCGCACTCCAAGACCACCGTCATCTTTGCTGCCGGCGGCGGCGTTGCGCTTCTGCTCGTGGTGATTGCGGTGATCGTGGCGGTGTCCCGTCGTCGGAAGTCCGGTCAGAACCAGGCTGGTCAGATGCCATACGGTGCTCAGCC
The DNA here is from genome assembly GCF_053598215.1 of Kitasatospora sp. NPDC001175. Lineage (NCBI taxonomy): Bacteria > Bacillati > Actinomycetota > Actinomycetes > Kitasatosporales > Streptomycetaceae > Kitasatospora > Kitasatospora sp. NPDC001175. Next base: position 126,184 of record NZ_JBSFJU010000009.1, on the reverse strand, counting down.
GTACGCTGCTCAACAGCAATACGGCGCTCCGTCTGCCTGGCCGCAGCAGGTGCAGCCGCCGTACGGAAATCAGGTGCCGCCAACTGGCTACCCGCACCAGGGAAACCCGTACCACGGACAGGGCGAGACACATCCCTGATCCTTCGCATACCGGGGTCAATCAGGCATGTGGAATCCGGCTTGCTCCTTTACGGGGACATGGGAGGTTGCGGCGCCGTCAGCTGTCGGTCGACTTGATCGCGGTGGACCAACTTCGGCGTGCAGAAGCCGTGCAGAGGTGCGGGGCCCTGCCCCTGTTGTCGTGTCGGGCGATACCATCGAGCTGCCGTCTGCTTGTACTCACGCCGTGCAGGCGGACATCGGTAGTCTACTGACGGGGTGACGGGGAAGCGATGACGCTCAGCAGGACCATGCGCGCACTCGGCGCCACGACACTGGCCGGTGGCCTTCTTCTGACCGGAACCCCGATTGCCAGCGCGGACCAGGTGCGCGACGGGCAGTGGGCCAACCAGTACTTCGACTTGGAGAAGGTCTGGTCTGTCAGTAGGGGCGACGGCGTCAAGGTCGCACTCATCGATACTGGTGTGGATGGTAGCCACCCGGACCTGACGGGCCAGGTCGTGGGTAACTACGACCCAAGCGGCCAGGATCAAGCGACCCATCCGACCGATGCCCATGGGACCAACATGGCCAGCATGATTGCGGGGCACGGCCATGGCAGCGGGAGCGCGGATGGGGTGATAGGTCTAGCCCCGGGCGTGAAGCTCTTGTCGATCTACAAAGACAACGCAAGCGGTAGCGCAGAGGGTGAGGACATTCGCTGGGCCGTGGATCACGGCGCCAAGATCATTAATATGTCGATCGGTGGCTCGTCCGAAGATCCAGCAGTTCCTGATGCCGTGGCCTATGCCGCATCGCACGATGTGCTGATCATTGCTTCGGCGGGCAACAGCGGTGTCACTCCTGTTGAGTATCCGGCGAAGACTCCAGGCATCCTCGCGGTCGGTGCGACAGACCAGAACCACACGATCTGGGCCAAATCGAATTACGGCCCGGAGGTTCTACTGTCGGCTCCCGGTGCGAGGGTTGTCGGTGCTGGAAGCTGCAATGGCGGGCAGTATTGCATTGGTGACGGTACCTCTGGCGCGGCCGCTTATGTCTCGGCGGCCGCTGCCCTGGTTCGCGCCAAGTTTCCTAACCTGACGGCAGGTCAGGTGGCAAACCGACTGGTGAAGTCGGCCTATGTTCCGGCGTCGTTGCAGGGCGCCAAGCTTCCTGATCCGCATTATGGTTACGGCATCATTCGCCCATACGAGGCGCTCACCCAGGACATTCCCGATGGCTCGGCGCAGGGGCCGCTTGCAGTTCCTGCGCATGCCGGTAGCGGTCAGGCGTCTGACGCACCGTCCCCTGGCATTGGTGCTCCTGGTGCTGGCTCCGGGTCGACTGGAGGACCGTCGACCGTCGGGGAGACGAACCTCAACACCACTGCCGTTACGCTCGCCGCTGTTGTCGGCGTTTTGTTGCTCGTTGTGGTGATTGCCCTGATCGTGGCGGTGTCCCGGCGTCGAAAGTCTGCTCAAGGCATGGCCGGTCAGGTTCCATACGGCGCTCAGTCGCATGGTGCTCAACAGCAGTACGGAGCGCCTTCCGCCTGGCCGCAGCAGCCGCAGCCGCCATATGGCAACCAAGTCCCGCCGACCGGTTATTCGCCCCAGCAGTCGTACCAGAACAGCCCGTACGGGCAAGGTGGGGACCATCAGCGTTGATGGTGTGTCAGCGCATCTTGGGCAAGCGCTACCATCGAACGTCCTAGCTATTGCGCTGCTGTCTGCGAGTTGGGACACCATCACCACCCGCCGGAGCCAGTGCCAGACGGGGAAGCATCGACACTCCAGGGGGAGAGAGGCGTATGTCCGACGGATTCCGGGTCAATACCGATGAGTTGCAGGCGGTGGTCAAGCGATTGCGGGACCTCCAGCAGAACCTCGGCCAGACCGCGAACAAGTCCAAGTACAACACTGTCATCGCACGCTCAGACTACGGCGGGGACTTTCTCGAGGCTCAGAACCTCTATGCGGCGCATGACAAGATGCAGCAATTTCTGGCGCAGATGACTGCTGACCTGGAGTCCTTGATCAACGACTTCGGGGACAAGACGAAGACGGCGCATGACGGGTACCGCAACGCCGACGCGGAGCACGCTGCGGACATGCAGAAGCAGCAGCAGGAGGGGCACTGATGGCTGCGGACAACGGACCCAAGACTGACTTCGATTGCTTCAGCTTCAAGAATCTCAAGCACATGCTTGAGATCTCCAACGCGGGGCGGCTCAAGGAGGTCAGCGACCACTGGAAGAGTGTGGAGGCTGAGCTCAGCAGCGCCGCCGCCGACCTGCAGCAGGCGGTGCAGCACGCGACTCAGAACTGGGAGGGCTCAGCCTCGCAGGGTTTCGTGAGCCGGGCCGGTCAGATCCAGACCAACCTGACGAACACGGCAGCTCACGCTGGCAACACCTCCAATGCGATGAGCTTCGCCGGTACGGCGCTTACACAGGCTGCTACGGCCATGAAGGGGCTCCACGAGCCCAGCTCGCTCGAGAGCGGACTGAAGTTCGTCGGCGACATGGGCGACCGTTCCGACGCGCAGTTCAAGGCTGATGTCAAGGGCGGCATGGACCGCTCCGCGGCGCTCAAGAAGAACGCCGACCAACTGTCGGCGGGCGAGGTCGCGCACCAGAACGCGATCATCGTCATGGAGTACGTGGGCAAGCAGTACGACCAGGCTGCTGGTTGGTTGGGTGAGCCCCCCAAGAAGCCTCGTGAGGGACTCGACGGTTTCCCGCCAGCCCCCTCCAACCCCGCCCCCGGCGGCGTAGCCCCCGAGCCCATGCCCACCCTCCCGAACCCGCACTCGCCGAACCCCGGCGGTCCGGGTGGTCCCGGTTGGACGGGGCCGGGCGGTGGCCCAGGTGCGCACGACCCGGGTATGCCCACTCTGCCGGACCCGAACATCCCCGCTCCGCCGTCCCCTGGGCACCCGGGTGGGCCTGGGCACCCGGGTGGGCCGGGGCCTGGTCTGCCGACCCAGCCGGGCATTCCGAACCTGCCGCCGAACCTGCCGCCGAGCACCGGGATCGACTCACTTCCGCCCACATCTACCGTGCCTCCGGGTAACGGTGGCGGTCTGCCGGGTGGCGGTCTGCCCGGCGGCGGCCTGCCGGGTGGCGGTCTGCCCGGCGGTGGCCTGCCCGGCGGTGGCGGAGGCGGCGGTGGTGGTTACACCGGCGGTCTGCCGGGCAGTCTCGGCGGCGGAAGTCTCGGGACCATCCCGACCGGTGGTGGCCGTGCCGGTGGCGGTACGGCCGGCGGTCTGGGCGCCGGGTCGGGCGCGGGCCGCGGTGCGGCCGGCGGCGCCGGCGGCTCGGGCGCAGGGGGTGCGGCCGGTGGTGCCGGCGGGACCCAGGGCCGTCCCGGCATGCCCGGTATGGGCGGAGCGCACGCCGGCGGTGCCGGCGGCAAGGGCGCGGGCGGCGGCAAGAGCGGCCCAGGTCTGGTCCGTCGGGCCGGCGGTACGGTGGGCGGCGCCCGTTCTGGTAGCGCGAGCGGCCGGAGCTTCACCGAGGGCGGTTCGGGCCTGGGCAAGGCGCGTGCCAACGGCCAGCAGGGCGCGGCCGGAGCCCACGGGGGTCCCGGCAGTGCGGCGGCCAACAAGAAGAAGGGCAAGAACGGCAACCGCCCGGACTACCTCGTCGAGGACGAGGACACCTGGCGTACCGGAGGAGCGGCCAACCCGCCGGTCATCGAGTAGCCGTCGTCCGTAGGACCGAACCGTGGGGCGTTCTCCAGTCGGAGAACGCCCCACGGGCGTTTCCGGCGAGCGGCGAGGAATCGATGCGGGCCGCTGTCCGAGATGGAGCGAGAAAACCTTTGCGCGAGGAAGAGGAAATGCCGAACGGCCGACCGGCATGAAATTCCGGTCGGCAATTCGGAAAGGAGGCCATGACGGGGATCGAACCCGTGTAAACCGCTTTGCAGGCGGTTCCCTAAGCCACTCGGGCACACGGCCGTGGACAGCGGCGGAGCGGACTCCGCAGCCGCAGAGCAGGGGAGGAGCGGCGAACGCTCAGGCCTGACGGCCGAGGCGACAGCGGCCGAGGTGACAACGGCGGCCGAGGCGACAACAGTCGGGAGCGGCGCAGGGGCGGGGCGTCCGGGTGGTCGCCGTCCTCCTGTTCATGGCCTGCTCCTCTCGCGCCGCGCGGTGTCGCCGGTGGCCTCCGAATCGATCGGAGCGCCCGTCGGTGAATTCATTTTATGAGCAGCGGGGCGGCGGGCGTCAATATCCGAATATGAATTCTGCGTTTCGTCGCGTGCTACCGTCGGGGGCAGGTGAGTTGATCGCCCCGGACGAGGCGCGTCGTACCCGGTATGACAAGACGGCGCAGTAATCGCGGCAGAGCCAGGCCAGGCTCGGCCGTCCACTACTGCGGAGGAGAGTCCGGTCATGGCCTGGGTGGTACTGATCGTCGCCGGTGTGCTGGAAACGGTGTGGGCGGTGGCGCTGGAGGCGTCCAGGGGGTTCTCGCGGCCGGTGCCGGGCCTGGTGTTCGCGCTGGGGCTGGCGCTGAGCATGGGCGGACTGGCGTACGCGATGCGGAGCATCCCGCTCGGGACGGGGTACGCGGTGTGGGTGGGGATCGGCGCGGTCGGTACGGCGCTGCACGGGATGGCGGTCATGGGGGACGCGGTGACGACGGCCCGGGTGAGCTGTCTGGTGCTGATTCTCGGTGGTGTGGTCGGGCTGAAGGTCCTGCACTGACGCCTGCGCCGGCAGTGGCTCTCAGGGTCGGTAGCAGGCCCGATGACCGGCGGTGGGTCCTAGGGCCGACGGGGGAGGGACTCGGGACCGCAGGTCAGGAGTAAATCGGGTGATAGGCACTTACGATGATGGGCATGACCACGGCCCCCACCACCTCCGCGACCTCGTCCATACCCACCCCGACAGCCGAATCGGACACCGGAGGCGTGCTCAGCGGCCCGTACCGGGCACTGACCCTGGGGATCGTCTCGGTCGTGCTGCTGCTGGCCTTCGAGGCGACGGCGGTGAACACCGCGATGCCGGTGGCGGCCCGTCAGCTCGACGGCCTCGGCCTGTACGCCTTCGCCTTCTCCGGCTACTTCACCAGCACGCTGTTCGCGCTGGTGGTGTCCGGTCAGTGGTGCGACCGCCGGGGGCCGATGGGGCCGCTGTTCTCCGGGATCGCGGTGTTCGGGGCCGGCCTGGTGGTGGCGGGCACGGCGGCCAACATGTGGCTGTTCGTCGCGGGCCGGGCGATCCAGGGGCTCGGCGGCGGGCTGGTGATCGTCGCGCTGTACGTGGTGGTCGGACGGGCGTTTCCCGAGCGGCTGCGGCCCTCGGTGTTCGCGGCGTTCTCGGCGGCCTGGGTGCTGCCCTCCATCCTCGGCCCGGCGGTCTCCGGGGCGGTGACCCAGCAGCTGGGCTGGCGCTGGGTGTTCCTCGCCGTGCCGATGCTGATCCTGCTGCCGCTGGTGGTGATGGGACCGGCGCTGCGGCGCAGTGAGCGGGCGCAGCGCGAGCTGGAGACGGCGCCGGGCCCGGAGTTCGACCGGCGACGTTCGGCGCTCGCGGCGATGGCCGCGCTCGGGGCGGGCCTGCTGCAGTACGCGGGCCAGCGGCTGGACCTGCCGGCGCTGGTCCCCGCCCTGGCGGGGGCGGGGCTGCTGCTGCCGGCCGTGCTGCGGCTGCTGCCCGCGGGCACGCTGCGGGCGGCGCGCGGACTGCCGACGGTGATCCTGCTGCGCGGGGTGGCGGCGGGGGCGTTCTTCGCGGCGGAGGCCTTCATCCCGCTGATGATGGTGACCCAGCGGGGGCTGAGCCCGACGATGGCCGGGCTGACCCTGACCAGCGGCGGGCTCTCCTGGGCGCTGGGTTCGTGGCTGCAGGGTCGGCCGGGCGTCCAGCGGTACCGGGAGGCGATGATCCGGCTCGGCTTCGTGCTGACGGCCGTGGCGATCGCGAGTGCGGCGCTGGTGCTGGTACCGGCCGTCCCGACCTGGGCGGCGGCCGCGGCCTGGGCCGTCGGCGGGCTGGGCATGGGCCTGACGGTGGCGAGCGTCAGCGTGCTGATGATGAAGCTGTCCGCTCCCGAGGAGGCCGGTGCCAACTCGGCCTCGCTGCAGATGAGCGACGCGCTGGGCAACGTCCTGCTGATCGGCCTGTCCGGGGTGCTCTTCGCCGGCCTGGGCGGCGGCTCGGTGGCGGCGGCCCAGGACTCGCCGGTACCGGCCTCGGCGTTCGCGGTGATCTTCCTGGTGATGACCGGGGTGGCGCTGTTCGGCGCGCTGGTCTCGGGCCGGGTACGGGCCAGGGCCTGAGCAGGCGGGGCGCACCCTGGCGCGAGCCGGCCCCGGGTACGCGGCGTCAGGAGGCGGCCGGGACGGGGACCGCCCGGGGGGCGTCGAGGAAGGTCTCCCAGCCGTCGGCCGGCGCCTCGCCCGGGCCGAGCGACTGCGGCTTGCGCAGCACCGCCGGATCCTGTGCCCCCAGCCAGTGCGCCAGCTGACGGAACGGCACCATCCGCACGCCGGGCCGTTCGGCCATCGCCTCGAAGACGTCCTCGGCTCACCCGGCCGGACCAGCGGCCGGACCAGCGGTCGGCCGCGGCTGCGGCCAGGGGTGCCGGGGCGGGCCCGGCCGCGGCGGCCCATAGGATCGGTGGCCCGCGAAACCGCAGGGCCGCCGGAGCGCGGTGGCCCGCGTCCAGCACACCCGGAGGTGCGCCCGTCATGTGGCAGTCGGTACTCGGCGCTTACCGGGAACGGATCGTCGAGGCCGGTCGCCAGCCGCTCTTCCTGCTGCTGCTCGGGCTGATCGGCTCGTTCCTGTTCATCCGCTTCAGCGTCCGGATGATCCGGCGCGGCACCAGCTGGTGGCCGGGCAACGTCACCCCGGGCGGGCTGCACATCCACCACGTGGTGTTCGGCCAGGCGCTTATGCTGGTCTGCGGGGTCGGCGCCTTCACCGTCCGGGGCGACGGCGGGGTGCTGCGCGAGGTGATGGCGACCGGCTTCGGGATCGGCTGCGGCCTGGTGCTGGACGAGTTCGCCCTGGTGCTGCACCTGGAGGACGTCTACTGGAGCGAACAGGGCCGCAAGTCGGTGGACGCGGTGATCATCGCGGTGGCGATGATCGGGCTGCTGCTGTTCGGCGCGCTGCCGCTGGGCGGCTTCTCCGGACACCTGACGCTCGGCCAGCTGGCGCTGGCCGCACTGGTGCTGCTGGTGGTGGTGGTCAGCCTGTTCAAGGGCAAGATCTTCACCGGCCTGCTCGGGGTGATGGTCTGGCCGCTGGCCCTGGTCGGGGCCGTCCGGCTGGCCAGGCCGCGCAGCCCGTGGGCCCGCTGGCGGTACCGCTCGCGGCCCAAGCGGATGGCGCGGGCCGAGCGCCGCGACGCCCGGATCCACCAGCGCCTGGAGGCGGTCAAGCTCTCCTTCTACAACGTGCTGGCCGGCGCGCCCGACGTGGTCGCTGCTCCGCCGGTCGAACCGCCGCTGGCGGAGGCCGCCGCGCCGGTGGCGGAGCCCGCCGTCCCGTACGTGCCGGGACCGGTGCCCGCCTGGCGCGGGCGCTGCGTCGCGTTCGCCGAGTGGTACCTGCGGATCGCCGCCCTGCTCAACCTGGTGACCGGGCTCATCGCGCCGTTCCGCAACCGGGTGCACCGGGCCAACACCGGCGAGTTCTTCACCCCGGTGCTGATGACCGCAGGGTTCACCGCCGCGCTGTTCGCCGGGCTGCTCGCGCTGATGCTGCGCCGCCGCAAGCGGGCCGCGTGGATCGTCGCGACCACCGTGGTCGCCGGGTACGCGGCGCTGATCGCGCTCGCCCTGGCCCTCGCCCCCGAGGACCGCTCGCACCCCTTCAACTGGGGCTCGGCCACCCTCACCGCCGCCGTACTGGCCGCCCTGCTGCTCGGCCGGCCCGCCTGCCGGGTGCGCGGCGAGCGGGGCAACACCGTGTTCGGGCTCGCGGTGCTACTGGTCGGCGGGGCCGCGGTCACCGCGATCGGCGCCGCCCTGGTACGGGTCGGCCACGCCGGGGCGGCACCCGGCTGGGGCGACAGCGCGGTCTACGTACTGCTCCGGCTGGTCACCCTGTCCGGGCTCGTCGAGTACTCCGACCTCGACGTGCCCGGCTGGGTCGCGCTGACCGTCAACGTCCTCGGCGCGGCACTGCTGCTGCTCACCATCCGGGTCTTCTTCCGCTCGCCGCGCAGCCGGGTGCACCTGGAGCCCGAGGACGAGCGGCGGCTGCGCGCCCTGCTGGAGCGGCACGGCGGCCGGGACTCGCTCGGCTACTTCGCACTGCGCCGGGACAAGTCGGTCTGCTGGTCGCCCTCGGGCAAGGCGGCCGTGCTCTACCGGGTGGTCAACGGCGTCGCGCTGGCCTCCGGCGATCCGGTCGGCGACCCGGAGGCCTGGCCGCAGGCGATCGCCCGCTGGCGCGAGGAGGTCCGCGACCACGCCTGGGTGCCCGCGGTGACCGGCGCCGGCGAGCAGGCGGGGATCGTCTACCGGCGGGAGGCGGGCCTGCGGGCACTGGAGTTCGGCGACGAGGCGGTGGTCGAGGTGGAGGGCTTCACCCTGGCCGGCCGCTCGATGCGCACGCTCCGGCAGACCCACCAGCGGGTGGCCAGGGCCGGCTACCGGGCCGTCATCCGCCGCCACCGGGACATCCCGGCCGAGGAGCTCACGGCGCTCGCCAGGCTCGCCGACGCCTGGCGGCACGGTCGGAGCGAGCGCGGCTTCTCGATGGCGCTCGGCCGCCTCGCCGACCCGGCCGACGGCGACTGCCTGCTGATCGAGTGCCGGGACGAGCACGACCGCACCAACGCCCTGCTCAGCTTCGTCCCGTGGGGCGCGCACGGCCTCTCGCTGGACCTGATGCGCCGTGACCGGGAGGCCGACAACGGGCTGGTGGAGTTCATGGTCGCCGAGTTGCTGACCCGCGCGGCGGCGGGCGAGCTGCCCGTCACCCGGGTCTCGCTGAACTTCGCGATGTTCCGGTACGTCTTCGAGTACGGCGCCCGGATCGGCGCGGGCCCGGTGCTGCGGTTCTTCCGCACCGTGCTGCGCTTCCTCTCCCGCTGGTGGCAGCTGGAGTCGCTCTACCGCGCCAACGCCAAGTACCAGCCCGTCTGGGAACCGCGCTTCCTGCTGTACGAGAAGTCGTCCGAACTGCCCGCCATCGCGCTGGCCAACGCGCTGGCAGAGGGGTTCTTGACCCGGCCCCGGCTGCGCCGCTCGGCCGGCGAGGGACGGGAGTCGCTCGCCCGTTCGGCGCAGGGCGTTCCCGGCGCTTCGACTGACCGTGAGTCAGCACGCTGACCTGCATTCATCACCCGGAACCCGGTCGAACGGCGGGCCCGGATTCCGACCCGTTGCGGATGTCACGCGCCGACCAGGGCGTTTGACTTGGGACAGCGGACCGACGAAGGGGTGAGGTGAGGAGTGGGCGCGCAGCCGGGCAAGAGCCCGTGGCCGGGGACGCTGGCGACGAGTGCCGTGCTGGTGCTCGGCGCCTGGATGATCCACGGCGGCAACGGCCTCCACCTGCCCCCGCTGCCCGGCCTCTCCCAGGGCTTCGGCAGCGCCACTTCGCCCGCGATGCTCGTCCCGCCCCGCCCCCGGGCCGTCCCGACCAGGGTCAGGATCCCGTCGATCGGGGTGGACGCCCCCGTCACCAGCCTCGGCCTGGACGCCGCCGGCCGCCTGCAGGCGCCACCGGCCGGTGAGTCGAATCTGACGGGCTGGTACCGCGACGGTGTCACACCCGGTCAGCGCGGGACGGCGATCGTGGCCGGGCACGTCGACACCAGCCGGGGGCCCGCCGTCTTCTACAACCTCGGCACCCTGCACCGGGGCGACCAGGTGGAGATCACCGGCGCGGACCGGGGCACCGCCTTCTTCCTCGTGGACGCCGTCGAGGTCTACCCCAAGGACGACTTCCCGGACGAGAAGGTCTACGGCCCCGCCCAGGACTCGCAGCTGAGGCTGATCACCTGCGGCGGGGGATTCACCGCGGGCACCGGGTACGACGCAAATGTCGTTGTGTTCGCGCACCTGGTCCGTAGCCTGTCCTAGTTGTCCCGGCGGCGGCCGCCGGCCGTGTCACCGAACGTCGTCCGATCCCATGTCGGCTGATCCCGTGTCAGCCGACTCGACCATGCGAGGAGCACGATGAGCAGCCGGCCGCTGGCGGCGCCGAACCCGCTCGACTGGCCACTGACCCACGGTGCGGTCCTGTTCGCCGTCATGACGGTCGGCATCGCCGCCCTGCTGGGTCTCGGGGTGCCGGGTGGCCGGCGCTGGTGGCGGCGGCGCCTACCGGGTGCCGTGGTGGCGGCGGCGGTGCTCACCGTACTGCTGCAGATAGCCGTGGACGACTGGTGGCAGCCCTTCCCGGAGGAGCTGCCGATCCAGGTGACCGCCTGGATCGGCGTCGGCCTCCTCGCGCTGGCCCTCGCGGTGGCGCGGCTGCTCCCGCCCGGCCCCGGGCGCCGGCGCGGCCGGTTCGGCGTGGTGCTCGCCGCGGTGCTGGTGCTGCTGATGTCCTCCGACCAGGTCAACGGGTTCTTCGAGCAGTACCCGAGCGGCCGGGTGCTGCTGGACTCCTGGTTCGGCCGGGCCCATCCGCTGACCGTCGCCAGCTCGTCCGACACCGTCGCCGCCCCGTCGGGCAGAGCGCTGGCCGAGGTCTGGCGGCGGCCCGAGGGGCTGCCCGCCAAGGGCACCGTCTCGAGCGCGCCGGTCCCCGGCGCGAAGTCCGGCTTCAAAGCCCGCGACGCCTACGTCTACCTGCCGCCCGCCTACCAGGCCGAGCCCAGGCCCCTGCTGCCCGTCCTGGTGCTGATGGCCGGTCAGCCGGGCACACCCGCCGACTGGGTCAACTCCGGCCGGCTCGCCGAACTGCTGGACGACTTCGCCGCCGGGCACGACGGGCTGGCGCCGATCGTGCTGGTCATCGACCAGATCGGCTCGGCCTGGGGCAACCCGCTGTGCATGGACTCCAGGATCGCCAAGTCGCAGACCTACCTCGCCGAGGACGTCCCCGACTGGATCCACACCCACCTGCAGACCGCCACCGGCCGCGGCTCCCTCGCGATCGGCGGGATGTCCCTCGGCGGGACCTGCGCGCTCCAGCTCGCCGTCAACGCACCGCAGGTCTACGGCACCTTCCTGGACATCTCCGGCCAGCAGGAGCCGACGCTCGGCAGCCACGGCAAGACCGTCAAGGCGACCTTCGGCGGTGACGAGGCCGCGTTCGACGCGGTCGACCCGATGCATCTGATGGCCCGCAGGAAGTTCCCCGAGACCGCCGGCGCCTTCGTGGTCGGCGAGGGCGACCGGAAGTACGGGCCGCAGCAGCGCCGGGTCTACGCCGCCGCCGTCGAGGCCGGGATGAGGGCCACCTTCACCGCCATGCCCGGCGGCCACGACTGGAAGGCCTTCCAGGGCGGGCTGGTCCACAACCTCCCCTGGCTCGCCCAGCAGATGGGACTGATCCGATGAGCGCCGCCGCCCTCGAATCCGTCCCGAGGACGCCCGAGGCCGAGCCGGACGGGCGGCGCCGGCTGCGGGTGCTCGGCGCGGCCGTCGCCCGGCTGCGGACCGCGCCGCTCACCGTCGCGCTGCTGGTCGTGATGTGGGCCGTCGGCTGGGCCACCGGCAGTGTCGGCCGGGGTCCGTCCGAGTGGCTGCTCGGCCATGTCGGGGTGGGCCTGGCCAGCCTGAACGACGGCCACTGGTGGGCGCTGGCGGGCTCGCTGCTGTGGTGCTCGGGCATCGGCGCGTACGTGGCGACCAGCGTGATCCTGCTGGTGATCGGGCCCGCCGCCGAGCAGCGGCTCGGCACGGCGGTGACCGCCGCCGTGCTGCTGGCCGGGCAGGTGCTCGGCGCGCTGCTGGGCACCGGCGCCGTCCGTCTGGGCATGGGCGCCGACATCGGCTGGACCCTGGACATCCAGGACCAGCTGGCGATCGGACCGATGACCGGACTGGTCGCGGTCGCCGCCGTGCTCGCGCACCGGCTCACCGTGCTCTGGCGCCGGCGGCTGCGGCTGGTGCTGGTGCTCGTCCCGCTGGTGATGATGCTCTACGTCGGGAACCTGCAGGGTGTGCAGCGGATGGCCGGGGTGCTGGTCGGCTTCGGACTCGGCGTGCTGATGCACCGCCGGCTGCCCGGCCGGGCGCAGCGGGTCTCCCGCACCGAGACCCGGGTGCTGGTCGCGCTCTGTCTGGTCGCCACCGCGCTCGGGCCGCTGGTCGCCTCGCTCTACCAGGACGCCATCGGTCCGTTCAACACCCTCGGCGACCTGTACTTCTCGCACGCCACCACCGGCCGGGACGTGGTCGCCGCCTGCCAGGAGGCCGCCGCCGACTGCGCCCGCGCGCATGCGATGCAGCGCTTCTTCGGCTCCCCGGGCAGGCTGATGGCGGCCCTGGTCCCGGTCCTGCTGGTGGTGCTCGCCGAGGGGCTCCGCCGGGGCCTGCGGGTGGCCTGGTGGATCACCGCGGTGACCGAGCTGCTGTGGATCGGGGTGCTCGGCCGGCTGCTGGCCCTCAACTACGACGACTTCCGGGTCATCGACGGCGTGGCCGACCTGTACGAGCTGATCGGCGAGGCGGTGCTGCTGCCGGTGCTGATGCTGGCGCTGCTGCTGGCCACCCGGCGGCGCTTCGACCAGCAGCTGCCGCGCCGGGACCTGCGCCGGCTGGCCGGAGTGATCGGCGGGGCGCTGCTGCTCAGCGGCGGTGCGTACATCGGGCTCGGCTGGCTGGTCAGGAAGGAGTACGAGCCGACCGCGACCCTGGGGAAGCTGGCGGCGGGCCTGCTCGCCGAGCTGCTGCCGCCCGCGTACGGCGAGCTGCTGCCCGGCTCCCCGATCGCGGCCGGCGGCACGGCGCAGACCCTGGAGATCTACTGCGGGCTGCTGTTCTGGACGGTCGCGCTGACCTCGCTGCTGCTGGCCTTCCGCCGCCCGGTGGTGCACGCGGACGCGGCGGACGCGGTGCGCGCCCGGGAGCTGCTCACCCGGTACGGCGGCTCGACGCTCTCCTACATAGCCACCTGGGAGGGCAACCACTACTGGTTCGACCGGGACGGTACGGCCGCCGTCCCGTACCGGGTGATCGCGACGGTGGCGCTCACCACCGGCGACCCGTTCGGCGAGCCGGAGGCCCGGCGGCGCGCGGTGGCCGGGTTCGCCAGGTACTGCGACACCAGGGGCTGGACGCCCTGCTTCTACAGCGTCACCCCCGAGACCGCGGCGGCCGCCGAGGAACTGGGCTGGCGCTCGCTCCAGGTCGCCGAGGACACCGTGGTGCCGCTGCCCGGGCTGGCCTTCACCGGCAAGAAGTGGCAGGACGTGCGCACCTCGCTCAACAAGGCGGCCAAGCAGGGCATCACCGCCGAGTGGTGGCGCTACCAGGACGCGCCGCTCGCCATCACCGACCAGATACGTTCGATCTCCGAGGAGTGGGTCTGTGACAAGGGCCTGCCCGAGATGGGGTTCACCCTCGGTGGGCTGGCGGAGCTGGCCGACCCGGAGGTGCGGTTGCTGATCGCGGTGGACGGCGACCGCACCGTGCACGGGCTCACCAGCTGGATGCCGGTGTACGAGAACGGCGAGACGGTCGGCTGGACCCTGGACTTCATGCGCCGCCGGGCCGAGGCCCGCGGCGGAGCCGCCTATCAACCCTTCCGGGGCGTGATGGAGTTCCTGATCGCCTCCGCCGCGCTCGGCTTCAAGGAGGAGGGCGCCCGTTTCCTCAGCCTCTCCGGGGCCCCGCTGGCCCGCGCCAACCGGGGGGAGCCGCCCACCGCGCTGCAGCGGATGCTGGACTGGATGGGCGGGGTGCTGGAACCGGTGTACGGCTTCCGTTCACTGCTCGCCTTCAAGGCGAAGTTCCAGCCGGAGTACCGGCCGATGTACATGGCCTATCCCGACCCGGCCGCGCTGGCCAGCATCACCCGGGCGATCGGCAAGGCGTACCTGCCGCATCTGACGGCGGCGCAGGGGGTGCGGCTGATGCGCAAGCTCTCCTCGTGAGCCGGACGGCGGGCCGGTTGCGGGAGCTCGCCGAGGGGGCCGTGCACGGGGTGTGACGGGCCCGCGTCAGAGGTCGAAGCGGGGGGAGTACCGGTAGGCTGGGCGGGTTGTCCGCTCGCCGACCAACTGCGGGTCGGAGTCGTGATCATGGCTCTGACCTGCGACGATCCCCCCTTCGGAGACCGTGAGTACTGCCGCCGCTTCAGCCATGGCCCCGCTGTTCTCGGACGCCGAACCGCAGACTTCCGTCCGGGCAGCCGCAACTCCCTCGTCCCACCTGTCCCCGGCCTTCCCCGGCCGTGCCCCCTGGGGTACCGCCGGCAAGCTCCGGGCCTGGCAGCAGGGTGCGCTGGACAAGTACATCGAGAAGCAGCCCCGCGACTTCCTGGCCGTCGCGACCCCGGGCGCAGGCAAGACCACCTTCGCGCTCACCCTGGCGTCCTACCTGCTGCACAACCACCTGGTGCAGCAGGTCACCGTCGTCGCCCCGACCGAACACCTGAAGAAGCAGTGGGCCGAGGCCGCCGCCCGGGTCGGCATCAAGCTCGACCCGGCCTACTCCTCGGGTCCGCTGTCCAAGGAGTACGACGGCATCGTCGTCACCTACGCGGGCGTCGGCGTCAACCCGATGCTGCACCGCAACCGGACCGAGGCCCGCAAGACCCTCGTGATCATGGACGAGATCCACCACGCCGGTGACTCCAAGTCCTGGGGCGAGGCCTGCTCCGAGGCGTTCGAGCCCGCCACCCGCCGGCTTGCGCTGACCGGTACGCCGTTCCGCTCGGACACCAACCCGATCCCGTTCGTCCAGTACGAGGCGGGCGGCGACGGCATCCGCAAGTCGGTCGCCGACTACACCTACGGCTACGGGAACGCGCTCGCCGACCACGTCGTCCGCCCGGTGATCTTCCTCTCCTACAGCGGCAACATGCGCTGGCGCACCAAGTCCGGCGACGAGCTGGAGGCCAGGCTCGGCGAGCCGCTGACCAAGGACCTGATCGCCCAGGCCTGGCGCACCGCGCTCTCCCCGCAGGGCGAGTGGATCCCCGCCGTGCTGCAGGCGGCCGACCGCCGGCTCACCGAGGTGCGCAAGGCGATCCCGGACGCCGGCGGCCTGGTGATCGCCACCGACCAGAACGTGGCCCGCGCCTACGCCAAGATGCTGCGCGAGATCAGCGGCGAGAAGGTGACCCTGGTCCTCTCGGACGAGGCCGAGGCCTCCAAGCGGATCTCCGAGTACTCCGCGGGCGACTCCCGCTGGATGGTCGCGGTCCGGATGGTGTCCGAGGGCGTCGACGTGCCCCGGCTCTGCGTCGGGGTCTACGCCACCTCGATCTCCACCCCGCTGTTCTTCGCACAGGCCGTCGGCCGCTTCGTGCGTGCCCGCAAGCGCGGCGAGACCGCCTCGGTCTTCCTGCCGACCATCCCGATGCTGCTGGGCTTCGCCAACGAGATGGAGCTCCAGCGCGACCACGTGCTCGACCGGCCGAAGAAGGAGGGCGAGGGCCTCTTCGACGAGGAGGACCGCCTGCTCGCCGAGGCCAACCAGGCCAAGGACGGCCCTGATGCGGCCGGCGGTGAGGAGTTCAGCTACGAGGCGCTGGGCTCGGACGCGGTCTTCGACCGGGTGCTCTACAACGCCATGGAATTCGGCATGCAGGCGCACCCGGGCAGCGAGGAGGAGGAGGACTACCTCGGCATCCCCGGTCTGTTGGAGCCCGACCAGGTGCACATGCTGCTGCAGAAGCGCCAGCACCGGCAGATCCAGCGCAGCAAGGGCAGGCCCGCCGAGGAGGCCGACCTGCTCGAACTCCCCGCCGAGGACCGCCCGGTGGTGACCCACCAGGAGCTGCGTGAGCTGCGCAAGGAGTTGAACGCGCTGGTCGCCGCCTGGCACCACCGCACCAACCAGCCGCACGGCACCATCCACAACGAGCTGCGCCGCCAGTGCGGCGGCCCGCTGACCGCGCAGGCGACGGCCAACCAGCTCAAGGCCCGGATCGCCAAGATCCGGGAGTGGGCCAAGTAGCCCGGAGAGCAGGGGCGTTCAGCTCTCGCCGGCCGGGGACCGGAGCAGCAGCTCCAGTCCCCGGCGCAGTCTCTCCGGGCTGAACTCCGCACCGAACGGCACCAGTTGCCCGGTGTCCAGCAGCGCCGAGTGCAGGGCGTTCGCGTCGGCCAGCAGCACCGCCGAGCCGGTGGCGGAGTACAGGTGGAGCTCCACCAGGCCGCCGGGGACCGGGCGGACGTGCACATCGCCGGTGCCGCTCGGTGCGCTGAGCCCGGCCAGCAGCAGATCGCGGGAGACAGCCCAGGTCACCGGGGTGTCGCCGGGTGCCGGGAAGGTGAGCCGGACGACCAGTGGGTCGTCCTCCAGGTAGTCGCACTCCACGTCCAGCGGGAAGCGGGGGCCGAGCGGGCTCTCCAGATCCATCGCGAGCCGGGTGCGCAGGTACCGCCGGGTCGGCGGCCCCGACGGAGAGAGATCTTCCGGTTGCTCGCGAAAACGCATATCGTCCCTCGTCGTTGGAGTTTTCCGGCTGACCGGTTTGTTCGGGTGGCCCTGTCGACCAGACTCCCTCTTTGGTCGAACAGCCGCATCCGCCGACCGTCTGGGACGGAAATCGCCAATTGGGTGGGTGGAAACCATCGGATCGGCGGTGGTCCTCGATGGCGAGTCGATGGTATGGGGGCCTGGTGCGGCGACTGGCGGGTGTGCTGCTGCCCGGACTGGCCGGCGCTGCCGTCCTGGCCGCCTGCGGGCGGCTGTACCGTGACCGGGCCGGCGGGCCGAGCGCCGCACGGCTGGAAGTCGCCTACGAGCAGGGGCGGTTGGCCGAGCGTGAGCGGATCGGCCGGGACGCCCACGACACCGTGGTGCAGGGCCTCGCCGCGATCACGCTGCTGGTCCGTGCCGCCGACCGGGCACTGCCGGTCGGCGCGCCCGGATTCGAACGCGCCAGGGAGCGGCTGGCGGCGGTGCACGACACCGCACTGCTGAGCCTCGGTCAGGCGCAGGACCTGACCGCCGGGGTGGCGCTGAGTCAGTTGGCTGCCGGCGGCCTCGTCCCGGCGCTGACCGGGTACGTGGAGCTGAGCCGGCGCAATCTGGACATCGTGCGCGGACTGCTGGAACTCGGCCCCGCCGGATCGTCCTGCGCCTCGACCCTGCGGGCGCCCGAGCTCCGGCTGCGGATCACCGGCACCGCCCGGCGGCTCGGCCTGGTGGCCGAGAGCGCCGCGCTGCGGCTGGTCCAGGAGGCGGTCGCCAACGCGGTCCGGCACGCCGGCGCGGAGACCGTCACCGTCGAACTCCGCCACCTGCCCGACCGGGTGCGGCTCCTGGTGCGGGACGACGGGGCCGGGCTGCCGGCGGAGCGGAGGCCGGGCCCGGGCCTCGGGCTCGCCGGGCTCGAGGAGCGGATCGGGCGGATCGGCGGGCGGCTGACCCTGGACTCGGTGCCCGGCGGCGGAACCACCGTGGCGGTGGAGTTCCCCGACCGGGAGGCGGGCGATGCCGCCCGGGGGCGCCGGCTTCGGCCGGTCCGGCCGTGGTGGCGGCCTTCTGCCGGGTAGTCAACTCCCCCTGTCATACTGGGGCTCCGGCGAGGTGGTTCGTCTGATCGCGCCCCGTCAGGCCGAGCAGTGCGGCGCGGCGGCGCCAGGACGGGGGGCGGGCTGGTGTCCGGAGAGGTGGTCCGCGTACTGGTGGTCGACGACCACCCGGCGCTGCGGCTCGGGGTCCGGGTGATGCTGGAGGACCAGCCCGACCTGCGGGTGGTCGGCGAGGCCGACGGGGTCGACCAGGCGCTGCGGTTGCTGGCGGGGTCGCCCGCCGAGGACGTCCCCGACGTGGTGCTGCTCGACCTCAACCTCGGGGCGGGGCAGCTGCAGGGCGTGGACCTGGTGCAGCAGCTGGCCGGGCGGGCGGACGCGCCGGCCGTCCTGGTGTTCAGCGCGTACGACGCCGCCCAGGAGGCCTTCGCGGCGCTGGACGCCGGGGCGATGGGCGTCATCGGCAAGGAGGCCGGCGCCGAGGCCCTGGTGTCCGCGGTCCGGGCGGCCGCGCGCGGCGAGTCGGTGCTCGGGCCGGCGGCGGTCGGCCGGCTGCTTCAGCGGATGCGCGGTGCGATCCCGGTGCTCTCCCGGCGGGAGGCCGAGGTGCTGCGGCTGCTGGTGGACGGGCTCTCCAACCGGCAGATCTCGGCCCGGCTGTTCATCAGCGAGGCGACCGCGAAGAGCCACCTCACCAACATCTACGCCAAGTTGGGTGTCGAGAGCCGGGGCGCCGCGGTCGCGGTGGCGCTGCGGGAAGGGTTGCTGCGGGTCGGCTGAACGCACCCGGAGGGGCTGCCGCGGGTCGGCCGGGGGGCTGTCACGGCTACGGGGGCGTCCGGAGTGCGGTGAGGTATCGAACTGGTGATCGATGAGGTCGGGGAGAATGCCCCGATATGTCCCGATCCGAGATGGGAGGTGCCGAGAAAACCTCCCGGATTTTGGACAAACTCTTCCGCACCGGGTCCGCCTTCACTACGTTCTGCCCATCGCTCGCCGACGGTCCACCCAACCCAGGCGGGCGCCGCACGGTCGTGCGCTCGTCGACGATGCCGGCGCACTGCTCAAGCGCGGACACCCATTCCTGCGCGCTACACCTCCACCCTCCCTCCCGGCGCTCCGTCCGGTGCTCCCCTCCCGCCGGGCGCCGTCGGTCACCGCCGCAGAAAGGAATGTGCGCGTGACCACCGAGACCTCCCAGACACTGGACCGCGGCGTACGGGTCCTCAAGCTCCTGGCAGACGCGGAACGCGGGCTGACCGTCACCGAACTGGCCACCCGGCTCGCGGTCAACCGGACCGTGGTCTACCGGCTGCTGGCCACCCTGGAACAGCACGGCCTGGTCCGCCGGGACATCGGCGGCCGGGCCAGGGTCGGCCTCGGCGTGCTCGGACTCGCCCACCGGGTCCACCCGCTGCTGCGCGAGGCCGCCCTGCCCGCGTTGCGCAGCCTCGCCGAGGACCTGGGCGCCACCGCCCACCTCACCCTGGTGGACGGGAACGAGGCGCTGGCCGTCGCGGTCGTCGAACCGAGCTGGACGGACTTCCACGTCGCGTACCGGACCGGCCTGCGGCACTCGCTGGCCGAGAACGCGGCCGGCCGGGCGATCCTTCAGGCGCGTGCCTTCCCGGGGCAGCGCCGCCCCGAGCAGGGCCTCGCCGTCACCCAGGCGGACGAGCAGTCCGGTGCGAGCGGGGTGGCCGCCGCCCTGCTCGGACTGAGCGGGATCGAGGGCAGCGTCGGGGTGGTGATGCTCAGCGGGCTGGTGCCCGAACGGGTCGGACTCCGGGTGGTGGAGGCGGCGACGGAAGTCGCGGACGCGCTCCGGTAGACGACCCGTCTGCGGGGAGGGGAGCGGGTGTGTTTGGATGCCTGTGTGCCTGATGTGAAGCTGCCTGCGGCGCTGACCGCTCCGAGGACCCGCGCCCTTACTCTCTGCGGTGTGCTGGTCGGCGCGCTGCTGGGGACGGCCGCCTTCGCGCCGCTGCCGTTCACCCGGACCATGCCCGGCTCCACCGCGGACGTCCTCGGTGACTTCCAGGACCAGCCGGTCCTGAGCATCACCGGCGCGCCGGTCCGCCCGACCCAGGGCCAGCTGCGGATGGTGACCATCACGGCGACCAGCCCGGGTGAGCGGATCAGCCTCTGGGAGGCGCTCTCCTCTTGGGCGAGCCCCAAGGAGGCGGTGCTGCCGTCCGAGGCGGTCTACCCGCAGCAGAACCCGGTCAAGGCCAACCAGGCGACCCAGCAGGAGATGGCGGAGTCCCAGGACAGCGCGACCGTCGCGGCGCTCGGCTATCTGCACCTGTCACCGGAGAAGGTCAAGGTCAGGGTGGACCTCGGCGACATCGGCGGCCCGAGCGCCGGTCAGCTGCTCGCACTCGGGATCATCGACAAGCTGGCCGGTGACGGCAGCGGCGGCGACCTGTCCGGCGGCAAGGTGATCGCGGGCACCGGCACCATCGACGACCAGGGCAACGTCGGTGCGGTCGGCGGCGTGCCGCTGAAGACCCAGGCCGCGGCCAGGGACGGCGCCACGGTGTTCCTGCTGCCGACGGCCGAGTGCTCGGACGCCAAGGTGAACACCCCGTCCGGTCTGCGGCTGGTCCCGGTCAAGACGCTGTCCGGCGCGGTGGACGCCCTGAAGGCGCTGAAGACCGGCGGGTCCGTCCCCAGCTGCTGAGACCAAGGGCCCGGCTACTCCCGGGCGGCCTGCTCGACCAGCGGCAGGATCCGGTACGGCACCGGGTTCTCCAGCGCGATCGCCGTGGACGCCCGGACGATCCCCTCGAAGTCGACCACCCGGTCGATCACCCGCTGCAGATCGCCGTTGGACCGCGCCACGATCCGGACCAGCATGTCCCCCTGGCCGGTGATGGTGTGCAGCTCCAGCACCTCGGGCACCGAGGCCAGATGTGCCCGTACGTCCACCCCCTGGCCCTGCGAGATCTCCAGTGTGGCGAAGGCCGTCACCGGATAGCCGAGCGCCGCCGGGTCGACCTGCGGACCGAAACCGCCGATCACCCCGCGCGCCTGCAGCCGGTCGAGCCGGGCCTGGACCGTCCCCCGGGCCACCTGCAGACGGCGTGAGCACTCCAGCACCCCGATTCTGGGTTCCTCGCTGAGGAGTCTGATCAACTTTCCGTCGAGCGCGTCGATGGCGTCGTGGGGGGTGTGCACGGCGGGCTCCGTCCGATGGGCAACCTGTCCAGCTGGGGCTGTCATTCTCCGGCGCCGCCGCGCAGCTTGCCCAGGAAGAACCGGAACAGTTGCGCGCCGGCGTGATGGGCGCCACGCTCCCTGCACAGCCCCGTGGCGCGGGCCCCCCACACCGCGCCACGGGGCCGGGGACCGCCGGCGGACCGGGGACAGGGGGAGGCGCTCTTGACCGACGTCTTCGTCCCGGACCGGCGGAGCGACGCCGTCGTACTCGCCGCCATCGGCACCGCCGGGCCCGCCCGGCACGTCCTGGCCGAACGCACCGGCTGAGCGGGCCTGTTCCTGCCCGGCCACGTGCGCCGCCCGTCGAGGTCCTGCCGGCAGGCCGCTCGGTGCACGCCTGACCCGCCGGGGGCGTCCTAGCGCACCACGGTCTGGACGTTCGGCGGGTGCCCGTTCCAGGTGGCGAACACCGAGTTGACCCTGCCTCCCTGGGCGAAGTCCACCCGCAGCCAGCCCTCCTGGCGCCAGACCTGCATCTGCCAGCCCGGTTCCGGGGCCGCCGAGACCAGGTCCGCCCGGTCCGGCCGCATGTCCAGCGCCACCCGCCCGCCCGGGACCAGGTAGCTGCGCACCGAGGTGTCCGCCGGCTGCGAGCTGTGCGCGACACCCGGAGCGGGGGAGGACGGCGACGGGGGCGCGGACGGCGTCGGCGAGGCGGAGTCCGGGCCGGCGGAGCCTGACGCGGCGGCCGTGGGTTCGCCGATGGCCGGCGGCGGAGTCGACGGATCGTCAACAGGCCGTCCGCTGGGCGACGGCAGCGGTACGGCCCGGGGCTCCTCGAAGGCGGCGTCCGCCAGAACGGCGTGCACACCGAGCCAGGACAGCGCCACCGCCGCCGACGTGGCCGCCACCCAGGCGGTGAGTTGCACCAGTCCGTTCCGCATCGCGAGCACATCCTGCCGCATTCCGCCGCCCGGTGGCCCGCCGGCCCGCGAACTCGCCCGGCACTCCCCGGAAGCGGGCCGGTGAACGGCCCCGAGGGCCCCGCCCGGCCGCCGAGGTACAGA
Source organism: Kitasatospora sp. NPDC001175 (assembly GCF_053598215.1). Classification (NCBI taxonomy): domain Bacteria; kingdom Bacillati; phylum Actinomycetota; class Actinomycetes; order Kitasatosporales; family Streptomycetaceae; genus Kitasatospora; species Kitasatospora sp. NPDC001175. The sequence continues at coordinate 104,269 of NZ_JBSFJU010000009.1, read as the reverse complement.
CCACCACACCCGAATGGCGTACCGTGCAGGCCCATGGCAACAGTGCTCGTGGTCGAGGACGACCCCTTCGTACGCTCCGCCCTGATCCGGCACCTGGCCGACTCCGGCCACGCCGTCCGCAGCGTCGGCACCGCGCTGGAGGCGCTCCGCGAGGTCGCCCAGGTCGGCTGCGACCTGGTCATCCTCGATCTCGGCCTGCCCGACCTGGACGGCAGCGAGGCCCTGAAGATGATCCGCGGGCTCACCGACGTCCCGGTGATCATCTCCACCGCCCGCGACGACGAGGCCGAGATCGTCCGGCTGCTCAACGACGGCGCCGACGACTACCTCGTCAAGCCGTTCTCCGTCGAACACCTGACGGCCCGGATGGCCGCCGTGCTGCGCCGGTTCGGCAACGGCAGCGCACCGGTGGCGCAGGTCCTGCGGGTCGGCGGTCTGGTGGTGGACGTCCAGCGCCGCGAGGCCGCACTCGACGGGCGGCTGCTCGACCTCACCCGCCGCGAGTTCGACCTGCTCGCCTTCCTGGCCGCCAAGCCCGGCGTGGTCGTCCCGCGCAAGGAGATCCTGGCCGAGGTCTGGCGCCAGACGTACGGCGGCGACCAGACCATCGACGTCCACCTCTCCTGGCTGCGCCGCAAGCTCGGCGAGACCGCCTCCCAGCCGCGCTACCTGCACACCGTGCGCGGGGTCGGGGTCCGCCTCGAAGCGCCGTCAGGTGACCCCACGTGACACGGAGCGCCGGCCGGCCGGAGCGCCGCGGGCACTCGCTGCGCCGGGCACTGATCAAGGCGGCCGTCGCCGGGACCACCATGGTCGCCCTCGCCTTCCTGATCCCGCTCGGCCTGATGGTCCAACAGACCGCCAGGGAGCGGGTGTTCACCTCCGCCGAGCGCCAGGCCGCCGCCCTCGCCCCCGCGCTGGCCATCACCACCGACCAGGACTCCATCGCCCGCGCGCTCGCCAGCACCGATGCCGGAGCCCGCGGCCGGGTCGCGGTCCACCTGCCCACCGGGAGCGGCGCCGACGCCGTGGTCGGCACCGCCCGGGCCGACGCCCTCGACGTCTCCACCGCCGCCGGCCGGGCCGATCCTGCGGGCCGGACCTCCGCCGGCGGGCCGGCCCGCTCCTTCACCGTCCACGTCACCGGCGGCTTCGCACTGCTGCAGGCCGTCGCCGTGGAGGGCGGCCGGATCGCGGTGGTCGAGGTGTACGTCGCCGACGGCGACCTCACCCGGGGTGTCGGTACCGCCTGGCTGGTGCTCTCCCTGGTCGCCCTCTCCCTGGTCGCCCTCTCGGTCCTGGTCGCCGACCGGATGGGCGCCCGGATCGTCGCCTCCGCCCGCCGGCTGGCCGCCGCGGCCCGCTCGCTCGGCGGCGGGAACCTCGCGGTGCGCGTCCCCGTCGAGGGCGACCGGGCCGAGGGCACGCCCGAGGAACTCCGCGAGGCCGCCCACGCCTTCAACGCCATGGCCGACCGGGTCGTCCACCTGCTCGCCGCCGAACGCGAGCTCGCCGCCGACCTCTCGCACCGGCTGCGCACCCCGCTCACCGTGCTCCGGCTGAACGTCGCCGGGCTGGGCGAGGGCGATGCCGCCGACGCCACCCGGCACGCGGTGGCCCAACTGGAGCGCGAGGTCGACCAGATCATCCGCTCGACGCGGCGGGCGCCCGACGGCGTACCCGCGGTCGCGGTGGGCTGCGACGCCGCCGAGGTGATCCGCGAGCGGGTCGGGTTCTGGTCCGCGCTCGCCGAGGACGAGGGCCGCAGCTGGCAGTTGGCCGGGGCCGAGGGGGCGGCGCCGGTACCCGTCCAGCGCGGCGACCTCGCCGCCGCCGTGGACGCGATGCTCGGCAACGTGTTCCGGCACACCGCGGTCGGCACCGCCTTCTCGGTGGACGTCCTGGTGACCGAGGCCTCCGTCATCCTCCTGGTCGGGGACGCCGGAGGGGGCTTCGCGGACCCGGTCGCCGCCCTCCGCAGGGGCGAGGGCCAGGGCGGCGAGGGCTCCACCGGCCTCGGCCTCGACATCGTCCGCAAGCTCGCCGAGGGCACCGGCGGCGATCTCGCCCTCGGTCGTTCGGCGGTCCTCGGCGGTGCCGAACTCCGCCTCCGCCTCCGCACCCACCCGGACGGTGACCCGCCGCGGCCCTCCCGCCGCCGCAGACGGGCCTGACCGTCCTTCAGGGTGGCCCGGCCGTACCGATCCCGGGTGCCCCCGCGCTCCTGACGAACCGTCGAGAGGCCGAGTGCCGGGGCGAGTTCCTTAAAGGCGCCCTAACGGAGGCGTTGGAGTGGCTGAGGTGGGCCGATCCGGTGGGAACGCGCCGTTAGCGTCGGCGGGGCCGGGGCCGGGGAGCTCCGGCCGATCTGTCGTCCAGCGGAGGTAAACGGGTCATGGCGTCCCAGCGGAGCCGGCGTTCAGGCAGTCACCGGAGGAGTCGGAAGGGAACGGTCATCGGGGCGTCGGCGCTCGCCGCCGTGGTCGTCGCGGGCGGTGCGATGGTCCTCGCCTCCTCCGCGAGCGCGGCCTCGGTCGGTGCCGCCTACAGCCGGACCAGCACCTGGGAGAGCGGCTACACCGGCCGGTACCTGGTGACCAACCCCGGCGGCAAGGCGCTGGAGGACTGGACGCTCAGCTTCGACCTGCCGTCCGGAGCGAAGATCGACTCGCTCTGGAACGCCACCTTCACGGCGTCCGGGCAGCACGTCACCGTGAAGCCCCAGCCCTGGAGCAGGCGGATCGACCCCGGCAGGACGGTCGAGGTGGGCTTCGTCGTCCAGGGCTCCGGTGCGGCGCAGGCCGAGCCGGCCAACTGCCTGATCGACGACACCTCGTGCACGGCGGGCACCGGCCCGACCCCGGTACCCTCCGGCCGCCCGACCACCACCGCGCCGACGCCCAGCGCCACCCCGACCACGGCCAGGCCCACCCCGACGACCCCGACGCCCACGGCCACACCGACGTCCACGGCCACCGCCACGCCCGCGCCGGCCGGCGGCGCCCGCTTCGCCCCGTACGTGGACACCTCGCTCTACCCGCCCTACGACCTGGTCGCCACGGCCAAGGCCGGCGGGGTGAAGAACTTCAACCTCGCCTTCCTGGTCTCCGGCGGCGGCTGCACCCCCAAGTGGGGCGGGGTCAGTGACCTGTCGGCCGACGCCGTCGCGGCGCAGATCGGCGCGCTGCGCGGGATCGGTGGTGACGTCAGGGCCTCCTTCGGCGGTGCCAACGGCAGCGAACTCGCCACCGTCTGCTCCTCCCCGGCCGAGCTGGCCGCCGCGTACCAGCGGGCGGTGGACGCGTACGGTCTCACCAAGCTGGACTTCGACATCGAGGGCGGCGCGCTCGCCGACACCGCCGCCAACACCCGCCGCGCCCAGGCCGTCGCCCAGCTGCAGCGGACCGCCGCCGCCAAGGGCCGCACCCTGGACGTGTCCTTCACACTGCCCGCGCTGCCCACCGGCTTGACCCAGGACGGCATCAACCTGGTGGCCGACGCGAAGCGCAACGGGGTCGCGATCGCCGCCGTCAACATCATGGCGATGGACTTCGGCGACGGGGTCGCCCCCAACCCGGCCGGGAAGATGGGCACGTACGCGATCGCCGCCGCCACCGCCACCCAGGCGCAGGTCAAGAGCGTGCTCGGCCTCGACGACGGCGCCGCCTGGGCGAAGGTCGCCCTCACCCCGATGATCGGCGTCAACGACGTCGCCACCGAGGTGTTCACGGTCGCCGACGCCAAGCAGCTCGCCGCCTTCGCCGCGGGCAAGCACCTGGCCTGGCTCTCGATGTGGTCCGGCACCCGGGACAAGGCGTGCCCGGGCGGCGCGAAGCCGTACGCTGACGCGACCTGCAGCAGCATCGTCCAGCAGCCGCTGGACTTCGCCCGGGCCCTCGGCGGCTACACCGGCTGAGCCCGCCGCCCGCTCGCCCGTCCGCCGGCCGTACCGGACCGGGGCGTTCCCGCAGCCGGGGGCGCCCCGGGCTCAGTCAGGTAGTGTCGCTAGCTGGTCAACCGGCGGACGGAGCGGAACGTGACAACGGTGCAGGAGCAGCAGCGGGCGCCTCGGCGGCAGCTCGGCCAGAACGGCGCTGCCCCGACGGGACGGCCGCGCGCCCGTACGGTCGGCGCCGCCCTCTCCGCGCCCGTCGACGCCCTGCGCGCGGCCCCGCGGCAGGCGCTGGTCAGGGCGGGCGGTGTGGCGCTGTTCTCACTGCTCGCGTACGCGATCGTCCGGCACTTCGTCGGCACCTCGATGGTGGACATGATCGTCTACCGGGCCGAGGGCTCCGCCGTCGCCCACGGCCAGGACCTGTACGCGTTGCGGGTCACGAAGTGGAACCTGCCCGCGACCTACCCGCCGTTCGCCGCGATGCTCTTCGTGCCGACCGCCTACCTCGGCGTCGGTCTGCTGCGGGTCGCGGTCACCGGCGGCAACCTGATCCTGCTCGCGCTGCTGGCGCACCTGTCCTTCAAGCTGGCCGGCTGGCCGCGCCGTGAGCTGCGGCCGGTCGGGATCGTCCTGGTCACCGGCCTCGGGGTCTGGCTGGAGCCGGTCTTCACCAACCTTCGCTACGGCCAGATCAACCTGGCCCTCGCCTGCCTGATCCTCTGGGACCTGACCCGGCCCGACGGGCGCCGCAGCAAGGGCGTCGCCATCGGCATCGCCGCCGGGATCAAGCTCACCCCCGGCCTGTTCGCCGTCTACCTGCTGATCACCGGCCGGATCCGGGCGGCCTTCGTGGCCGGCCTGACCTTCCTCGGCACCTTCGCGATCGGCGCGGCCGTCCTGCCCGACGCCACCCACGGGTTCTGGACCAAGTACCTCTACGACTCCTCCCGGGTCGGCAAGACCGAGATCGTCGACAACCAGTCGCTCCGCGGCGCCGTGGCCCGGCTGATGCACACCGCCGACCCCGGCACCACCGCCACCGTGATCGCCGGCCTCGCCGGACTCGCCGGACTCGCCATCGCCACCTGGGCGTACCGCAGCGACCGCTGGCTGCCCCGCTCCGAGGCGTGGGGCGTGTGCACCGCCGCCGTCACCGCGGTCCTGGTCTCGCCGATCAGCTGGACCCACCACTGGGTCTGGTGCGTCCCGATGCTGGTGCTGCTCGCCGCGGAGGCGGCGCACGAGCGGTCCCGGCCGGCCGGGATCCGGCGCGCCCGCTGGCGGTGGATCTTCGGTGCGACGCTGTTCGGCTTCTTCTCCTTCGCGATGTGGATCATCCCGCACAAGGGCGACCGGGACCGGTTCATGCCGTACGTCTTCCAGATCCCGGCCGACGTCTATCCGCTGATCGGGCTCGGGTTCCTGGCGGTGTCCGCGCTGCGGGTGCACTCCCGCCGTCGGGCGGCGGGGGCACCGCTGGTGCCGCTGCAGCGGGCCGACAGCGCGCCGACGCACCGGCCGGTGAAGGTCGGCGCGGAAGGCCGCTAGGCGCAGCCCCGCGCCGGCACGGGGCAGCGCACGGCGGACCCGCCCCGCCCCGGGACGCGGGAACCGTGCGAGCGGGCCACCGCCGACCCGGGACAGACGACTGCGTCCGGCTCGCTCTGCCGGAGGCCGAGTACGGCCGGCCGTGCGCTCCCGTGCGCCTGACGGCTTTCAGCAGGCCCCCGCGGCCCGCTGAGGCCCCCGGGAGCGCGCGGAGGCGCCACGGCTGATCACGCGAGCAGCTCGGCGAGGGAGTTGTCAAGGTCGACGGTCGCGAGTTCGGCGCCCGGCGGGACCAGCCGGTGCGCCCGCTCCAGCCACGCCGCCACGGCCGGGAGGGGGGCCTCCAGCAGGGCGTCGCCCGCCGGGGAACTGAGCGCCAGGCACAGTATGCTCTGCCGGCCCGACCGCGTGGGCCACACCCGGACGTCCCCGTGCCCGCACGCCCTGAAGGTCCCCTCGACCAGCAGCTCACGGGCGAACACCCAGGTCACGGGCGCGCCGCTGTCCAGGTGGAAGGTGATGTACACGGCGAACGGGTCGTGACTGTTGTACGACAGCCGGGCCGGGACCGGGATGCTGTGTTCCGCGGAGAGCACCAGGCTGAGCTCGAGCTCCTGCTCGACGACGGTGGCGGACCTGTCCATGACCGGCTTCCTCCCAGGTACGTGGGGCCGCTTCCGGGCCCCTTCACCTGGAGAGAGCACGCCGGGCGTCAGGTCTTACACACTTTTTCGCGGATCTCCCGGGATTTTCCAACTGCCCGCCGTCACGGCGCGAAGGTACTACCCTTTGTGACTGCCTGGCGACTGTCCGCCGCAAGTGCGGCGGCTCGTCCGCGCCCGCCTGCGCTGCTGCGCCGGTGCCCCAGCGGCACCACCCTGCTCCGCTGTGCTCCCGCCCGCGGCCTGCTCGCCCCGTAACGCTCCTGCCCGCAGTCCTCTGCTTTGCCGTCCCCCGGCGCTGCAACGAAAGAAGAACCACATGACGGACCGGCCCTTCGACGGCGGCGCGGACACCGCCGTCGACCCGACGCCGGGCTACTACCCCGACCCCTCCGTTCCGGGATTCGTCCGCTACTGGGGTGGAACGGCCTGGGTGCCCGGCACCAGCAGACCCGCACCCGAACCGGGCGAGGTCCTGGAGCCCCCGCGCTTCACCGCCCGCCAGACCGCGCCGTCCGCCGGCCGCTACGCACCGCCGCCGGCGCCCGCCCGGGTACCCGCCCCGGCTCCGGCGGCGCCTGCTGCTCCGGCCTCGCCCGCTGCCGGCTCGGCGGGTGCCGTCTCGCCCGTTGCCGCCTCGGTGAGTGAGACGGGGCCGTTGTTCTTCGACCAGACCTCCGGCGGGGCCTCGTTCGTGCTGGCGCCCGAGGCGGAGCAGGAGCTCGAGTCGCGGACGCGGTCGACGGCCGGACCCGTGCCACCCGCGTCACCCGCGCCACCCGCAGCCGCCGCCCCGGAGCCGGTGGCGCCGCCAGAGCCGGAGCCCGAGCCGGTCGGTGCGCCGGTCGTGCGGCCCGAGCCGGTTCCGCGGAGCGGGAGCACCGGGGCCGAGGGCCGCCAGGCGGATTCCGAGGCCCGGCGTGACGCGGCGGAACCCGGTGCGGCGCCGCGGCGGGTGTCCTGGGACGCCGTCCCCGCGTGGTCGAAGCCGAGCGAGACGCGCGCCCCCGCGGCCGCTCCGGCCGCGGCACCGAAAACCGCCGCGGCACCCAAATCCGCCGCGGCACCGAAGTCGGCATCGGCAGCGAGGGTTGCAGCCCCCGCCCCGGCCCGGAAACCGAAGCCGACGCTCCCCGCGTCGCGCGGTGCCGGCGCCCGGAGGCCGGCGGAGCGCCAGGCGCGCCCGTCCGCTCCGGCGGGTCTGGGTCGCAGGATCGCCGCCCGGCTGTTCGACAGCGCGGTGATCGCGCTGGTCGCGGTGGCCGCCGGGGTGCCGCTGGTCTCCTCGGCCGTCGCCCACGTCCAGGACCGGTTGCAGCACGCCCAGATCGTCGCCAGGGTGACGCACCGCGCGGTGGACGTCTGGCTGCTCGATGCGGTGGTGCTCGGCAAGGCCGGGGTGCTGCTGGGCCTGCTGGCGCTGGTGGGCCTGCTGTACGAGGTGGTCCCGACGGCCCGGAACGGGCAGACCTTGGGCAAGCGGCTGCTGGGGATCAGGGTGGTCCGCGCGGCGGGGCCGTCCGGTCCGCCCGCGCTCGGGCGGTCGCTGCTCCGGTGGGTCGTCAGGCAGCTCTCGGTGGTCACGGTGGTCGGCGCGCTGTCGCCGCTCCTCGACCCGGCCGCGCGGCGCGGCTGGCAGGACCGTGCCGCCCGGACCAGGGTGGTGCGCTCCTGAGGGGTGGTCACCGCTCGAGCCGATGCCGCAAAACGGGCTAAATTTCCCAACATCATAGGAATGCTGATGTTCTACTCGAATCCATGAGCAGCCACGACTCCGCAGGCCAGGAGCCGGAGGGCGGCGGCAAGCCCTCCTTCGACAAGCAGCAGCCCCCGGCGGAGGGCACGCCGGGAGCCCCGTCAGAGCCGTACGGCGAGCCCCGGCAGCCGCCGACCGGCGCGGGGCCGACCGGCGCGCCCCCGCCGTCGGGCAGTCCGTACGACACCCCGCCGTCGGGCAGTCCGTACGACACCCCGCCGTCGGGCAGCCCGTACGACACCCCGCCGGGCTACGGCGCGCAGTACGGCGCCCCGCCGCCCGGGTACGGAGCGCCGTACCCGCCGGGCCCGGGCGCCGCTCCAGGCCCGGTGCCCGGGATGCCGCCGCTCGGCAGCTGGCCCAACCGGATCGTCGCCAAGCTGATCGACTACATCGGGATCCAGGTCATCGCCGCGCTGATCGTGCTGCCGTTCGCCAGCCTGGGCAGGCAGGACGGCTATGTCGGCGCGACCTGGCTCGGGTACGCGCTGTACCTGGTCTACGAGGGCGTCATGCTGAGCCGTGACGGTCAGACGGTCGGCAAGAAGCTGATGAAGCTGCGGGTCGCGATGCTCATCGACGGGAGCGGCCCGACCGGCGCGGCCGCGTGGACCCGGGCGGCGGTCTTCGTGGTGCCGGCGCTGGTCTGCTGCGGACTGCTCTGGTGGCCGGTCAACGGTCTGTTCGGGGTGTTCGACAAGCCCTACCGGCAGTGCATCCACGACAAGGCGGCCAAGACGGTGGTCGTCTCGACCGCCTGACGCCTGACGCCTGACGCCTGACGCCTGACGCCTGACGCCTGACGCCTGACGCCCGACGCCCGACGTCGGGACGCCGGACACGCGGGCCGTGGCCGCCGGGACCGGGCCCCGGTCGCCACGGCCCGTCCGTCCAGGGGGCGTCAGCGCTGGCGGGCGTACTCCGGGGCGGTGGGCCGAGCGGCGGGCCGGGGCTCGGGGCGGGGCTGGTCGGATGTCGGGTGGGCGGGCGGGCGCCGCCGTCGGTCGGCGGTCATCAGCAGGGCAGTGACCAGTACGCCGAGCGCCACGGCGACGGCGACCAGAGCCACGATGCCCACCACCCCCGTCGCCCCCGACACCGCGAGCAGCCCCACGGTGGTGGCGACGATGATCAGGGTGCCGAGGCAGAACTGGGCGAGTGTGGGGCGCGGCATGGCGGTCAGTCCTTCGCGCGGGATTCGGTTTCCGACGGTCGTGCAGAAGGTCTACCCCGGGCTTCGGCCCGGTAAGTAGAGCCTAATAAGGCATATGCGGGGCATGCGGGGGCGCATGGGTTCACCGCCGGTTCCGGGCCGTGCTGCCCGAGGCGACGGTTCACCCGGACCAGTACGGGTCCGTCGCCGAGGCGCAGCTGCGGCCGCCGTCACCGCCGCGTCCGAACGGGTGGGTCTCGAAGCCGTCCGCCCCGCCGGTGTCCTCGACATCGGCCACCGAGCTCTCCAGCCGGACGCACCCGGTGGCGGCGTCCAGCCACCACAGCCGCGCCGTGTGGCCAGCGGCCCGCACGACCACCTCCTGGGCGCGGCGCTCGACCGGGTAACCGTGTTCGGTCCAGCTCCGGGCCACCTGGTCGAGCAGGGCGGAGTACCGGGCGGCCGAGACCCGGGTCCTGACCCAGCGGACGCCCTGGAGTTCGGCCCGGCCGGTGCGGTGGCAGCCCTGGGTGCCGCAGAGCCCCGAGAGCGCGGGGAATCCGGTGTACGCCGGGTCGGTCCACTGGACCGGGGGCCGCACGGCCGCCGAGGCCTCGCCGAAGAGGTCCTCCAGCCGGCCGTGTGCGGTGGCGAGCGGCACCACCGGCGCGGGGTCGGGCGAACAGGCGCCGCAGAGCAGCAGCGCGCAGACGGCGAGCAGCGCACTGAGGACGGGCGGCCGAGGCATCCTGCCGGTCGGTGCGCCAGTGCGGGTGCCGCTCGTCCGGGTACGGGGAAAGCGGCGGACCGTCACCGGCCGAGCGTGGGGAGAACAGTGGACCGTCACCGGCTGGGCGCGGGGCAGTCGTTGGAGCGCCACCGGACCGGGAAGGGAAGGTCGGGGGACCGTCACCGGCCCGGCACCCGGGTGATCTGGTCGGGGTGGCCGCCGACGATCCGGCCGATGTTGGGCAGTGAGTCGCCACCCTTCCCGTCCTTGCCGAAGTAGTTGCTGTGGGAGTCGGTCGGCGTGCCGTCGTCGACCTTGAACCGTCGGGCGCCGAACTCCGCGCTCGCCGGATCCTGGCCGAACCACAGCCCGTGCGGGGCCACCTGGTGCCCCGTCACGGCGGCGAAGGGGCTGGTCACCACGGAGCCGCCGATGGCGAGACCGGTGGCGGCGGCATCGGTCCGGGACGGCAGGTGGCTCACCGGGTCCGCCGCCGCGGAGCCGACGTAGACGTGGTCGGCGCCGACGCTCAGCTGCGAGGCATGGTCGGCACCGACACCGGGACTGCCGACCAGGACCACGTCGTCGGCGGGGACGCCGCCGGGGCGCTGCGCCGCCTGGCCGACCAGGAGCGAGCCGTAGCTGTGCCCGATCGCGGTGACATGGGCGGGGGCGTCCCCCTGGTGCGTACTGCGCAGGCCGGACAGGAACCGGTCGTACCCGGCGGCTCCCTCCACCGCGCGGTCCTTGGTGAGGACGGAGCCGCCGTCCCACAGGGGCGCGTCGTAACCGAGCCAGATCATCGAGGCGGTTCCGGTGGCCTCCTCGCCCGCGGCCTGGCGGATCCGCAGGGCGGTGGTCGTGTCGCCGCCGGCCGCACCGGCGAGGGTGCTGTCGAGGCCGGGGACGAGGGCCGAGACGTGCCGGGCGGTGTCGGGGTCTCCCCAGCTCAGGACGGCCCGGCCCTGGCCCTGGTCGCCGAGGCCGATCAGCAGCAGCGGCGGATCGCTGTCCGGCCCGCCGCCGTCCGGGAGTTCGCCGGCCAGGCGCCTGCGGATGGCCTCGAAGCCGTCGAGCTTCCGCTGGTCCGCCGCGGAGAGCGGGGACGGCTTGCGCCGGTACGCGTCGAGGAGCCGGGGCAGCATGATCCGGTTGGCCTGGTCGCGGGCGGCGCTGGGGATGCCGTCGCGGTTGCCGAGCAGTTCGGGGTGCTCCTTGACCAGCCTCTGCTGCTCGGCCGGGGTGAGGCTCCGCCACCAGTCGTGCACCTGGGCGGGCGAGGCGTCGTCGGGCGGCCAGGCCGCGGCGGTGAGCTTCCGGCCGAGGTCGTTGATGCTGTCGAGGCGGGTGGTGGCCGCGTCCCGGTTGATGCCGTAGCCGGACCGCGCGCTCTGAGCCAACTGGTCCAGCAGCGCGGCGATCTGCTGGTCGGCGGCGTCGGCCTCGGCGACGGCGCCGCCGATCCGTGCCGCCAGGGCGTTCACCCGGGCCTGTCGCGGGGCGCCGAGCGCGGCGTAGTCGGGGTCGTGCCGGTCGGCCTCGGTCGGCGGCGGGCAGTCGACCGAGCCGTCGGGGCCGACGGAGAATCCGGCCTGAGCCGCTTCGTCGACGGCCTCCAGCAGCTTGGCCTGGGCCAGTTCGAAGGCATCGGCGGCGTCGCGCAGCAGGATCCCCATCCCCTGCATCGCGGTGTGGGAGCCGTCGAGGCGCTTGTCGGTCCGCTCCAGTGCCTTGGTCGCCGCCTCGGCCGCCGAACCGGTCCAGTTGCCGCCGTGGACGATCCAGCGGACGGCCTCCTTGATGACCTCGTGGTGCGCCGCGTTCGCCCGGCCGAGCTCGTCGTACGCGTCCGCAGCTGGGCCGAGCCCGGACGGACGGGCGTCGCGCAGGGCGGTGAAGTCGACCATCAGCGCGCTCCGTTGGGGGCCGTGGCGTAGGACAGGCTGCCGTGCACGGCAGCATCGGTGGCGGTGTAGTTGTCGGCCGTGGCGATCAGGCTGGCGCCGTTGGCGTCGACCTCGGCGGCCAGCGTGCGGAGGCAGTCCTCCCAGGCCTGGGTGCAGCGGGTGAGGGCCTCCTGGGTGCGCCAGCCGCGAAGCCCGGCGGCCGCCTCGTCGGACGGCCCCTGAATGCGGACGATCTCGGCGGGCATGGCGGCCGCGACCTCCCGGCTCTGCCGGCCGACCTGGGCCAGGCCGTGCGGGTCCACGCTGATGGCGGCGGTCATCGCTCTCCCTCGTGGCCTACCGCCGGTCCGGCAGGCCGCAGTTGGGTCATTTGCCCACCACCTTACTGAGCGTCGATGAGTGGTTGCGCTCGGTCTCCGTCGACGGGGAGGCGTTCCGATACGGTGGTTTCGAGTTGTGTTCAGGTGTTTCTCGGGGGAGTCGAGCCGTGTCCAACAGTGTTGATCCGCCTGCCGGGTGGCCCGCCACCGAGGCCGAGGCGCTGGCCGAGCAGCAGCGGCTGAGGGGGCTGGTCGACGCCGGGCCGTGCGGGCCCGCGCTCGCCGGTCTCTCGCTGGTGGCCGGTGTCGACGTCGCGTACGACGACGAACGGGACGTGGTGGCCGCGGCCGCCGTCCTGCTCGACCGCCACAGTCTGGAGGTGGTGGAGGAGTCCACCGCGGTCGGGCGGATCAGCTTCCCGTACCTCCCGGGGCTGCTGGCCTTCCGCGAACTGCCCACCGTGCTCGCCGCCCTGGCGGGCCTCGGACGCACCCCCGACCTGGTCGTCTGCGACGGCTACGGCCTGGCGCACCCGCGCCGCCTGGGCCTGGCCAGCCACCTCGGGGTGCTCAGCGGCCTGCGGACGATCGGCGTCGCCAAGACCCCGTTCACCTTCACCTACGAGCAGCCCGGCCCCGGGCGGGGCGCGTGGACACCGCTGCACGACGCCGAGAACGGCGAGGAGGTGGGCCGGGCACTCCGCACCCGTCGCGGCGTGAAGCCGGTCTTCGTCTCGGTCGGCCACCGCATTGGCCTCGCCGAAGCCGTCCACCTGACCCTCGAGTTGGCGCCCGCGTACCGCCTACCCGAAACCACCCGGAAGGCTGACTCGCTGTGCCGCCGGGCGCTGTCCGCGGCCGTGGAACGGTGTTGACGGGTCCATTGACGGACCTGCTGACAGTTCGCTGACGGCATCCCGTGGGCCGGGACGGGGTATGGGGTCTGCGGCATCCCTGGCGATCGGAACCGGGGCAGTGGTAGACGTCTCGGGCCCCGGTCGTACGGCGGCGTTCTGACGGTCTCTGGCATGTGTTAGACATGAGGGTCAGCGTCGGGGCGCGGTGCGTGACGGACAGGTGTCCGACTGGTGCGAGCGTCGAGGATGCTGACGGTACGGAAGTTGCCGAGGGTGCACAAGGTGTACGGGGGAGGTACGAGGTCGTGAGCACAGGGACCGGTTCAAGCGGGGGCGCCGGAGCCGGCTACCGCGTGGAGGTGGACAGCCTGCGGGCTTTCGCCACGCAGGTGCGTGGGCTGCTGAGCGAGTTTGAGACGAACGCGAGCGGCAACCGGGCGCATGGGCAGAGTGGTGTAGGGGCCAGCGCGTTCGGGAATTTCGCGGAGGCGCAGGCGCTGCACGCCAAGTACGAGGTAATGCGTGACGCTCTGCGCGACGTGCTCATCGTCATGCAGGACGCGATCGATGACGCCCAGCGGAAGGCTGATCTCACCGCCAACAACTATGAGGAGCAGGAGCAGGAGACCTCCCGCAGCCTCAGGGTGAACACCGACGGCTGGTCGGTCGGCGGCACCGCCACGGCTGCCAGTCCGGCCGGGTACACCTCCAAAGCTGCTTCGACCGGTGCGTCCAAGGCTCCTGCGGGCGGCCCCTCGACGGGCAGCAGCCAGCCGCACCCGACGTGGTAGGCGAGAGCGTGTTGAGGGGGACCGAAGCGGTGCAGCGATGGGGATCAGGACGGGGACAGGAGGCGTCCGAGCATGAGTGACGCGAACACGAACTTCAGCGGATACAGCCATGGCGACATGCGGCGCATGGTCCAGTCCATGGACTCCGGCGCGGTCATGGCTGCCAGTGATCCCTGGCGCAAGGCTGCCGCCACTCTCAAGCAGATCCGAACCGCCCTCAACACCGCTGCGGGCGATGCCACGCACTCCTGGGAGGGCGCCACCAGTGACGCCTTCTACAGCAAGATGACGAAGCTGGCCAACAGCGTCAACAATGCTGCCGCATATGCAAACGACGCTGCGGTCGAACTTCAGGGGATCTCTGAGGCAATCGACCAGGCCAAGCGCGACATGCCTGAGGAGCCCGACCTCCTGGACAAGGTTGGTGACTCCATCGGCGACGCCGCAAAGTCGCTGGTGGGAGAGAAGACTACGCCTATCGCCGATGAGCGGAAGGCGCAGGCTGTTGCTGTAATGGATACGTTGGCGGTTAAGTACCGTGCAAGCACTGCGGCGTTGAAGCCACCTCCCACCTCATCAATTGAAGAGATTGACAAGCTCCCGCCGCCAGATAGCTCGAGTGGTGCTGAGGCCATCAGCGGGTTGTTTGTTGGCGCTGGTCTGGGCCTCGCAAGTGCGGGTAGCACCGCCGAAACTACCCGCCCGAGTGGCCGAGAGTCGGCCTCATGGTCTTCCGGTCAAACTGCGACGCCTCCGAAGCCAGTTGTGGCTCCGCCCACCGATCCGGGAGTCTGGGGCGGTACGGCTAATCCGGCTCCTCGCCCGCAACAGCCTGGAAGCCCCGGAGCTGGTACCGGGATTGACGGAGGTGTAGTCGCACCCAAGCCGGGAAAGGTCGGCGGTGGACCGATTCTCACCGGCGAAATTGGGACCGGTACCACTGGCACCGGCACTCTCCCGGGTACGGGCGCCTGCCCTCCCGTAGTTGGCGGCGGAGGCCTTACTGGCAGCTCCAAGGGTGGCTTGCCCAGCGGTGGTTCTTCGTTGGGCCGTGGCGGCCTCGGTGCCGGTGGCGGTCGCGGCGCGGCCCGTGCTGGCGGCGCGTTCGGGGCCGAGGGTATGGGCGGCGCTGAAGGCGGAGCCGGTGGGGCTGCGGGTGGCGGCCGCATGGGCCGGGGGCTGGGCCAGCGTCCTGGCGGGGCAGCGGGTGAGGCCGGGGCCGCTGGTGCCGGGCGCCGCTCGTTCACTGAGGGGGGCTCGGGTCTTGGCCGGAGCCGTGCGCAGGCGGGCCAGGCCGGCCAGGCCGGTGAGTCCGGTGCTGGTAAGGGCAACGGCGCGCATGGGGCGCCCGGCGCCGGGGGGAAGGGCGCCAAGAAGGAGAAGAAGGGCAAGGACCGTCCCTCCTACCTGGTGGAGGACGAGGAAACGTGGAAGTCGGGGGAGAAGGCCAACCCGAACGTGGTGGAATGATTCTCGCCAGCAGGACAGTCTGACCTGACCGGCCGTCCCGCAGATCGCTTCTGCGGGACGGCCGCTTCGATGAGTGGGGTGACGTGGCTTGACGACCAGCCGACCGATGCGCGGTGTGGCCGCGCTTGCAGCAGGAGCCCTGCTCTGGGGTCTGAGCGCTGCGCCGGCCAGCGCAGACAGTGTGCGCGATGGGCAGTGGGCTCTCATCAATTACGACGCAAAGGGGGCAGTCTGGCCAGTCAGCCAGGGCGAGGGAGTGAAGGTTGCAGTAATCGATAGTGGCGTATTTGCTGACCACCAAGATCTGACTGGTCAGGTTCTCCCTGGCGCCGACTTCTCCGGATCGGGGACAGATGGGCGCGCGGATAAACAGGGGCATGGAACTGAAATCGCCAGTATTATTGCGGCTCACGGTCATGGTGATCAAGATGGCATCATGGGCTTGGCGCCCAAGGCCAAAATCCTGCCGATCCGGATTACCCTCAGTGGGGCGGGGGAAGTTTCGGGTGGTGAGAGCAAGGTGGCAGATGCGATTAATTATGCAGTAGGCCACGGTGCGGATGTTATCAACATGTCCATTTCATCGGATGGCATGGGGCACGATAGCCAGGTTCGTGCTGCCGTCAACCAAGCGATCAAGAAGAATGTGGTTCTTGTTGCTGGTGCCGGGAATCTAGGGGACCACGGTCTGCCTGTCACCTATCCAGCCGCGTTCCCTGGCGTAGTGGCAGTCGGAGCCATCGACAAGCAGGGCATGGTCTGGGACAAGTCCAACCGCGGTCCTGAGGTGACGCTTGCTGCTCCTGGAGTAGGAATTTACGGAGCAAGCAACGAGTCAGCGACGAGTTACGGGAATGGGACCGGAACCTCTGCGTCCACCGCCTATGTCTCCGCCCTTGCAGCGCTCATCCGCTCCAAGTACCCCAATCTGTCTGCTGGTCAGGTCATCAACCGGATGATTAAGACTGCGGTCGCGCCGCCCGACGGCTCGAAGGCGCCCAACAACAGCTACGGTTACGGGATTGCGTCACCCTCGAAGGCGTTGGCGCCTAACCCGGATGTCGACAATGGGCCGAAGGAAAACCCGTTGCTTGGACGGGTCGAGGCACAGGGAGGGGACGACGGAGCCTCGTCGGCGGCAGCCCCCTCCCCCGGTGCGAGCAAGGACACCGGGCAGCCCCAGCCCGCGCCCGAGAAGAAGGACAGCGGTAAGAGCTCGATGGTGCTCTATGCGGGCATCGGTGTTGTCGCGCTGCTGGTGATCGGTGGCGTGGTGCTGCTTGTGGTGCGTCGTGGGCGCGGATCCGGTGGATCTGGTGGCCCTGGGGGCTCGGGTGGACCGGGTGGGCCCGGGGGTTACGCGCCGGCGGGCGGCCAGCCGCCGTACGGCGCCGGTGGGCAGCAGCACCCGCCGTACCAGCAGGTGCCGCCCACGGGTGGTGGTGCGCAGCCGCCGCAGTACTACCAGCCGCAGCCGCCGGCCTCGGAG
Organism: Kitasatospora sp. NPDC001175; assembly: GCF_053598215.1. NCBI lineage: Bacteria > Bacillati > Actinomycetota > Actinomycetes > Kitasatosporales > Streptomycetaceae > Kitasatospora > Kitasatospora sp. NPDC001175. The sequence goes on along the minus strand of NZ_JBSFJU010000009.1, from coordinate 87,691 downwards.
AACCCGTACCGCTGACACACTCGCGGATCACGAAGCATCCGTGGATGCGAACGGCCCTTCGGGCGGTGATGGCTCGCCCATCACCCGTCCGAAGGGCCGACACGTTTTCTGCGGCGCCGGACTGGGTGGATTCACCGTTCCACAGGCCAATGTGCGTGCGGCTACCGGGCAATACGGCGGCCCCGGCCGGTCATCCGGTCGGGGCCGCCGCTGAGCCAGGGATCAGTTCATCAGCAGCTGCCTGGGAACTCTCCCGCTTTGACCCCGGCGATGAATGCCGACCATGCCTCGGCCGGGAAGACCAGCGCGGGCCCGTCGGGGTCTTTGGAGTCGCGGACCGGCATCACACCGGGAAGGCCGTCGGCCACCTCGACGCAGTCACCCTGTCCGTTGCTGTATGAACTCTTGCGCCACCTGACGGCTGGCATCTGGTGCTTCACTGGCACTCCTCTGCGACTTCCCTCAGCCATGAGACCGACTTCTCAGGTTGAACCGATGACGCCATGAGGCGAAGGAAAGTCTCCTGATGGCGGGCGACTTCGGACGGCCGCTCGGTGTAGATGCTGCTCGTTGTGACCTCGGAATAGGCCACGCTTCCAGGGAGGTCGCTGAACGACAGAACGGAGAAGGACGCTCCCATGGCGGCGTGAGCGCCAGCTGAGAACGGGAGCACCTGGATGGTGATGTTGGGTCTCGTCTCGGCCATGTCAGCCAGGTGACCGAGTTGGGCACGCATGGTGGAAGCGTCGCCGACATGGCGCCTTATGACGGCCTCTCCGATGATGGCCCAGAGCTGTGGCGGGTCCTGCCGATCGAGGATCTGCTGCCGTTCCATGCGAAGTGCTACGCGGCGTTCGATGTCGTCTGCCGACTCCGTGGGGTTCATGGCCCGGATGACCTGCCGTGCGTAGCTTTCCGTCTGGAGTAGTCCCGGCACCAGCTCGCACTGGAACGTCACGATCTTTGTCGCGTCGGCCTCAAGCCCGATGTACGCGCGGAACCAGTCCGGCAGTGCATCGCCGTAGGCGTGCCACCAGCCTTGCTGGCGACTCTGCCGAGTGAGGTTGATGAACTGCTTCACTTCGGCGGGATCGTTAACGCCGTAGTGCGCCAACAGCTTTGCTGCATCACGGTCCTGTAGCGGCACACTCCCGCTCTCGATGCGGCTCAGCTTGGACGCGGACCAATCCAGTGCGGCGGCAACATCCTTGGCGCTCGCGCCGCGCGACATGCGCAACTTCCCCAGCTCTGCGCCGAGCCTACGCCGCAGCACGGTTGGGCTGTCCACCCGTCACTCTCCCCGGTAGGTCACGTCGGTACACAGTCTGCCACTCCCGTCGAGGTGCTCAACCGTCACCCGTTCGTGCAATTGCATGGCCCATGCACTTGCACGGTGACTCCACGGAGAGCATGCTGCTGAACGTAGTCAACCGTCGACGCAGCGTGATGGCAGTGGCTCGCCAACCGGGCATCCCTATGCCTGATTTCGGCTGCCGCCAAGGCCGTTGACCGGCTCAGGCTCACGTCCACCACCCATGTCCAGGAGGGGAGTCGCCATGCCCGAAGCGCTGGAGAGATCGCCCGTCGCACCCGATGAGTACTCGTGCTGGCTGCCGCGCCACCGAAAGTCGGGAAGCGCCGCCCGGAGACTGCTCCGAGGCTTCCTGGCTGGTCTCGCCGGCGGCGAACTGTACGTGACTGCAGGCGAGTTGGTTCTGACCGAGCTGGTGAACAACGCGGTCCAGCATGCCCGCACGCCGCCGGGCCGACTGCTCATGGTCCGCTTCGAGCTGTGGCCGCGAGAGTTGCGGGTCGAAGTGCATGACGCGAGCACCGCGCGCCCGGCCGTGCAGGCGGCGGGTCCCGACGACGAGCGCGGCCGGGGGCTGTGGCTGGTCGAGCAGCTGACGACCGGCTGGGGTTGCGGCCCGCGCGAGGGCGGAATCGGCAAGCTCGTCTGGGCGGCCATCGCACCGGCGGCCGGGGATGCGGAATGAGCGCGACAGGGCCGGTGGTGGCACACCGTCAGATGGATGCACATGTGCGCTGCGACGTCCGGCCGGGGGATGGAGCGGCGGTTCGTCCCGGCCGCAGTGTCATGGAGGTGGCGCGGTGATCCGTAAGCGCAAGGCGGTCGGGGTCAGTGATGGCGGACCGGTCGTGGTCGAGATCGAGGACGTGTGCGGCCCGGCGACGTTCGAGCGCCTTCCGGACGCCCTGTCGGCACTCTGGGGCTCGCTGCGGTTGCTGCCGCTGGGGGCGGTGCAGGCCGACGCGTTCCGGTACTTCCTCACCCGACCCCAAGCAGCTGATCACGTAGCGGAGTTCATCCGGCGCGACGGCCGGATCGACCTCGCGTTCGCCATGGACGGCCGCTCGCACTACGTGCGGATCCGCCCGGCCGACAAGGCCGAACCCAACTGACCCGACGCGTTCCGAACCGGCTGCGCCCGGCGGGCGGGTGCGGGGAAGTGCAGTCGCTCCGACCGGTCCACACCTCGTGAGCGACCGAGCCACCTCAGCACCTGCCCGGACCAGCCCGCCTGCGGGATCGCACCGCTGCAACTACGACTAGTTCGAACTTCCCTGGCCGTTCGTCCGGCCGGGGCCGTCACTGGGCCGGGTGATCAGTAGCCGCCCGGGAACTCTCCAGCCTTGACCCCGGCGACGAACGCCGACCAAGCGTCTGCCGAGAAGGACAGCGTCGGACCGTCCGGGGCCTTGGAGTCGCGGACAGCCTGACCTTCGCCAACGGTGCGGGCAGTCTCCACGCATTCTCCTCCCTGGCCCGAGTAGGACGACTTCCTGAACGGGGTCACCACGTCGGATCGACTCACCGTTGCTTCTCCTCGCCATCGTCGTGCGGGATGTCCCGGATCGCCTTCGCAAGGAAGGCCGAGGTCTGTTCGGGTGTCCAGGCAGCTGATCTCAGGGCTTCTGGCGCGTAGACATATCCTGATCGCTCTTCAGCAGCTCCTATTGTCACGAAGTTTGTGAAGCCCAACGTGAACCTGCCGCACTGGCGCTGGACGGCCCCTGCCGCGCTCCTGGCCATCCTCGGTGCAACCGTCTGCGCCTCCTACGCTTCCACAGCGGCCTACGACTGGCGGAGCCTCCCGCGACTCATCTGCGAGAGCCAACCCGCTCCTCCCGTACTGGTCCAGGCGGCTGCCTGGACCAGCCCGCTCCTCGGAACCCTTGCCGTGATCTGCATCCAGATGCTGCTGCGGACCGCTTCCCGCGTGCAACGACCCGTGCGGCCGTGGCTTGTCGCGAGCCTGACGGTGGTGTTCGCCATCAGCCTGCTGGGTGTCGCGTTGGACGTGGTCACCCTCAACCAGCTGGTCCCGGATTTCCAGACCCGACCCGGATCCACTCTGGGATGTGGGTCCTGATGGGTCGTGAGGCGGAGGTAATGAACCCGGCTCCGTCCCCGACCCACGCGCGGTGGCGTCGAACAGCCGTCGCCACGCTGCTGGGCAGCCCTCTCGCGCTCGTCAGCGTGCTCTACGCACGGTGGGCGGATTTTCGTTACGTGGACATCCCCCTGGGCAACTGCCTGGACAGCCCCGGCCTGCCTCTGGCAGCTCGGCTGGCGGCCTGCGGGGGTGGGGCTCTCGGGATCGCTGTCGTGATCCTGATCACCGTCCTGCTCCGGAGCGCGACTCGCGGCCCGCGGCCCGTCGAGTCCCTTCTCACTCCGGTGTTGAAGGCAATGCTCTTCGTCAGTCTGGTGTTCCTCCTGGTGGAGGTGTACGACCTGTCCGAACTCCTCGGGCACTTCCACCCCGTGCATCCACGCCGGGACTGCGACCTCTGATGCCGGACTCCGAGACCGCACGGGATCCATAACTGCTGCTCCGCCGTTGACACGCTCACGGATGGCTCAGAATCTGCGGAAGCCAACGGCCCTTCGGATAGGGATGGCTCGTCCATCGCCTAACCGAAGGGCCGACATGTTCTCTGCGTCATCGACGTCGAAGTCGAACTCGAAGCTGAAGAAGCTCGCCACCCGCGCGCTGTGCTCCGCGGTACTGCTGGCGACGCCGTTGCTGGCGGCGCAGCCGGCGGCGGCCGAAGGGCCGAAGACTCCGCAGGAGGCCGCGGTCTGCAGGGGGCTGCTGACAACGTTCTTCGGAGGGGCGGCCGGATTCACCCAGCAGAACGTCGGTGCGGTCTGCGCGATTCAGACGGACGCCGACACGAGCGATTGACGGATCGTCGGATGGCGGGGGCCTCGCTCACTGGGCGGGTGCCCGCCATTCGCCGCGCAGCGCGGCCATGCAGAACACGTCGTAGCGCCGGCCCTCCCACATGTGGGCGTCGCGCAGGTGGCCTTCGAGGACGAACCCGGCCTTCTGGTAAGCGCGGATGGCGCGCAGGTTGAAGGAGTAGACCTCCAACTGGACGCGGTGCAGCCGTACTTGGTCGAAGGCGTAGCCGAGCAGGAGGCGTGCTGCCTCGGTGCCGTAGCCGCGGCCGGCGAGACCGGGGCTGAGGGCGATGCGGAAGGCGGCGGACTCGCTGTCGTGGTCGACGTCGATCAGGGCGAGTTCGCCGAGGTAGTCGCCGGTGGTGCGGTCCTCGATCGCGAGGTCGAGCCGGCCGGGCTGGGTGGCGCGGTCGGCGCACCAGTCGCGGACGAAGTCGAGGGTGAACTCCCGGCGGGTGCCGGTGAGTCGACGGTTCTCCGGGTCAAGGGTGGCCTGCCAGAAGGGTTCCGCGTGCTGAGGGCCCAGGGGTACCAGGCGGACTCGTTCGCCGATCACGGTGGGTTTGTCGTTCAGGGCGTGGTCGTTGATCACTCAGCAGTTCTACTCGGGCCGTCACCGGTCGGCCAAACCGTCTCCGGACGTCCGGTGGCGCGTGACACCATTTCAGACATGTACCTCGAAGAGGGCCGCGTCCTGCGGTGGAACTTCTCCTTCGGCGGGCAGTTGCTCGCGGTGGTCCCGGTGCGGGTCGTGGCGCACGGCGCCGACGGTCTGTGGCTGTGGATGGCGGGCGGATCGCCGGTGTGGGAGGCGGAGTTGCCCGCGGGACGGCACATCCGCGACATCGATCCGGCGCAGTGGCCGCCCGGCGGGTACCGGCTGGTGCCGGGGCGCTGGTACGAGGGCGGTTCACTGATCTTCCAGCCGAGCGGGGCCGGGCACGCGGTGTGGTGGAAGTTCGCGCCGGAGCCCGGGTGTGCCTTCGAGGGCTGGTACGTGAACCTGGAGCGCCGTACCCGCCGGGGCGACGACATCGACGTCGCGGACCAGGAGTTGGATCTCACCGTCGCGCCGGACGGTACCTGGCGGTGGAAGGACGAGGAGTCCTTCGCGGCCAAGACCGGCCATCCCGCGTACTGGACCGCGGAGCAGGCCGCGGAGGTGCGGGCGGAGGGGGAGCGGCTGGCGCGCCTGGCCCAGGGCCGGGAGTTCCCGTTCGACGGGAGCCGGTGCGACTACCGGCCGCCCGCCGACTGGGGCAGGCCGCCCCTGCCACCCGCACCGGCACGGCGGCTCTCGGGCACCGCCGTGCCGCCCCAGCGCGGCACCGTGGCCGAGGCGGCGGCCCACGGTGAGCACGACGGTCCGGCCCAGGGGAGGTGGGGGTCGCCGACAGCACCGCCGCACCGCTCAGGCGGCCGCAGCGCCGACGAACCACCCGGTGGTGCGGCGCTCAGGAGTACACGCTGATCTGCGTCCGGTGCCGGCTGGGGCGCTCGATCTGGTCCAGCACCGCGATGGCGTAGTCGGCGTGCGAGATGTGCCCGCCGCCTTCCGGGAAGGCGCGGCCGCCCAGCTGGTACCGCCCGGTGCGTACGCCGTCGTGGCCGAGGTCCATCGGAGGGGTGAGCACCAGCCAGTCCAGGACGGCCGGTGCCCGGGTGGCCAGCAGGTCGAGGGCGAGGGCGTGGCCGAGCGAGAAGGTGCGCCACTCGGCGGGGAACTCGGGGTCGTCCATGACCCGGACACCGGGTGCGGTCTCCAGGGTGGCGGCCATGCCGACGCTGACCAGCCGGCCGGTGCCGGCCCGCCCGAGGCCGGCGAGCAGGCCCTCGGTGACGGCACCGTAGAAGTCCTGCGAGGGCACGTCGGCCCGGTACAGAGAGCTGACGGCCGCGCCGTGCCCGGCGGCGGCCTCGGCCACCGCCTCCGCATCGCTGACATCGCAACCCACCACCGTCACCTGAGGACCCGCCAGGTCGGCATGCCGCTCGGGTGAGCGGACCGCGGCGGTGACGGACAGGCCGCGTGCGACGGCCTCGGCGGTGACGGCACGGCCGACCCGGCCGCCCGCGCCGAAAACGACAAGGGTGCTGCTGCTCATGGGGACTCCTACCGGTGAAGGGCGCCGGACCGCGCCTGGCCCGACGGTAGGACGAGGGGTGCCGGTTACTTCAAGGAAACCGCCGGCTCACCCCGCTGCCTGGAACTGCTGCGCCGGGACAGGCCGTCCGAGTGCCGAGCCGTCCGGCTCGGAGGAGGAATCTCAGCCGACCAGTCCGCCCGGCGCGGTGCGCCGTACCGGCCCGCCGGGTGCCTGCCGGAGGACCCCGCGCGGGGACGCCCGCCGGACGGCCCGCCGACGCGCCGGTCGGTGACCGTGCGTCCCCCATCCGCGCGGCCCGGCGCGACAACAGTGCGACCGGCCGCCCAGACTGAACACCGTCCGGCACCGGACAAACCCTCTCTGCCGTGGCTCTTTCGGGCTGAGCAGGGCCACCGACGATCCGAGCCGATGATCCGACGGACAGCAAGGCATGATCACTCTCCGCACTCGCAGACCGATCACGCCGGACGATCCCCGGTCCTCGGTCCGGCGACTCGGCACCCCGCCGCACACCCGCCACCGGCACCGTCGGGGTTCACACCGGTCCTTGAGACCGCACCGTGTCAGATCGGCGCCCCGGCACACGAGTTCGGCCCCGACCTGCTGTGCCGAGAGGTCGCGGCCGGGCGCTCCGGGGCGACGTCGCAGCGGTCAGCCTCATGACCCGCACCGGCCTTGACGGAACGAGCGGCCGGCTCGGAGGAGTGCTCCGAGCACCCCTCGTCCGATCCGGGCGGCCTGCGCGCCACTGCCGGCCGCTCCGGGGACACCGCTGCGACCCGCCGGACACCGCAGAGCCCCTTCCAAGACCCTTCCCGAGGAGAACACTCCGATCATGCGCACGTCGTTCGTGAACCTGGCCAAGACGCTCTGCGTCGGTCTCGTCTCCACCACCGGGGCGCTCGTCGCGCCCGCCACGGCCCACGCACAGACCACCGTCCCCTGCAACACGGCTGCTCTGGCCGCCGCCATCACGGCAGCCAACGGGGCGACCGGACCGGTGACGCTCACTCTCAAGCCCGGTTGCACCTATGGCCTGACCAGCCCGTTGCCGGACATCCTCGGCGACCTCACCATCAACGCGCGCAACAGCACGATCACGCGCAACTCCGCGACGCCGTTCCGCATCCTCACGGTCAGGAACTCCCTCCGCCTCCGTGACGCCACCATCAGCAACGGCGACGCCGGCGGGGACTTCGGCGGGGGCATCGCCAACTTCGGAACGCTCACCGTCACCAGCAGCCGGATCCGCGACAACCGCGGCAACTTCTCCGGAGGCATCGGCGGGTTCACCGGCACCACGACCACGATCACCGACAGCATGCTCACCGGCAATCACGCAGTGCACAACGGCGGCGCCGTGGCCAACGACGGCAACATGACCATCAACCGCAGCCGGATCATCGACAACTCCGCCGACCAACTGGGCGGTGGCGTCGCCAACGACGGCAGGCTGCGCATCGACGACAGCAACCTCAACGAGAACCAGGCCGGCACCGGCGGCGGCGGGCTCGCGACCTTCGGCAACGTGACGGTCACGATCGTCCGGAGCAATGTCAACAACAACCGGTCCACCACTGCCCCGGGCGGCATCTACAACAACGGCAGTTCCGTGACCCTCACCATGAGCCGGGTCAACGGCAACAGTCCCACCAACTGCCTCGGCAGCCCGACCGCAGTACCAGGCTGCTCTGGCTGACGCCACATCGAGGCTCCGGTGCAGGGCGACTGAGCAAGTCGCCCCTCCAACCGGAGCCTCGTTGCGTCGGCAACCGCCCGACCAGCCGCATCACACCGTCACGACCGGCAACTCCCGGACTTCGAAACACCACTGGCGTTCATGCAAGCACCTTCAACGAGCCCGTCTTTCTCGGCAGCGACGGTACGACCGGCTTCCTACGGACCTGGGCTTGAACGCCACCGACACCACCGCAGTACCGTCAGGTCATGATCGAGTTTGAGCCGCTGACCGCGGACTTCTTCGGACCGCACTGCCCGGTCCCCGCACTGCCCATCACCGGCGGGGCGAAGTGGAGTTGGAAGATCATGCGCTGTCTGGAGGCCGGGCCGCGCCGCTTCTCCGAGCTCAAGGTGCCGCTGCGCGGCATCACGGCCAAGGTGCTGGCCGAGACGCTGCGCGCGATGGAACGCGACGGCGTGCTGACCCGCACAGCCCACGACGAGAACCCGCCGCGCGTGGAGTACGAGCTGACGCCGCTCGGCCGTTCGCTGTTCGGGCCGATGGACGCGGCCTGCGCCTGGGGCCGCGAGCACCTGGCCGACCTGCTGGCGGCCCGTGAGGCGTACGAGCAGGGGGAGCGGGAGGTGGCGTAGGGCGCGGCGACTGGCAGGATCTTGGCGCTGTGCGGCGGTCCGGCCGCTGGCGGAGCCGAGGGCGGCCGGGCCACCCTGGACGCATGATCACTCCTGACACCAAGGACTGGACCTGGGTCCTCCAACGCCCCTGCGCCGACTGCGGGCTGGACACCCCGTCGGTGGCCCGCGAGGACGTCCCCGCGATGGTCCGCGCCAACGCCACCGCCTGGGTTGCCAGGCTCGCCGAGCTTCCCGACGAGCGGTTGCGCCGCCGCCCGCGCCCCGACGTCTGGTCGGACCTGGAGTACGCCTGCCACGTCCGGGACGTGTTCCGGCTCTTCGCCGTCCGGCTCGACCTCATGCTCACCCAGGACGATCCGCTGTTCGCCAACTGGGACCAGGACGAGACCGCCGCCGCCGAGCAGTACGGCAGCCAGGATCCGGGGCTGGTCGCGGTGCAGCTGGCCGAGGCGGCGGAGCGGCTGGCGCAGGCCTTCGAGGCGGTCGCCGGCGAGCAGTGGCAGCGCACTGGCGGCCGCAGCGACGGTGCGCGGTTCACCGTGGAGTCCTTCGCGCGCTACCTGATCCACGACCCGGTGCACCACCTCTTCGACGTCACCGGGACGCGGGTCTGACGCCCACTCGGGCAGTCGGCGTTCTCGGGCGGCCTCAGACGGTCCAGGCGGGGAGCCCGTGCGGCACGGCCTCGGCGAGCACCCGCTCCACCGCGAAGTCGGACCCGTCGCGCACGACGAGCAGGAAGCGGTGCCCGTTGTCGGCCCGGCGCGGTTCGAAGGCGATGTGGGCGAACGGGGCGGTGGCGGTGCTCGCCGCGGCCAGCCGCTGCAACTCGCCCTCCACCCGGGCCCATTCCTCGGCCGGGACGTACTGGCGCATGACGGAGTGCCAGACCACCGTCAGCGTGCCCTCCCGGGGCTGGACGTCCGCGAGGAAATCGGCGGCGCCGACCGGGTCGACCCGCGTCGGAGTCGTGCCGGCGAGCCGGAGCGCCCCGTTCAGCCGGGCGGCGCGGGCGGGCTGGTCGGCCCAGACGTAGGCGCGCAGCGCGAGCGCGCCCTCGGCGGAGACGGGGTCGATCGGGGTCGGGTCGCAGCCCCGCCGCTCGGTGACGACGACGGGCGGCTGCTCCTCGTCGAGCCAGGCCGGCGGGGCGCCGCGCCAGGCGCCTGGGAGCAGTACGGGCGAGTCCTCGGGGCCGTACCCGAAGCCGGCGGACTCGTAGCGGAAGCGGTCGGCGAGGAGGTTGAGCCCGGCGCTGGAGCCGAGTTCGAAGAGCCGTACGGGGAGCTGGCGTCCGGCGAGGGTGTGCAGCAGGCCGGTGATCAGGAGGTTGGCGCGGCCGACCTCGTTGGTCTGCGGGGGCCGGGTCATCCAGTCCCTGATCCACGGGAGCTCGGCCGCCACGGTGGTGCGGAAGGCGTCCCAGGCCCGGTCGGTCGCGGCCGGGTCGAACGTGCCGCCGGCGCTCGGGAAGCGCACGGCGAGTTCCGGGGCCCGCCCGGTGAGCACCAGCGCGTGGACGCCGCCGATCAGGCGCAACGCGATCGCGTCGGGGCCGGGTGCGCCCTCGTACCCGGCGATGGCGTCGGCGCACGGGCCGCCGTCCCGGACGTCCTGGGCGGCCCGCCTGAGCAGCGCGGCGTACAGCGGGGAACCCAGCTCCTCACAGGCGTCGGCCTGGAGTCCGATCATCGCGACGGCGTGGTCGATGGACATGCGAAGGTGACTCCTGCCTGCTCGGGACCCGGACAGAGATCATCCTTCGCCTGGTGGGGACCGGTGAGTAGTGGCCGGGCAGGTGATAACGATCACGGCCGCGGGAGCCGGCTCACCAGTCGGCCGCCTCGTGCCGGAAGGCGTGCCGCAGCTGGCTGGCGATGCTCGCGCTGTCGCTGCCGACCACGTCGGCGATCTCGGGGGTGGCCAGGCCGACCACGTAGTGCAGGATGGCGAGATCCTCGTCCATGGCCGCGCTCCGCTGCTCCGGGAGGTCCGGCCGCTCGGAGGCGGTACGGCCGGCCGGGCCGTCGCGGTGCGCGATCTGTTCGGCGACGGTGGTGCGGAGGATCTGCCAGGCCGCCGCGGCGGGATTGGGGCTGCCCAGCACCTCGCGCCACACTCCGGCCAGGGCGCGGAAGGCCTGCTCGACGATCGCCGCCGCCTGGGCCGGCTCGTGGAACCAGACCCGGGCGTAGCTCAGGTACCGCGGGTGGTGCAGCTCCCGGAACGCGGCGAACTCCAGTGGCATGGCGGAGAGTTCGGAGGAGTCGAGCTCGGTGGAGCCGTCCGGACTGCCCAGGCCGGTGGAAGGGACATGACGGTCGGTCACATCGGCCTCGCGATCTGGTCTCGGCGGCAAGGGAGCACCCTGTGCTCACTCTAGGCCCTTGAGTGGCTGCTTTGAGTGACAAGTCCCATCAGATTCCCGGAATGGGCTTGATTGAGCCGCTATTTGACGCTGTGTCAGCCGTGGTGTCGGATGAGTGTACCTGCAAGCGTGTCGCAGCTGGTTGGGATAGGTACAACGGCAGTGGCTGCAAGGGAGTTGGTGTGCCACCGTGGGTCTCATGGAGGCACACGCGGACCACCACCACGGCCCTGGCACCGGCCGCAGCCACACCCACGCAGCCGCCGATCCGCTCACCGGCGGGCCCGCCGGCGGGCGCACCCACAGGCATGATCACGTCGGACGAGGAGACGGCCACGGTCACAGCGGGCACGGTCACGACCACGGTCATGGCGCGCACAGCCACGACCACAGCCGCGACCGCGACCGCGACCGCGACCGCGATCACGACCACAGCCGCGACCACGACCACGATCACGGCCACGCGCCGGAGCGCTCCTGGCGCGGTGCCGTCCACCGGCTGGCGCATCTGGTCAGGCCGCACTCGCACGAGGCCGCCGACCGCCTCGACAGCGCTCTGGAGTCCTCCGCCCGGGGCCTGCGTACGCTCTGGGTCTCGCTGCTGGTCCTCGGGCTGACCGCCGCCGCGCAGGCGGTGATCGTCGGGCTCTCCGGCTCGGTCGCCCTGCTCGGCGACACGGTGCACAACTTCGCCGACGCCCTGACCGCGGTGCCGATCGGACTCGCCTTCCTGCTCGGCCGCCGGGCCGCCAACCGCCGCTACACCTACGGCTACGGCCGGGCCGAGGACCTCGCCGGGGTGGCCGTGGTGCTCGCAGTGCTGGCCTCCTCGGTGCTGGCCGCGGCCACGGCCGTGGACCGGCTGCTGCACCCGCAGCCGGTCACCCACCTGTGGGCGGTCGCCGGGGCGGCGCTGGTCGGCTGCCTGGGCAATGAGTGGGTCGCCCACTACCGGATCCGCACCGGGCGGGCGATCGGCTCGGCCGCCCTGGTCGCGGACGGTGTGCACGCCCGTACGGACGGGTTGACCTCGCTGGCCGTACTGCTCGGCGCGGCGGGCACCGCGGTGGGCTGGCACGCCGCGGACCCGATCGTCGGCCTGGTGATCACCGGTGCGATCCTGCTGGTGCTGCGGACCTCCGTGCGCGAGGTCGGCCGGCGGCTGATGGACGCGGTCGATCCGGTCCTGGTGGACGCGGCGGAGCGGGAGCTGCGGACGGTCGCGGGCGTGCAGGGGGTCGGGGCGCTGCGGATGCGCTGGATCGGGCACTCGCTGCGGGCTGAGGCCGAGGTCGTGGTGGACGGCGGGCTCACGGTGGTCGCCGGACACCAGGTGGCGGAGGCGGCCGAAAGGGCGCTGATCAGGGCGGTTCCCCGGCTGCTGGCCGCCACCGTGCACATCGACCATCCGCCGGTCGGGGTGAAGCCCTGACGGTGGATCATGGTCGGCTCAGGGGCCGGGCAGGGGTGTCACCGATGGCCGCGGAGGTGCGCCGGACGGCAGGCTGACGATCATGAAGATCATCGCCGCCGCCATCGAAGCCGAAGCCGCCGCGACCGGAGCTGAGGCTGCCGAGGCCCGGGCCATCGGCGCCCGCCCCTTCCTCGCCCGCAGGGCGGTGAACGCGCTCGCCGGTGCGGCCGTCACGGTCGCCATAGTGGCGGCCTACGAGCCCGGCTTCGCCCACCCGTAGCCGCCGGCACCTGTCCGGGCGGGCACCGACCGGAGGAGTTGCGGGGGGGCGTACCGCTCCGACCGCTGCACCGGGCGGCTCGGCCGGCACCAGGGCGGGAGGGCGCCGGACGACGCCGGGGGCGGCCACCGAGTCGTGGTGCGAAGGCGGTTCGGACTGCTGTGCCGGACGACCCGGCATGGATTTCGAGCTCACCGGCCCGCTGCTGCCCGGGGCCTGCGGCATCGGCGCGGACGCCCCGTCGACCTCCGGCCGAAGCGCTCAGGCAGGTCGGTACGGCTCTCCCCGGAAACCCCCTTCGATCTTGTTCTCGGCGTACGCGGGCGGGTTCACCGCCCCTGTCGCCGAGGACCGGGCCCATTCGTCCGGTCCGCTGGACCCCCGCCTCGGCCTCCCCTCCCCGAGCGGCGACCCGATGGCCTACGACGCCGAGTGCGCCGTCAGGACGTACGACCGGCCGCCGGCCCGTTGACCTGCGGGTCCGCGGTCTGGGCGGGTTCCGCCGCCTGGCGGGCCCGCAGTGCGGCCGCCGCTGCGGCAGCAGAGGCCGCGGCCGCGGCGGTCGAGGCGGCACCGGTGCGGTGCTCGCGTTCGGCGCGGCCCCGCTCGCCGCGGCTCCGGTCGGTGCCTCTGCGCTGGGTCGGGGTGCGCTGGGCCGACTCGGCCCGGCACTGCTCGGTGACGCGCGGCGCGCCGCTTCTGGTGCGGGCCGAGCCCTCGACCGCCTCGCGCGCCGCGAGGTAGGCCTGGACGGCGGCGATGCCGTAGACGGGCTGGATCAGCTGGTGCCCCTTGAAGAAGGGGCGGGCCGGGGCGAAGCCCGCGGCGACCACCAGGTCGCGGATCTCGGCTATCTCCTCCTCGGTGCGAGCGGTGAAGCGGACCTCCCACCCCTTCTTGTACGTGCGGCCGTCCTCGCCGTTGCGGCGGGCCAGGTCTGGCTGGCGGACGTAACCGGGCAGACGGCCGAGACGAAGTTGGGCGGCACGCAGGCCGGCGGACTCATCGCGTGGCATGAGCTGATGGTAGGCAATCCCGGAGGGCGGTCATGACCTCGGGGCAGTGCTTCACCGTATGTCCTTCGTCACTGTCGGTCAGTCGCCGCAGCTCAGCGCGGGGTGTCGGGCGGGCGTCACCGAAGGTCGTAGACGACGAAAAACCGGATGGCACATGTCAACTGCGGTCGAAACCGGCAAGGTGCTGAACGTCCATTACGCCGAATGAGTGAGGGTATGGGGACTTTAGTGCGGGGCAGTCCCGATTTCGCGACGGTTGGGTAACAGTGCGTCAGGTCATGGGTGCAGTGGGCGAGCTGTTGGGGAGGGTGTCGGCATGAGCTACCAGACTCCTCCTTCGCATCCGTCACTCGAAGAGTTGGCGCGCCGTCAGCAGAACGTCATCACGGCCAGTCAGCTGCGCGCCCGGGGAGTGCCGACCAGGTTGGTCAGTGAGCACTGCCGGCGGGGCGGTCCGTGGCAGCGGGTGCTGCCCCGGGTCTACCTGCTGCAGGACGGTGAACCCACGCCCGAGCAGCGGATGTGGGCGGCGCTGCTCTACGCGGCGCAGAACGGCCGCGAGGAGGGCCGCCGCGAGGGTGCGGTGATCACCGGTGCGGCGGCGCTCGCTCTGTACGGCTTCGCCTCGGCGCCCCGGCTGCCCGCGGTCACCGAAGTGGACGTCCTGGTGCCCAGGCAGCGGCGGTTGCGGGACGTCGGGGAGGTGCGGATCCGGCGCACCGAACGGGAGTTGGAGGCGCGTTCGGTGCACGGCCTGGCCTGCGCCCCGGTGGCGCGGGCGGTCGCGGACGCCGTGCGCGAGTGGACGGACGAGGGCGTGTTCGACCGCGGCGAGGCCCGGCCCGAGCTGCTGCGCGACGTGCTCAGGGAGGCCGTCTCGCCAACCCCGGCGACGCCGGGGCTGGTGAGTGGCGAATTCCGCTGCACGCTGCGGGAGTTGGTGGCCGAACTGCAGGAGTCGGACCTGCTGGGGGAGGCCCGGGTGCGGGCGGCGCTGGACGAACTCCTGGCCGTCGAGCGGGAGTCGGTGCTCGACCGGATCGGCGAGTTGGTGGACGAGTGGCTGCTCCCGGTGCCGCTGGCCGGCCCCGAGCTGCGGATGCGCGGCGGTACCTACATCGCGGTGCCCGACCTGTACTGGCCGGCGGTGGCCGTGGCGGTCGAGGTGGATTCCGAGCTGCGCTGCGTCAGCGAGGGCGAGTCCGCCTGGGTCAGGGGCGGGCAGCACCGGATGGAGTACCTGGGGGTGCGGGTGGTCTACGTCTCGGGGGAGCGGGTCCTGCGGGAGCCGGACGCGGTCGGGGCCGAGCTCCGGGAGGCGTTCGTGGCGGGTGGGGTCGATGTGGTGGAACTGCTCGTCATCGAGCGCTGAGGCTGCCGTCGGCGCGGGACCGGCCGGGCGGGGGCCAGGGGTGCAGGGCCCTGCGGCCGACCGTCGGTGCGGCCGGCTCCCGTGGGGCACGGGCTTCTCGCCCGAGGTTCCCGCACTCACTCCCGCAGGGCGGACATCCCCGCCCCGGCCGGGGCGGCCCCGGCAGGCCGAGCGCTGGAGCGGCACCGGGCCGAAGGCCGCGCCGTCAGGACGCCGGGCCGAGCCCGGCTCCCCGCGCCGCCGGTGGCTCACGCCACGACGACGGGGGTCCCGGTCAGTTCGACGCCTGAGCTGCGGAGTTCGGTGAGGGCGGCCTCGGTGGTGGCGGGGGCGACCCCGGCGGTGAGGTCCAGCAGGACGCGGGTGGCGAAGCCCTCCCGGGCGGCGTCCAGGGCGGTGGCCCGGACGCAGTGGTCGGTGGCGATGCCCACCACGTCCACCTCGGTGACGCCCCGCTCGCGCAGCCAGCCGGCCAGCGTCTCCCCGTTCTCGTTGCTGCCCTCGAAGCCGCTGTAGGCAGCCGAGTGGGCGCCCTTGTCGAAGACCGCCTCGATCGCACCCGAGGTGACCGAGGGCGCGAAGTTGGGGTGGAAGCCGACGCCCTCGGTGCCCGCGACGCAGTGCGCGGGCCAGGAGTCGACGTAGTCGGGCTCGGCGGAGAAGTGCGGGCCCGGGTCGATGTGCCAGTCCCGGGTGGCGACGATGTGCGCGTACCCGGGGGAGGCCTCGGCGATCAGGTCGGTGATCGCGGCGGCCACCTCGGCGCCGCCGGCGACGGCCAGGCTGCCGCCCTCGCAGAAGTCGTTCTGCACATCGACGACGATCAGTGCCCGGTGCATGGGGTGCTTCCTTGGGTGGATTCGGTGGTGCGGCGGCTCGGTGCGGCGGCCCCGGTGTGGCCACTCTAGGGAGTGACGCGCGTAGGCGGAAGCCCGGCGGCAGATGCCCGGCAGGGCGGTGACCCGGCGGCGCGGGGGCGCGGCGCGGCCGGACCGCCACGGCTTCGGCGGCGGCCGCGCAGGCTCTCGCCCGCGCCCACGGGGTGTCAGGAGGTGAGCAGTTCGGTGGCCAGTACCGGCTCGCCCTTGGAGAGCTGGGTGGCCGACAGCGGGAGGGCGGCGCGGGCGCGCTTGTGGCGCTCCCTGGCGGCGGTGAGCGGTTCGCGGCCCACCACCTCGCCGCCGGTCACCAGCGGGACGTGCAGCAGGTGCGGCGCCAGCGCCTCGGGCACCGGCCCGGTCCCGACCACCTCGGCCTCGGCCACTCCGTCCGCGTCGGGCCGCCGGGCGGCCCACTTGCGGCCGCCGACGCTGGTCTTGCCGCCGGCCGAGCGCTTGGCGACCGAGACCAGCGGACCGTCCGGCGTGGTGGCCCGGGCGACCAGCTTGTACACCATCGCGCAGGTCGGGTGCCCGCTGCCGGTGACCAGGCTGGTGCCGACGCCGTAGCCGTCGACGGGGGCGGCGGCGAGTGCGGCGATGGCGTACTCGTCCAGGTCTGAGGTGACGATGATCCGGGTCTTCTCGGCACCCAGCTCGTCCAGTTGGCGGCGGACCCGGTGGGCGAGCAGGGTGAGGTCGCCGGAGTCGATCCGGACGGCGCCGAGGGTCGGCCCGGCCACCTCGACGGCGGTGCGGACCGCCTCGGCCAGGTCGTAGGTGTCCACCAGCAGGGTGGTGCCCCGGCCCATCGACTCGACCTGGGCGGTGAAGGCGTCCCGCTCGCTGTCGTGCAGCAGGGTGAAGGCGTGGGCGGCGGTGCCGGCGGTCGGGATGCCGTAGGTGTAGCCGGCCTCCAGGTCGGAGGTGGCGGTGAAACCGGCGATGTACGCGGCACGGGCGGCGGCCACGGCGCCGCTCTCGTGGGCCCGGCGGGCGCCCATCTCGATGCAGGGGCGGTCCCCGGCGGCACTGGTCATCCGGGACGCGGCGGCGGCGATCGCCGAGTCGTGGTTGAGGACCGAGAGGATGACGGTCTCCAGGATGACCGCCTCGGCGAAGCTGCCCTCGACGGTGAGGATCGGCGAGCCCGGGAAGTAGACCTCGCCCTCGGGGTAGCCGTGCACATCGCCGGTGAACCGGTAGTTCGCCAGGTACTCCAGGGTGTCCTCCTCGACGACGCCCTGGTCGCCGAGCCACGCCAGTTGGGCGCCGGTGAAGCGGAAGTTCTCGATCGCGTCCAGCAGCCGTCCGGTCCCGGCCACCACGCCGTAGCGGCGGCCGTTGGGCAGCCGCCGGGTGAACACCTCGAAGACCGAGCGGCGGTGTGCCGCTCCGCTGCGCAGGGCGGCCTGCAGCATGGTCAGCTCGTAACGGTCGGTGAGCAGCGCAGTGGAGTGGTGCGCGGTGATGGCGTCCATGAGGATGATGCTACTACCACTTAGCGTCAAAGTGACGATTTCTGTCCGGGTGGGGTGACCCGGATTCGCCGGGACCTCCCTCGGATGGAAGCATGAGAGGCGGAAACCGTGTCCTGATGAGGAGTGTCCGCCGTGAGTGTCGCGCCCGTGGAGATCGAGCGCCCGGAGGTAGAAGGCATTCCGGCGGTGGAGCCGGACACCCCTTGGGTGACGATCGTCCACAACGACCCGGTCAACCTGATGAGCTACGTCCAGTACGTCTTCCAGGCCTACTTCGGCTTTCCCAAGGACAAGGCCAGGAAGCTGATGATGGAGGTGCACACCAGGGGCAGGGCGGTGGTCTCCAGCGGCTCCCGCGAGGAGATGGAGCGGGACGTGCAGGCGATGCACGGCTACGGACTGTGGGCGACCCTCCAGCACGATTGACCGCACGCTCCACCTGCCGGGACCTGCGGGCCGCAGGGTCTGCCGACGTCGGCGGGCGGGTCAAGGGGTGCTCCCGGTCGTGGTCGGGAGCGCACCGGAGCGGGGCCTTGCAGCCCCCGCCCGGTGGCTGGGAGGGGAGTGAGCGTCGGCACCGGACAGGATCGCCCGGAGTCGAACGGGCGGTAACGACATACGACGAAGACGGGCTGATAGGGACTCATGGCTGGGTTGTTCGAGAGTGCCGGCGACGGCGGCGCGGTGATCGTGCTGGACGAGCTGGAGGCGTCCATCCTGCGCTCGCTCGAGGTGCAGATGCTGGAACTGATCGGGCCCGGTCCGGGCGAGGGCGGCGGCGACCCGCTGGCGGCGCTGTTCGCCGAAGGGCCGACCGAGGCGCCCGTCGACCCGGCGCTGGCCCGGCTGTTCCCGGACGCGTACGGCGAGCCGGGGGCGGCGGCCGATCTGGAGACCAGGGCGATGGCCGGCGAGTTCCGCCGGTACACCGAGCCGGACCTGCGGACCCGCAAGCGGGACGACGCGCTGAACGTGATCAAGGCGCTGGACGGGCTCGGCGGCGAGGGCGGCGCGGTGGAGGTCGAGGCGGCCGACTGTCGGCACTGGCTGGGCGCGCTGAACGACCTGCGGCTGACCCTGGGCGCCCGGCTGGAAGTCGCCCAGGACGACGAGGACTTCTACGGGCTGCCGGACAGCGATCCGCGCAAGCCGCTGGTGATGGCCTACCTCTGGTTGGGCGGCATCCAGGAGTCGCTGCTCGCCGCGATGGCCGACTGAACGTTAACGACCGGTAACCCCCTGTCCACCTTTTGGACAGGGGGTTATCTCATTTCCGGCGAACTATCGCAGAACCGGACATGCCATGCTCAAATAACGCTCAGATGGGCTCGATATTCGGGCACACCGTGGTATTTCTCCTTCTTTCCCCCACGAACCAAGGACGGTGGCCATGGCCGATCAGGCGTACGACGAAGTCGTCGATACCGAGCCGGACGAGGAGGGCTACGCCCGCGGGCTGGGCAGCCGCCAGATCCAGATGATCGCCATCGGCGGCGCCATCGGTACCGGCCTCTTCCTCGGCGCGGGCACCGCCATCTCCAAGGCGGGCCCCAGTCTGATCCTGAGCTACGCGGTGGCCGGCCTGGTGATCTTCGCGATCATGCGGGCGCTGGGGGAACTGCTGACCTATCGTCCGGTCTCCGGCAGCTTCGCCGAGTACGCCCGGGAGTTCCTCGGCCCCTTCGCCGGGTACGTCACCGGCTGGACGTACTGGCTGTTCTGGGTGGTCACCGGCATGGCCGAGACCACCGCCGCCGCCGTCTACGTGAGGTACTGGCAGCCCGGAATCCCGCAGTGGGTCAGCGCGCTGGGCTTCCTGGTGGTCCTCTACGCCGCCAACCTGATCTCGGTGAAGGTCTTCGGGGAGATCGAGTTCTGGTTCTCGATGATCAAGGTGACGGCGATCATCGGCATGATCCTGATCGGCATCGGGGTGCTCACCCTCGGCTTCAGCAAGGCGGGTGACACGGCATCGGTCACCCACCTGTGGCGTGACGGCGGCTTCTTCCCCAAGGGCATCGGCTCGACCGTGATGACCCTGCAGATCGTCATGTTCGCCTACCTCGGTGTCGAACTGGTCGGCGTCACCGCGGGGGAGAGCGAGAACCCCGAGAAGACCCTGCCCCGGGCGATCAACACGCTGCCCTGGCGGATCGCGCTGTTCTACATCGGCGCGCTGATCATCATCCTGGCCCTGGTCCCGTGGACCGAGTTCCAGCCCGGCGTCAGCCCGTTCGTGGCCGCCTTCGGCAAGATCGGGATCCCGGCCGCGGCCGGCATCATCAACTTCGTGGTGCTCACCGCGGCGCTCTCCTCCTGCAACTCCGGCATGTACTCCACCGGCCGGATGCTGCGCGACCTCGCCCTGCGCGGCCAGGCCCCCGCGCGGCTGACCCCGCTCAACGCCCGCAAGACCCCGGCCGCCGCGATCACCGTCTCCTGCGCGCTGATGGGTCTGGGGGTGGTGCTCAACTACGTGACCCCGGCCAATGCGTTCGAGTACATCACCTCGGTCGCGACCGTCTGCGGCGTCTGGACCTGGGCGATGATCCTGATCTGCCAGATCCGCTACCACCGGGCCTGGAAGAACGGGCACCTGCCGCCGCCCAGCTTCAAGGCGCCCGGCGGTGTGGTGGCCAGCTGGGCCGCGCTGCTCTTCCTGGCCCTGGTCGTCGTGCTGATCGGCTTCGACCCGGACAACCGGATCTCGCTCTACGTCTTCCCGGGCTGGGCGGTGCTGCTGGTGGTCGGCTACCAGGTGCTCAAGCGCATCCGCCCGGAGGCCGTCCACGCACAGGCGCACGACCACCTGCACGTCGGGTCCGGCAGCTGAGACGGGGCTCAGATCCGGCGAGGGGGCGTGGCTATCCTGACCGCATGCTGACCATCACCCGAGAGCTGCACGACGCGATCATGGCCCACGCCCGCGCCGACCATCCGGACGAGGCTTGCGGCGTGATCGCCGGACCGGCCGGCAGCGACCGCCCCGAGCGCTTCATCCCGATGCTCAACGCGGCCCGCTCGCCCACGTTCTACGAGTTCGACTCCGGTGACCTGCTGAAGCTCTACCGGGAGATGGACGACCGGGGCGAGGAGCCGGTGGTGGTCTACCATTCGCACACCGCCACCGAGGCCTACCCCTCGCGCACCGACGCCAGCTACGCCTCCGAGCCGAACGCCCACTACGTCCTGGTCTCCACGGCCGAGGGCAACGGCGAGGGCGACCCGTTCGAGTTCCGCTCGTTCCGCATCGTGGACGGCGTGATCACGGAGGAAGGCGTCCAGGTCGTCGACGCCTGACAGCCCGCCTCGACAGGGGCCCGCCGCACCGCCCACGGACGGTGCGGCGGGCCCTTCCGTTTGGGGCGCATCTCAAGTGGAGGAACGGAAACATCCGTATCGCAAGACGGAGATGCCGCTGCCGGGCCGGGAATCTATACGATGAGCCCATGCGTTCCGTCGATGTGAGCAACCAGGCCCCGGGCATCCGCCTCGTGGCGCGCCTGCACATCGACCTGTGCCGGCTCGCCAGTTCGATCTGTCCCCCCGCGGCGGAGCCGCTCATCGACACGACCGCCGACGCCAGCTGACCTCGGCACCGAACCGCCGCCCCACCCGGGGCCACCCCTCCTTGCCGCGAGCCCTGCGGCACCCCGACCGACTCCACAGGAGCGCAGCCATGGCCATCGAGGTCCGCATCCCGACCATCCTCCGCACCTACACCGACGGCGCCAAGGCCGTCGAGGGCACCGGCGGCAACCTCGGTGAGCTCTTCGCCGACCTGGACACCCGCCACACGGGCATCGCCGCACGCCTGCTGGAGGAGACCGGCGAGCTGCGCCGCTTCGTCAACGTCTACCTGAACGACGAGGACGTCCGCTTCCTCAGCGGTGTCACCACGGAGCTCTCCGACGGCGACAGCATCACCATCCTCCCCGCCGTGGCCGGCGGAGCCCGCTGAGCTTCCCCCCGCCCGCCCGACCCACCGCCGCCGGAGGCCCCGTGCGCTACGACAGTCCGCTCGAAGCCGTCGGCAACACGCCGCTGGTCCGCCTGCCCAGGCTCTCCGCCGCCATCCCCGGCAACACGGAAGGCCTGGTCAGCCTCTGGGCCAAGCTGGAGGACCGCAACCCGACAGGCTCGATCAAGGACCGCCCGGCCCTGCACATGATCGAGCGGGCCGAGGCGGCCGGCCGGCTCACCCCCGGCTGCACCATCCTGGAGCCCACCAGCGGCAACACCGGGATCTCGCTCGCCATGGCGGCCAGGCTCAAGGGCTACCGCATGGTCTGCGTGATGCCGGAGAACACCAGCGAGGAACGCCGCGAGCTGCTGCGGATGTGGGGCGCCGAGATCATCTCCTCGCCCGCGGCCGGCGGTTCCAACACCGCCGTGCGGATCGCCAAGGAGATCGCGGCCGAGCACCCCGACTGGGTGATGCTCTACCAGTACGGCAACCCGGACAATGCCGGTGCGCACTACGCCACCACCGGCCCCGAGATCCTCGCCGACCTGCCGACCGTCACCCACTTCGTCGCCGGACTGGGTACCACCGGCACGCTGATGGGCGTCGGCCGCTACCTGCGGGAGAAGGTCCCCGGCATCCGGATCATCGCCGCCGAACCGCGCTACGACGACCTGGTGTACGGGCTGCGCAACCTCGACGAGGGCTTCGTCCCCGAGCTGTACGACGCCGAGGTGCTCTCCACCCGGTTCAGCGTCGGCTCGGCCGATGCGGTGCGCCGTACCCGTGAACTCCTGCAGCAGGAGGGCATCTTCGCGGGTGTCTCCAGCGGCGCGATCCTGCACGCCGCGATCGGCGTCGGCCGCAAGGCGGCGCAGGCGGGCGAACGGGCGGACGTGGTCTTCGTGGTCGCCGACGGCGGCTGGAAGTACCTGTCCACCGGTATCTACACCGCCGCCACCACCGAGGAGGCCGTCGAGGCGCTCCAGGGGCAACTCTGGGCCTGACGGCACGTCGGTCCTGTTGGAGGGCGCGGCACCCGGCGGGTGCCGCGCCCTCCTGGTGCGTGGATCCGTGACATTCCGGAAATTGTCCGTGTCTGACCTCCGGTCGGTCACAGGACGGTGACGGGGCGCGGGTGGTGCGCCGGAGCGCGCGGGCGGGCCGGAAGGGTCTGGTCTCCACGCCCCCCGAGATCGGCCTCGGAGAACCTCGCCCGAAGGTGGTCCACGATGAGCCCGCGCAGCTGTGAACTGTGGTCCTACGCGGAGATCGCCCGGCATATCAACGTCCAGCCCGACAGCGTCCGCAACCTCCGCCGGCACGGACTGCTCCCCGAGCCGGACCTCGTCGACGCGGGCGGCCATCCGCGCTGGTACCCGGAGGGCATCCGGACCTGGGCCCGCAACCGGCCGGGCCGTCGCTGAACGAGCGTGTGTGCGACCCGGGTCGAGGGTCTGTGCGGGCGGTGGCGCGGGCCCGGCCCGTTCTGGTGATTCCAGCCACAGCCCGGCACGGGGACGGGGACAGAGTGCCTCCGCGCCCGTACTCTCGACAGGCGAACACAGCGCTACCGGCAGGTAGTGGCAGCGGATGCGGACCATGACCCAGCGGGGCGGAGGGGCTCGGCATGAAACTGACCGTGGTGGGGTGCTCGGGGAGCTTCCCGTCCGTCGACTCGCCCTGCTCCAGCTACCTGGTCGAGGCCGACGGCTACCGCGCCGTCCTGGATCTCGGCAACGGCGCCCTCGGTGCCCTGCAGAACTACTGCGGACTGTACGAGGTCGACGCGGTCCTGCTCACCCATCTGCACGCGGACCACTGCATCGACCTGTGCGCGTACTGGGTCGCCCGCAACTACCGGGTGGAGGGGTGCCCCGTCGCCATCCCGGTGTACGGCCCGCACGGCACCGCCGAGCGGCTCGCCCGGGCGTACGACATGCCCGAGGAGCCGGGGATGAAGGAGGTCTTCGACTTCCACACCCTGAACTCGGGCAGTTTCCAGCTGGGCCCGCTGCGGGTCACCGCCGTACCCGTGAACCACCCGGTCGAGGCGTACGCCTTCCGGATCGAGCACAACGGCCGCAGCCTGGTCTACTCGGGCGACACCGGGGAGAGCCCCGAACTGGTCGAACTCGCCCGAGGGGCCGACCTCTTCCTCTGCGAGGCCGCGTTCACCCACGGCAAGGAGGAGATCGAGGCCGTCCACCTCAACGGCCGCCAGGCCGGCGAGCACGCCGCGGCCGCCGGGGTGGGACGCCTGGTGCTCACCCACATCCCGCCGTGGACGGACGCCGAGGGCAACCGGAGGGACGCGGCCAAGGAGTACCACGGCCCGATCGAACTGGCCCGCGCCGGCGCGACGTACGAGGTCTGAGCCCCCGCCGGTGCGGGGTGCCCGGTGAACGGACGGACCCCGCCTCGCGTGCGCGGGGCGGGGTCCGTGGCCGGTCGGGGCTGCTGCTCGCCTCCGGGCCCGCTGGCCCGGCGCCGACGCTCTTCGGCTCGGAGCGTCAGGCCTTGGTGACGTCCTCGATCTCCTCCTCGGGCTCGCGGCCCGGGGTGGGGAGGTTGAACTTGGTGATCGCGAAGCGGAACAGCACGTAGTACAGCGCCGCGAAGACCAGGCCGATCGGGATGATCAGCCAGGGCTCGGTGGCCTTGCTCCAGGACAGGCCGTAGTCGATCAGGCCGCCGGAGAAGGTGAACCCGTCGTGGACGCCCAGCGCCCAGGTGATGCCCATCGACAGGGCGGTCAGTACGGCGTGGATCGCGTACAGGACCGGGGCGATGAACATGAAGGAGAACTCGATCGGCTCGGTGACACCGGTGGCGAACGAGGTCAGCGCGAGCGAGATCATCATGCCCAGCACGGCCGGCCGGCGCTCGGGACGGGCGCAGTGCGCGATGGCGATGGCGGCGGCCGGGAGCGCGAACATCATGATCGGGTAGAAGCCCGACATGAACTGACCGGCGCTCGGGTCGCCGGCGAAGAAGCGGGTCAGGTCGCCGTGGACGACGGTGCCGTCCGCCTTGGTGTAGTCACCGGCCTGGAACCAGGCGTAGGAGTTGACGAACTGGTGCATGCCGACCGGGATCAGGGCGCGGTTGATCAGGCCGAACGCACCGGCGCCGACGGCCCCGGCACCGATCAGGGTGTTGTTGAGGCTGCCGATGGCGTCGCCGACCGGCCCCCAGCAGAGGGCGAAGAGCACACCGACGGCGGTGCCGACGAAGGACATGATGATCGGGACCAGTCGGCGGCCGTTGAAGAAGCCGAGCCAGTCGACCAGCCTGACGCGGTGGCACCGCTGCCAGATGACCGCGCTGAGCAGGCCGATGACGATACCGCCGAGCACACCGGGGTTCTGGTAGGTCGCGGCGACCCACTTTCCGCCTGCGATGTGGCCTTCGGTGATCGGGAACGCGGTCAGCACGTTCTTGTAGGTCAGGAAGCCGACCAGGGCGGCGAGCGCGGTGGAGCCGTCCGCCTTCTTGGCGAAGCCGATCGCGATGCCCACGGCGAACAGCAGCGGGAGGTTGTCGAAGACGGCACCGCCGGCGGTGGAGAACACCGCGGCGACCTTGTTCCAGCCGAGGCCGTCCTTGCCGAAGACGTCATCCTGGCCCAGCCGCAGCAGCAGGCCGGCCGCGGGCAGGACAGCGATGGGGAGCTGGAGGCTGCGTCCCATCTTCTGCAGGCCCTGCAGCAGGTTCTGGCCGAACTGCTTGGCGGGGGAGGGGGCCGGTGCCGCGGCGGGCGACGATGCCTGCGCAGTCGTACTCATGGGGGATGGTTCCTAACGACAGGGCGGATCGGACAGGGGGACGTCCATTGGGGGCCGAACCGCGAACTGGTCTACACCACTAGTGGTGTAGACCAGCTTTGTAGCACGTGCGGACGAGGGGGGAAAGGGTCGAAAGCCGCACCGCTGGGAAGCGCTATGAAATCGAAACCTTGTTGCGGATCAATGATCGCGACTACCCGGGGTGGCCGTGATTTTGGAGAGTTGCGCAACAAAAGCGGCGCCCGTCGCCGAACGATTCGGGCCGGGAATTTCCCCGGCCGCATCAAGGGTCCGCTCAGGCCTTGGCGACGTCCTCGACGTCGGCCTCGCCCTCGCGCCCCGGGGTCCTCAGGTCGAACCCCGTCTTCTGCAGGCCGCCGTAGAGGTCGTGCCACCGCCGGCGCTGCGGGACGGCGGCGCCTGCTGAGCCCATCCTCGCCCTCCAGGAGCGGTGGCGGTCGCGGAACCCTGGGGTTCGGTCCCGCGTTGTGCGAAGTGCACCTAAGATTGGTGTAGACCACTATCGACGGGGTTGACGCGCCGGGCCGCAGGCCCCACTGATCGTTCATTCTCGGGTGAAGATCAGTACCGTGCGCGCCGGAATGCTCCATAAGTGGCCTGACATGGCACACCGGGCAGTCCCGGGTGATGCTGGTCGCGCTGCCCTACGGCGCAACACAGCTGAGCCCGCATCAACTCCGGCAGCCACCCGCCCCGGCCCCCGGCCGGGGAACCCCAGCACCGAGCAGCACGGCACCCGGCAGAGCAGCCGACGCGCCGAGACAGAGGGAGAAAGACATGGCCAGCAAGGCTGAGAAGATCGTCGCCGGCCTCGGCGGGATCGACAACATCGAAGAGGTCGAGGGCTGCATCACCCGCCTGCGCACCGAGGTCGTCAACCCCGAACTCGTCGATGAAGCCGCGCTCAAGGCCGCCGGCGCCCACGGTGTCGTGAAGATGGGCACCGCGATCCAGGTCGTCATCGGCACCGACGCCGACCCGCTCGCCGGTGAGATCGAGGACATGATGTAACCCAGCCCACAGGCTCCAGCCACAAGGCCCGCCGGCCCCACCACCGGCGGGCCTTCGCACGTTCTTCGCACACACCGGGAACGACTACGCTCGGAAGCTATGTCACGCATCGACGGCCGCACCCCCGACCAGCTCCGCCCCATCACCATCGAGCGAGGCTGGAGCAAGCACGCCGAAGGCTCCGTCCTCATCACCTACGGCGACACCAAAGTGCTCTGCACCGCCAGCGTCACCGAAGGCGTCCCCCGCTGGCGCAAGGGCACCGGCGAAGGCTGGGTCACCGCCGAATACTCCATGCTCCCCCGCGCCACCAACACCCGCGGCGACCGCGAATCCGTCCGCGGCAAGATCGGCGGCCGCACCCACGAAATCAGCCGCCTGATCGGCCGCTCGCTGCGCGCCGTCGTCGACCACCGCGCCCTCGCCGAGAACACCATCGTCCTCGACTGCGACGTCCTCCAGGCCGACGGCGGCACCCGCACCGCCGCCATCACCGGCGCCTACGTCGCCCTCGTCGACGCCATCTCCTGGGCCCGCGACCGGAAGCTCCTGCGCGCCAAGAGCCAGCCCATCACCGGCGGCGTCTCCGCCGTCAGCGTCGGCATCGTCGGCGGCACCCCCATGCTCGACCTCCAGTACGAGGAAGACGTCCGCGCCGAGACCGACATGAACATCGTCTGCACCTCCGACGGCCGCTTCGTCGAAGTCCAGGGCACCGCCGAAGGCGCCCCCTTCGACCGCGACCTGCTCAACCAGCTCCTCGACCTCGGCACCCTCGGCTGCGCCGAACTCGACCAGATCCAGCGCAAGGCCCTGGAGACCCTGGAGAGCTGACAAACCGCCAGGACCGCCACGGGTTCCGGGAACCGCCGCCGTACCGGCCCACGCTGTACAGGCCCACCCGGAACCCGTAGCGTTCCGCACAGTGGTCCGGACCCGGGAACCGGCCGAACCCACCCGACCGTCCTCCCCTACCGGACCAACCACAGCGCCACCACCGGAGGACCAGCGATGCAGCACAGCATCAACCGCTCCACCACCCTCGCCGCAGCCGCACTCATCCTCCTCCTCCCACTCAGCGCGATCAGCTGCTCCGCAGCCCAGAAAGCACTCGACTGCGGCAACACCGCAGTGAAGATCACCAGCGACGTCGCCGACGCGGGCAGCGCCTACAACAACGCCGACAAGGACCCGCAGGCCGCCGGCAAGGCCCTGCAGAAGCTCAAGCAGGACCTCGACCAGATCGGCCGCAACTCCAGCGACACCGACCTCGCCAAAGCCGTCGACGACCTCCGCACCCAGGCCGACAAGGCCCAGCAGGCCATCGACAACAAGCAGACACCCGACCTCAAGCCGCTCGGCGACGCGGCCGCCCAACTCACCAAGGTCTGCACCAAGTAGGACCGTCCGGCGACCGGAGCGAACGGCCCGGGCAGGCCAGGTCAGTAGGGTGGACGGCATGACTACCCGACGCCTCGTCCTCGCCACCCGAAACCAGCACAAGGTCTCCGAACTGCGCGCCATCCTCGGCGACGCCGGCCTGGACGTCGAACTCGTCGGCGCCGACGCCTACCCCGAGATCCCCGACGTACCCGAAACCGGCACCACCTTCGCCGAGAACGCCCTCCTCAAGGCACACGCCCTCGCCCGGGCCACCGGACTGCCCGCCGTCGCCGACGACTCCGGCCTCTGCGTGGACGTCCTGAACGGCGCCCCCGGCATCTTCTCCGCCCGCTGGGCCGGAAAGCACGGCGACGACCGCGCCAACCTGGAGCTGCTGCTCGCCCAGCTCTCCGACATCGCCGACCCGCACCGCGGCGCCCACTTCGCCTGCGCCGCCGCACTCGCCCTCCCCGACGGCACCGAGCGCGTGGTCGAGGGGCGGCTGCCCGGCACGCTGCGCACCGCCCCGGCCGGCGACGGCGGCTTCGGCTACGACCCGATCCTCCAGCCCCTCGGCGAGAGCCGCACCTGCGCCGAGCTCACCGCCGATGAGAAGAACGCCATCAGCCACCGAGGCCAGGCCTTCCGCGCGCTGGCGCCGGTGGTCCGCGAGCTGCTGGGCTGACGGGACGTCGACACGACGAAGGCCCACTCCGCGATCACTCGGGAGTGGGCCTTCGATTCCAAGGCTCGTACGGCCGGAGGGATTCGAACCCTCATGGGGAATACCCCACTGGGACCTAAACCCAGCGCGTCTAACCAGCTCCGCCACGGCCGCCCGTACTGCTGACCATCATGCTACTTGGCTCGAAGAACGGATGGCACCTCCATTTCCCTTGAGCCGGACCTTGCCTCGGTTTCCGCCGCACCAGGTCTCCGTGCGGGCATGGCAGTTGGGGCAGAGGAAGCGGAGGTTTTCCGGACGGTTGTCGAGCCAGTCGCCGTTGACGTGATCGATCTGGAGCGTGATCGGCCCGCCCATCCACTCACCGGGATTACCGCAGGAGTTGCACTTGTAAGGCATGCCGATCGATTCCATCGCTCGCCGTAGACGGGGATGGTTGAGCCGGGTGGACCCGGGTGGCAGCAACCGGAGGACGTCGCTGGGCTGCCGCTGTGTCGGCACTCTGCGGAAGGTCGGTCGACCGCCGGGTGAAGTGGGAGGTGTCCAGCCCCAGCTTGTGTACGTGAGTGCGGACTTTGCGATGGTTCGCAGAGTTTGTGACGAGCCCGAACCGGCGCATGATCTGCGCGAAGCTGGTGGATTCGGCAACAGCCGTGCGCAGCTTCGCCTCGTCGAAGCCCGTGCTGGTGCGATGCGAGAAGTGAGCGGTGTCAAGCTTCAGTTGCACGATCGCCTGGCCGAGCAGGCGACGGGTGTCGCTGTCCCCGTCGGCTATCCCGAGCAACCTTGCCGCTTCACGCACGCTGCATGCTGCGTGGACAGCCTGTTCGACCTCTTCTCGGGTGAAAGGGAGATCGGGGCTGGTGATTCGTTTCATCTGCGGGAAGTGGCTGACGTCGATGCCCGCCCGGGCAATGCGCCGCCGCAAGTGGGAGAGGGTGCCACTGGCGGGGATGGCGCCCAGCTTCTGCGCGGTCTCGCGCAGGTTGGTCGACTCGGCCACCGCGGTGGCGATGGCCGAGTCGGAGTACTTCACCCAGGGGCTGGTCCGCATGAAGTGGCCGGTGTCGAGATCGAGCGTCTTGGCGACCTTCTGCAGCTGCTTTCGCCTGCCGCCGCTGATCTCGACGCCGAGGTTGCGCATCAGGTCGTTCCAGTTTCGCGAACGCGCGACCTGCGCGGCGACGTTGGTCGGCTCGTAGGTGTCGCTCATCGGGTGCCTCCGCGAGTGGATTGGGCGCCCGTCCCCCACGCGTGCAAACGAGCGCCAGGCGAGCGGGTCACGGGCATCCAGAGGATGAGGATGCGACAGCAGTTACCGCATGGACTCGACAACGGTTGGCTGCCAATTGGTACAGACCTATTGACCCCGTGTGGTTCAGATCAAATGCCGTCCCGTCAACTTCGGCGAGTTGACCGGAAGTCAGCTGCGAGGTTTCCCCCGAACCTCCACGCGCGCGCCCCCCACGGGCGTGCCGGCACCCACTCCTGGAGGCCGAGTGTTGATCAGAACCAGGGCGGAGCAGCGCCCACCGCTGCCACCGGTGTGCGGGTGGCGTTCGCGGCCGCGGCGGCGGCCGGGTCGGCCGGGCTGCTGGTGGCCACGCTGGGGCGGTGCCCTCGCGGGCGTCGGCGGCGGTGGACAACCGGTCCTGTCGGCCCGACGGGATGTGTGCCACGCCCGGGGGTTCAACAACGCCACGGGCGGTACAGGGACGGCGGCCCTCTTCGCGCTGATCCGGCGGCTTCGCGAAAAGGGGGGACCGTGCGCCGCCGTACCGCTCCCCGCACCCTTGAACCATCCCCCTGAGCCGCTGCCCGGCCGGGCTGCGTTCTCGCGCCGTCCGGCCGTGCAGCGCGCAGCCGGGTCAGGCCGCGGCGATCTTCAGGTCGCGGAGCAGCTTGGCGACGTGGCCGGTGGCCTTGACGTTGTACAGGGCGTGCTCGACCTTGCCCTGCTCGTCGACGATGACGGTGGAGCGGATCACGCCGACCACGGTCCTGCCGTACATCTGCTTCTCGCCGAACGCGCCGTAGGCCTCCAGCGCCGACTTGTCCGGGTCGGAGAGCAGGGTGACCTTGAGGTCCTCGGTCTCGCGGAACTTGCCGAGCTTCTCCGGCTTGTCGGGCGAGATGCCGATGACGTCGTACCCGGCGCCGGCGAAGACCTCCAGGTTGTCGGTGAAGTCGCAGGCCTGCTTGGTGCAGCCGGGGGTGAGAGCGGCGGGGTAGAAGTAGACGATCACCTTGCGGCCGAGGTGGTCGGCGAGGGATACCTGCTTGCCGTCGGCGTCGGGCAGGGTGAAGGCGGGGGCGGTGTCGCCGGCCTTGAGGCGCTCGCTCACGATGGGGATCTCCTCGTGGATGGACTGGTGGTCGTACCACGGTCAACTTACCTCTCGATGGTGGGTGGGCCGCGCGGATGGCTGGGGCAGCTGACAGACTGGCCTTGACGGACAGGACGAGTGATCAGATAAGGGGTGGCCCGAGTGGGCAAGGCCGGCACTGAGGGCAAGGCGGCGCGGACGACCGCCCAGATCGAGGCCGACATCGAGCGGACCCGCAAGCAGCTCGCGGTGAACCTCGATGAGCTCGCGATGCGTGTTCACCCGAGCACGGTGGCCGCGCAGACCAAGGCGAAGATGCTGGCCTCGGTCGAGCAGAAGGCCGGGCGCGCGTACGTGGCGGCGAACGGTGCCGTGGAGCAGTTGAAGGGGCACTTCACGGACGCGAACGGCCGTCCGCGGCAGGAGCGGATCGTGCCGGCCGCACTGGTGGGTGTCGGGGTGCTGCTGCTGATCGCCTCCGCCCGCAGCAGGCGTAAGCAGGGCTGAGGCCCGTATTCGGGGTCGGCGTGACAGAGGGGGCCGGAGGTTCCGGCCCTTCCCCTCTGCCCGCCTGCTTACCGGGTCAGCGTCACGGTCGCGGCACGCGCCGGGTACCGTCGGGGGCGTGAGCACGAATGCAGAGCAGAGCCAGCGGCACGAGGAGCCCCGTCACGACCGGCTGGGCGAGAAGCTGCCGATCAAGATGTTGCACGACCGGGTGCTGGTGAAGACCGAGGCGGGCGAGGGCGAACGCCGTTCGACCGGCGGAATCCTCATCCCGGCGACCGCCGAGCTGAGCAAGCGGTGCGCATGGGCGGAGGCCGTCGCCGTCGGCCAGAGCGTACGCTCCGTGGAGCCCGGTGACCGGGTGCTCTACGACCCGGAGGACAAGCTGGAGGTCGAGGTGCGCGGCGCCACCTACGTGCTGCTGCGCGAGCGCGACCTGCACGCGGTCGCGGCCACCCGTTTCGGCGACACGGAGGGCTCGACCGGTCTCTACCTGTGATCGGGCGGCAGTTCGCTCGGGCCCTTCCCCGCTGATCGGGGGAGGGCCCGATCTCGTGCTGCCGACGACCGCGGCCCGACCGGGGCGCGGGAAGGCTTGCCGTGGACGGCTGTTCCGGGGCCCGCGTTGTACGGTCGACCGGTGCCGTGCGGCCGGTGTGCGGCCTTGGGCTGCGAGGAGGGAACGATCGTGATCGTCGCGTTCAGTGTCACGCCGTTGGGCATCGGCGAGGACGTCGGGGAGGCGGTTGCCGCGGCCGTCAGGGTGGTGCGGGAGAGCGGTCTGCCGAATCGGACCGACGCGATGTTCACCAGCATCGAAGGGGAGTGGGACGAGGTGATGGACGTGGTCAAGCGGGCGGTGGACGCCGTACGCGAGAGGTCGAACCGGGTCAGCGTGGTGCTCAAGGCGGACATCCGCGACGGGGTGACCGACGGCCTGACCTCCAAGGTCGACAGTCTGGAGCGGTATCTGAGTGGTGATCAGACGCCGGGCGGACGAGCGGGAGGCTGACCCGCCGGGCGGGCTGCGGCGACGGCGGGCGGGATTTCCCCGGCTCGATCGTCGGTGGGTTCGTGCTGCTGCAACCGGGTGAAACCAGGACGATTGCGTAACTTCGCGGTGGTCGGGGGGCGATGCTGGGGCGGACAGGTAAACCTCTCACGAACGAGGTGGCTTCGTGCGTTCTTCTTCGAAGGCATGGCGTGCTCTGACCGTCCTGGGCATGGCGGTCGCCGCTCTGGCGCCTTTCACCGCGGCTCAGGCCGCACCGGCCGTGGACGTCCGGCAGGGCGGTGAGTTCGAGATCCGGACGTTCGCCGACAAGTGCTTCGACGTGAAGGGGCGCAGCCCGGCGGATGCCACGCCGATCATCCAGTACGCCTGCGATGGCCAGTTCAACCAGCGGTTCAGGATCCTGCCGGTCGGGGGCGGTGAGTACGAGATCCGGACGTTCGCCAACAAGTGCTTCGACGTGAAGGGGCGCAGCCCGGCGGATGCCACGCCGATCATCCAGTACGCCTGCGATGGCCAGTTCAACCAGCGGTTCAGGATCCTGCCGGTCGGGGGCGGTGAGTACGAGATCCGGACGTTCGCCGACAAGTGCTTCGACGTGAAGGGGCGCAGCCCGGCGGATGCCACGCCGATCATCCAGTACGCCTGCGATGGCCAGTTCAACCAGCGGTTCAGGATCGTGGCGTAGCAGCCGCTCCGTGGCCGGGGACCCGCACTGCCCGCCCGGGCGGTGCGGGTCTCGGCTTGCTGTCCGGCGTTTTCCAGGACATCTCTCCGCCCGACAGCGGGTCCTGCATCCAGATCGCGCGCACCGATTCCCGGCCCGCACGCTCGTAGGCGAGCCGGCCTCCCGGGCGCGGCACGGCGGACGCGCCCGGGAGGCCGGGACTCGGGTTACCGCGCGGCGGGTGCCGGGCGGGGGCGGACGGCGAGCCGGGCCTCGGTGAGGGCGAGGCCGGTGACGGAGGCCAGCAGGACGGCGGTGCCGGCCACGGTCGCGGCGGTGAGGTGCTCGCCGAGCAGGGCGACCGCGATCACGGTGGCGCTGACCGGTTCGATCAGGGCGATCACCGAGGCGGTGGTGGCCCGGACGATCGCGGCGCCGGCGAAGTACAGCGCGTACCCGAGTGCCGTGGGTACGGCGGCGATGTACAGCAGCAGGGCGAGGGTGCGGCCGAGGCCCGCCGAGTGCGGCCACAGCCCCTCGGCGGCGGCCGGCGGGAACAGGCAGAGGGCGCAGACCGCGAAGGAGCGGACGGTGGTGGCGAAGGCGTCACGGGGCCGGCCGGCCCGGCCCTGTGCGCGGGTGTAGAGGGTGATGCAGGCGTAGCCGGCGGCGGAGAGCAGTGCCCAGGCGATCCCGTCGGGGCGGACCTGGCCGCTGCCGCCACCGAGGGCCAGGACGGCGAGGCCGGTCAGCGCACCGGTCACGGCGACGCTGCCGGTACCGCCGATCCGCTCGCCCATGGTGATCCGGGCGCCGATGGCGATCATGACGGGTGCCGCGCCGAGGGTGACCACGGTGGCCACCGCCAGGCCGGTGCCCTGGACGGCCTCGAAGTAGCCGGCCTGGAAGAGGGTCAGGCCGAGGCCGTTGACCAGGGTGTCGGTGATCCGGTGGCGGCGCGGCTGTGGGGTCGTGGCCGACAGGCGGCGGCCCGTGGTCTTGGCGGCGGCCAGCAGCAGCGCCAGGCCGCCGAGGGCCCGCCAGAAGGTGAGGGCCATCGGGCCCAGGCCGCTGCCGTCGAAGCAGAGGGCGGCGGCTGCGCCGGCCGTGCCCCAGGAGGTGGCGGCGACGGTGATGTAGAGCATGCCCCGTCCGGTGGACAGGGCGGGTACGGCAGAAGACACGGGGGTTCTCCCACGGAAGACTTGGCTGTCGGTCGTGTGCTTCCGGCTGCGGGCAGCAACGACCGTCCCGGGGGCTGTGGCGCCCGGGACGGGTCAGGTCCTCAGTGGCCTGCCGCCCGCTCAGGCGGCAGGAGGTGGCAGAACTCCGCGATGCATGGCGACCACCCTACTCCTCGGTGGATCACCGGTGTTCCCCACCGGATCACCGGCAGGCAAGCCGGCTCCGGGGACGGCCGACGGGCCGGCTCACAGGCCGGGGAGGAGCGGAACGGCGGTGGCGGTCGGCGGGCGGGACGGCCGGCCGGTCGGGAGGCGGGCCGGCGGCGCGGTGGGGCTGGGCGTGGGGGAGGACGCGGGCGCGGGCATGCGGGGGGCGGAGGGCGCGGGTACCGGGGAGCGCGGCCTGCCGGGTGCCGTCCGGGGCGGCGGGGCTTCGGCGGGCTGGTTGTCGCGGTCCAGCTGGAGGTCGAAGTGCTTGACCGGGGTGCCGCGCAGCGCGCCGCCCATGTAGGCGGTCCAGATCGCGGTGGGGAAGGCTCCGCCGTTGATCCGGGCGTAGCCGGCCGTTCCGGCCAGCGGCAGCTTGGCGTGGGTCTTCGGATCCTCGCGGAACAGGCCGACGGCGGCGGCGAGTTCGGGGGTGTAGCCGGCGAACCAGGCGGAGCGGTTGTTGTCGGTGGTGCCGGTCTTCCCGGCGGCCGGGCGGTCGAGGCCCAGGGCGAGGGCGCCGGTGCCGCTGGGGCTGACCACGTCCTCCAGGACGTCGGTGACGGCGTCGGCGGTGCCCCGGGCCACGGCGGCGCGGGCGGGGTGGCCCGGCAGCTTGGGGACCTCGCTGTCGCCGGGCCGCTCCAGCTTGAGGACCGGCCAGGGGGTGATCGCCTGGCCGTGGTTGGCGAACGTCGCGTACGCGGCGGCGAGGTCGATCGCGCTGGGGGTGGCGGTGCCCAGCGTCATCGAGGTGTTGGCCGGGTCCATGCCGGGGACGGTCTCGGGAATGCCCAGTTTCACGGCGGTCCGCCGGACTTCGGCCAGCCCGATGTCCACGCCCAACTGGGCGTAGACCGAGTTGACGGACTTCATCATGGCGTAGCGGAGGGTGACGTCACCGTAGTTGATGTCGTCCTCGTTGGACGGCGCGTAGGCGGTCGGGCCGCCGGTGATCGAGAGGCGGCTGTCGCCGTCGTACAGGGTCTCGGTGGTGATCCGGTGGCCGTACTGGGTGCTGTGGTTGCCCTCCAGTCCGGCGGCCAGGTCGATCGGCTTGAAGGTGGAGCCGACCTGGTTGTCCTGGCGGGTGGCGTCGTTGAAGGGTTGGCCGGCGTAGTCGGGGCCGCCGTAGACGGCGACGATCCGGCCGGTCGCCGGGTCGATCGAGGCTCCGGCGACCCGGACGTGGGTGTCGGCGTCGGGGCGGGCCTTCGGGTCGAGCTGGGCGGTGAGTTCGCTGCGGACGGCGGCCGCGAAGGCGTCCTGCTTGGCCTTGTCGAAGGTGGTGGTGATCTTCCAGCCGCCGGCCTTGAGGCTGGCCGCGCTCAGTACGCCGGTGTTGGTCAGGTAGTCGTCGACGACGCCGACCAGGTAACCGGCCTGGCCGCTCAGGCTCTTGGTGGGCTTCGGGTCGAGTGGCTCGGGGAAGGTGAGCGAGGCGCGTTCGGCGGGGCGCAGGAAGCCCATCGAGACCATGCCGTCCAGGACGTAGTTCCAGCGGGCGACGGCCTTCACGCGGTTGGCGGGGGTGCTGGTCTTGACGTCGTAGGAGCTCGGGGCCTGCAGCAGGGTGGCCAGGTAGGCGCCCTGGGCGAGGGTCAGTTTCGCGGCGTCCACGCCGTAGTAGGCGTGGGCGGCGGTCTGGATGCCGTAGGCGTTGCGACCGAAGTAGCTGGTGTTGAGGTAGCCGGCCAGGATGTCGTCCTTGCTCTGCTGCCGGTCGACCTTGAGCGAGATGAACAGTTCCTTCACCTTGCGGGTGATGGTCTGGTCCTGGGTCAGGTAGAAGTTCTTGACGTACTGCTGGGTGATGGTGGAGCCGCCCTGGGTGCCCTTGCCGCTGGCAGCCATGCTCTGGAGGTTGCGCCAGGCGGCGCGGAGCATGCCTTTGAGGTCGACGCCCTTGTTCCGGTAGAACGAGCGGTCCTCGGCGCAGACCACGGCGTGCTGGATGGCCGGCGGGATCTGGCCGATCGCCACGTCCTGGCGGTTCACCTTGCCGGTGCGGGCCAGCTCGGTGGTGCCGTCGGCGTAGTAGTAGACGGTGCTCTGGGCCACCGCGCGGGCGTTCGGGTCCGGTACGGGGACCAGCAGGTAGAGCGCCACGAAGGCGGCGGTGCCCAGCAGGAGCAGGGAGAGCAGGCCGCCGACGGCGATCCGCCAGGTGGGCAGCAGGCGCCGCAGACGGGGGAGCGCCCGGCGGCGGGCACTGCGGATGGCGCGCCTGGCGCGGCGGCGGTCGCGACGCGAGCCCTCGGCGCGGTCCTCGCCCTCCAGCGAGTCGTGCGGGCTCGGGGGATGTGATGGCGTGCTCCCGGCGACGGGGTGGTCCGGCGGCTCCTTGCTCATGGGTGGATTATGGGCGATTTGGCGCGTAATCAGCTGGTTTTCGGGGCGAATTGGAGTAAGGCATGGCCCTTCGCGCCCCAAAGGGCTTGCGGACGCGGAAAAGCTGCTGCACCGCCTGCGCCGCGGCGCTACGGTGAAAGGTGACAACCGCATAGCGCACCTGAAGAGCCGCCAGCTCCGCCCGCACCCCGCCACCCCCGGGGTCTGCCGGTCGGAGTCGTTCGGCGCTGCGCGCACGCCTGCGCGAGCGCGTGCGGGCAGTCGCAGAGTGCCGTGCCCAGAAAAGTCGACAAGGAGACAATATGGATACCCCGGTGGACATCTACGTACGGCCCAGAGCCGAGAGCGCGGTGCGGGGGCCGGGCCCCGGCCACCCCGAGGAGACCGGGCGGCGCGGTACCGCACGGCTCTACCTGGCCATCGCCAAGGGCGCGTTCCGCCGCTACTCCACCTACCGTGCGGCCACCGTCGCGGGCGCCGTCACCAACACCGTCTTCGGCTTCATCCTCGCCTACACCTTCCTCGCCCTCTGGCAGGCCAGGCCCGGACTCGGCGGCTACGACACCGCCCAGGCCGTCAGCTACATCTGGATCAGCCAGTCCCTGCTGGTCACCGTCGCGGTCTGGGGCGGCGGCTTCCAGGACGAGGTCCAGGAGCGCTTCCGCAGCGGGGACATCGCCGTCGACCTCTACCGCCCGGTGGACTTCCAGGGCTGGTGGCTGGCCACCGACCTCGGCCGGGCCGCCTTCCACCTGTTCGCCCGGGGCGTGCTGCCCACCCTGGCGGGCTCGCTCGCCTTCGACCTCGCGCTGCCCGCCGACCCGCTGGTCTGGGCGGTCTTCCTGCTGGCCGTCCTGCTCGCCGTGGTGGTCAGCTTCGGACTGCGCTTCCTGGTCTCGATCACCGGCTTCTGGCTGCACGACTCGGAGGGCATCCGGGCGGTGATGCTGGTGGTCGCGATGTTCTTCTCGGGCATGCTGCTGCCGATCGGCCTCTTCCCCGGCCGGCTCGGCGAACTCGCCCATGTGCTGCCCTGGGCGGCACTGATCCAGATCCCCACCGACATCCTGCTGGAACGGCGCACCGGCACCGCCCAGCTCACCGGACTCGGCTTCCAGCTGCTGTGGGCCGTCCTGCTGCTCGCCGCCGGCCGCGGAGCCCAGCTGCTGGCGACCCGCAAGGTGGTGGTCCAGGGTGGCTGAACTCCTGCCGACCGAGAGCAGGCCGGCCCGGCTGCGGTGGGCGCTGCGCTCCTGGCGGCTGGTCGCCGCCATGTGGATCCGCGCCACCATGGCCTACCGGGTCTCGTTCTGCCTGATGCTCGTCGCCAACCTCGCGACCACCTCGCTGGACTTCGTCGTCCTGCTGCTGATGTTCCGGCACACCGACCGCCTCGGCGGCTGGTCGCTGCCCGAACTCGGCTTCCTGTACGGGACTTCGGGCCTCGCGCTGGGGCTGGCCAACATGTTCGTCGGCAGTGTGGACGCCCTCGGCGAGCGGATCCGCACCGGCACCCTCGACGTCATGCTGATCCGGCCCGCCCCCGCGCTCGCCCAGCTCTGCGCCGAACGCTTCTCGCTGCGCCGCCTCGGCCGGCCCCTCCAGGCCGCCGCCGTACTCGGCTGGTCGCTCGGCGCCCTGTCGGTGCACTGGACCGCCGACCGGCTGCTGCTGGTGCCGGTACTGCTGCTCTGCGGAACGGTGATCTTCGGTGCCGTCTTCGTCGGCGGCGCCACCCTGCAGTTCTGGTGGGGCGAGGCCAGGGAACTCCAGAACTCGCTGACCTACGGCGGCGCCACCCTGATCCACTACCCGCCGACCATCTTCGCCAAGGAACTCGTCGCCGGCGTCGTCTTCGGCGTACCCCTGGCCTTCGTCAACTGGCTGCCGGCACTGCGCATCCTCGACAAGCCCGACCCGCTCGGCCTGCCCACCGCCTTCCAGTACGCCTCCCCCCTCGCCGCCGCGCTCTGCGTCCTCGCCGCCGCGCTGCTCTGGCGGGCCGGACTGCGCGCATACCGCGGCACCGGCAACTGACCCAGAACCGAAAGGAATCCAGACCATGAGCCTGATCGAACTGCGGGACGTCCGGCGCAGCTTCACCATCCGGGCCAAGGCCGGCCGGCTGCGCCGCGAGAAGCGCGAGGTGCACGCCGTGGACGGGCTCACCTTCGGCATCGGCGCCGGCGAGTGCGTCGGCTACATCGGCCCGAACGGGGCCGGCAAGTCCACCACCATCAAGATGCTCACCGGCATCCTGGTCCCCAGCAGCGGACACCTGCGGGTCGCCGGGGTCGACCCCGCCCGGGAACGCGCCAGGCTGGCCAGGCGGATCGGCGTGGTCTTCGGTCAACGCACCACGCTCTGGTGGGACCTACCGCTGCGCGACAGTTACGAACTGGCGCGCCGGATCTACCGGATCCCCGACGCCCGGTACCGGGCCAACCTCGACCGCTGCGTCGAACTGCTGGACCTGGGAAGCCTGTTGGACACGCCGGTGCGCCAGCTCTCGCTCGGGCAGCGGATGCGCGGAGACCTGGCCGCAGCGCTGCTGCACGACCCGCAGGTGCTCTACCTGGACGAGCCGACCATCGGCCTCGACGTGATCAGCAAGGCCCGGGTGCGGGAGTTCCTGCGCGAGGTCAACGCGGAGCGGGGGACCACCGTGCTGCTCACCACCCACGACCTGGTCGACATCGAGCAGCTGTGCGGCCGGGTGATGGTGATCGACCACGGACGGGTGGTCTACGACGGCGGCCTGGACGGGCTGCACGCCGCCGGACAGAGCGAGCGGACCCTGGTGGTCGACCTCGCCGAGGCCGGGCCCGTGATCGAGGTCCCCGGGGTGCGGGTGGTCAGGGTCGAGGGGCCGCGCCAGTGGCTCGCCTTCCCCGCCCAGGCCAGTGCCGCCCCGATCGTCGCCGCGGTCGCCGACCGCTACCCGCTCGTCGACCTGTCGGTGCGGGAGCCCGCGATCGAGGACGTCATCGCCCGGATGTACGCGGA
Organism: Kitasatospora sp. NPDC001175; assembly: GCF_053598215.1. Lineage (NCBI taxonomy): Bacteria > Bacillati > Actinomycetota > Actinomycetes > Kitasatosporales > Streptomycetaceae > Kitasatospora > Kitasatospora sp. NPDC001175. Next base: position 48,110 of record NZ_JBSFJU010000009.1, on the reverse strand, counting down.
GTCGGCGATCGGCTGATCCCCGCGCGGCACGGCGCGCCGGCCGTGGCGCGGGAGACCGCGCCCGGAAGGCGCCCGTGCCGCGCGGTCCCGCGCGTCCTTGAGCCGTGATGGCGGGCCGTCCGGACTGGCACGCGCGCTCCTGATGCGCCTACGCGCTCTCCTCGCGCCCGGTGAGGCGCCGGGCCGCCGTACGGATGGACTCGCGCAGGCGCATGTCGTCGGCCTCGGTCTCGCCGACCAGCATGCGGCGCAGCTGGGGCGCCGCCGACGACCAGCCGGCGAGCGCGCTGATGATGAACACCAGATCCTGCGGCGGCAACACCGGCTTGAGCGTGCCCTCGCGCTGGGCGGTCTCGAACCGGGCGGCCTTCGCCCGGTAGTGCTCCTTGCGCTGCTCCTCGAAGGGGATCTCGCCCTGGCCGTACTCCAGGCCCTCCCAGAGCAGCAGCCTGAGCAGCTCGGGGTGGGCGGCGTGGTACTCGATCAGCCGGTCGACGTAGGCGTCCGGGTCCTCGGGGTCGACGGGGACGGCGGCGGCGAGGCTGACCAGTGCCTGCTGCAGGACCTGGCCGAAGAGCTGCGCCTTGTCGCCGAAGTAGGCGTAGATGAGTTGCTTGTTGGCCTTGGCCTCGCGGGCGATGCGGTCGATCCGGGCGCCCGCGATGCCGTGGGCGGCGAATTCGGCGGTGGCCGCCGCGAAGATGCGCGCCTTGGTGGCCTCGGGGTCCCTGGTTCCTGCCATGGGAACAGGATAGTCGCCAACCAACTGGTTGGTTGACAGTTGTCGAGCGCCCCTGCCAGGGTTGTAACCAACCAGTTGGTTACAACTTCGCCGCACCTGGAGTCCCCGTGTCCGCGCCCACCGCCTCCCCCTCCCCTTCTCCTTCTCCTTCTCCTTTTCCTTTTCCTTCTGCCTCTGCCCTCGCCCCCGCCGTTGCCGCGTTCTTCGAGGGCTCCCGCTCCGGCGACCCGGACGCCTGGGCGGCGTCCTTCGCCCCGGATGCCGAGTACCACGACCCGGTCGGGACCCCCGTGCTCGCAGGCCGCGCCGCGATCCGGGACCAGTTCGCCGCCGTCCTGCCGCTGTTCGGCCGGTTCGACGGCATCCGTCCCGACCGCGTCCACGGGGGCGGGGACGAGATGGCCGTCACCTGGCGGGGGGCCGGCGAGACGCCCGACGGGCGGCCGGTCGCCTGGGAGGGCGTCAACGTCTTCGCGCTCGGTGCCGACGGCCTCATCGCGCACTGTCGCGCGTACTTCGACCTGGCGTCGGTGCTCGCGCAGCTCGCGCCGGAGGTGTCCGAATGACCACCGCCACCGGGCAGGACGTCCCCCCGCTGCGGACCGCAGGCTCCGAACCCGCCGCAGCTGATCGAGGCCCCGCCGCCGGGCGCGGGTGTCACGGGACGCCGCCCGCCGTTCTGCTGGCGGTCGTGACGCTCTGCACCACGATCACCGTCGCCAACGTCTACCTCGCCCAGCCCCTGCTCGGCCTGATCGCCCGGAGCTTCGGGGCGCCCGCCTCGGCTGCGGGATGGGTCGCCTCGGTGGCCCAACTCGGCTACGCCGCAGGCCTGTTGCTCTTCGCTCCGCTTGGTGACACGGTCCCCAGGCGCAGACTGGTCGGCGGACTGTCCGTCGTCGCCGCCGCCGCCCTGGTCGGCGCCGGAACCTCGACGGGCCTGCCGGTCCTCGCCGCCGCGGTCTTCGCGGTGTGCGCGGCGACCGTGATCCCGCAGCTGCTGGTACCGCTGATCGCCGAGCGGGCCCCGGCGGCGGACCGGGCCCGCCAGGTGGGGATCGTGGTCTCGGGCCTGTTCACCGGCGTGGTGGCCGCCCGGGTGCTCGGAGGGCTGGCTGGACAGGCGTACGGCTGGCGATCGGTCTACTTCGGCGCGGCGGTGCTGACCCTCATCGTCGGGCTGACCACCGCCGCGCTGCTGCCCCCGGAGGCCAGGGCCCCTCGGCGGAGCTCGCCGCTGCGGGCGATCGCCTCGCTGCCGCGGCTGCTCGCCGGTTCGGCCGAGCTGCGCACCGCCTGCCTGCGGCAGGCCGGGCTCTACGGCGGCTGGAGCGCGGTGTGGACGACACTGGCCCTGCTGCTGACCGGGCCGCGGTACGGGCTCTCCACCGCCGCGGCAGGCATGTTCGGCCTGTTCGGGCTGGCCTCTTCGGTGGTGGCGCCGCTGGCCGGCCGATGGACCGGACGGCTCGGGGCGGCCCGGGTGGTCGCGCTGTCGTACGGGGCCGTGGCGCTCTCCCTGCTGCTGTTCTGGTGGGGCGGGCAGCGGATCGCGGCGCTGTGCGCGGGAGCGGTCCTGGTGCACGCGGGACTGGTGGCCGGCCAGGTCGCCAACCAGACCAGGGCACTCGCGGCGACCGACACCCCGTCCACGGCCAACACCGCCTATGTGGTCGCCGCCTTCGCGGCCGGCGCCACCGCCTCCGCGCTGGCGGGTGCGGCGTTCGGGCGCTGGGGCTGGCCGGGAGTGTGTGCGGTGGCCGTCCTCTGGGTCGTCATGGGTGCGCTGGCACCGCTGGCGGGGGGCCGTCGGGCCCGCTGAGCGGCCGGGTTCGGCGGAACGATCCCGCCAAGGCCGGTCCGGCGGTTCCCGCCAGGGACGAATTGCCGGACCGCCATCGGGTTGTCAGGTGGTGGGCGGCGACCGGGCCGCCCCAAGGCCGTTGGATCCCTTGTGACTTCACGAGAGGCGACGGCCTCCCGAGGGGCGGTGCGGCCGAGCGCACCACCCGACGTCAGCGTGGTGATCGCGGTCTACAACACCATGCCGTACCTCAGCGCCTGCCTGGACCCGTCGGGCGGCCATCGCCCGTATCCCGCCCGAGCTGCCACGGGGGTCATCCCCCTGAGGGCGTCCCCGGTTTGACCCGGATATCGGCGGGGTGGACGGATCCCCTTCGGGGCCTGCGGGGCAGACTGGACGGGTGAGTGTGGATCAGAGGGTCAGGGCGGCCGCCGGGATCAGCTTCACCGCGGCCGACGAGGAGAAACGCCGGGGCGTCCGGCGGATGAAGACCATCGCGACCGGCCTGCTGGCCTTCGCGACAGCGGTGTTCGGCCTGGCGACCTGGGCCCGGGGCGTGGGCGCGGGCGCCTGGTCCGGGTACGTCGCGGCGGCCGCCGAGGCCGGCATGGTCGGCGCCCTGGCTGACTGGTTCGCGGTAACCGCGCTGTTCCGCCGCCCGTTCGGCCTGCCCATCCCGCACACCGCGATCATCCCCACCAAGAAGGACGCCTTCGGCAAGTCCCTGGGCGACTTCGTCGGCGAGAACTTCCTGTCCGGCCATGTGGTGCGCGAGCGGCTCGCCGTGATCGGGATCGCCCGGCGGCTGGGTGAGTGGCTGGCCGCCCCGGGCAGCGCCGAGCGGGTCACCAAGGAGAGCGCGGCCGCCCTGCGCGGCGTACTCGCGGTGCTGCGCGACGAGGACGTCCAGGCGGTGGTGGCCGAGGCCGTGACCAGACGGGCCGCCGCCACCTCGATCGCGGAACCGGCCGGGCGGCTGCTCGGCAAGGTGGTCTCGGACGGCGGCCACCGGGGGATGGTCGACCTGATCGCCGTCCGCGCGCACGACTGGCTGACCGTGCACCACGAGGAGGTGGTGCAGCGGGTCACCCAGCGGACGCCGCTCTGGACGCCCAAGTTCATCGACCACCAGGTCGGCGAACGGGTCTACAAGGAGCTGATGCGCTTCGTCACCGACATCAGGGACGACCCCGAGCACCCGGCCCGGGGCGCGATCGACAACTTCCTCGCCGACTTCGCCACCGAGCTCCAGCACGACCCCGCGATCATCGCCCGGGTCGAGCGGGCCAAGTCCGACCTGCTCGCCCGCCCCGAGGTGCAGGACCTGATCGCCTCCTCCTGGGCGGCCGTCCGTACCCTGGTCCTGAGCGCCGCCGAGGACGAGCGCAGCGAGCTGCGCCGCCGGATAGCGGCCGGGCTGCGCTCCTTCGGACACCGCCTCGCCACCGACGCCAGGCTCCAGGCCAAGACCGACGGCTGGCTCCAGGACGCCGCCCAGTACGTGGTGGAGACCTATCGGAGGGAGATCACCTCGCTGATCTCGGAGACCGTGGCCGGCTGGGACGCCGACGAGGCCTCGCGGAAGATCGAGGCCAACGTGGGCCGGGACCTGCAGTTCATCCGGATCAACGGCACGGTGGTCGGTGCGCTGGCCGGTCTGCTGATCCACACCGTGGCGGTGGCGCTGGGCGGTTAGCATGCAGGATCGAACCAATGCGCGAAGAGGAGTGTCCGGTGGTCGAGGGCAAGAGCGGGATCGAGGCGTTCATCGCCGGCATGCCGAAGGCGGAACTGCACGTGCACCACGTCGGTTCGGCCTCGCCCCGGGTGGTCGCGGAACTGGCCACCCGCCACGCGGGGAAGACCAAGGTGCCGACCGACCCGGCGGCGCTCGCCGAGTACTTCACCTTCACCGACTTCGCGCACTTCATCGAGGTCTACCTGAGCGTGGTCGACCTGATCAGGGACGCCGAGGACGTCCGGGCGCTGACCTACGGCGTGGCCGAGGACATGGCCCGCCAGCAGATCCGCTACGCCGAGCTGACCGTCACCCCCTACTCCTCCACCAACCGCGGCATCCCGGACGTCGCCTTCATGGAGGCGATCGAGGACGCCCGGATCACCGCCGAACGCGACCTCGGCGTGGTACTGCGCTGGTGCTTCGACATCCCCGGCGAGGCCGGACTGGCGAGCGCCGAGGAGACCGCCCGGATGGCCGTCGAGCTGGCACCCGAGGGCCTGGTCAGCTTCGGGCTCGGCGGACCGGAGATCGGCGTGCCGCGCCCGCAGTTCAAGCCCTACTTCGACCGGGCCCGGGCGGCCGGCCTGCACAGCGTCCCGCACGCCGGTGAGACCACCGGACCGCAGACGGTCTGGGACGCCATCCGGGTGCTGGGCGCCGAGCGGATCGGCCACGGCACCCAGGCGGTCAAGGACCCGGCGCTGCTGGACCACCTCGGCGAGCACCGCATCCCGCTGGAGGTCTGCCCGACCTCCAACATCGCCACCCGGGCCGTCGATCGGATGGAGGACCACCCGATCAGGCAGATGGTCGACGCGGGCCTGCTCGTCACGGTCAACAGCGACGACCCGCCGATGTTCGGCACCGACCTCAACACCGAGTACGCGGTCGCCGCCCGCCTGCTCGGCTTGGACGAGGCCGGTGTCGCCGCCCTCGCCCGGAACGCCGTCGAGGCGTCCTTCCTGGACGGGAGCGGCAAGGCCCGGCTGGCCGCCGAGATCGACGACTACCTCGCGGGCTGGACCGCCAGGGGCTGACGGGGCTGGCTGCCTCGGTGCAGCCAGGCGCGCTCGGCGACGCTCCACGCGGTGGTGGTGAGCAGGTAGATCCCCGCCGCGAGCGGGACCAGCGCGGCGAACAGCACGGTGCCGAACGAGAGATACGGCATCAGCGCCGCACCGGGCGCCGTCGGATCCGTCACCGACCGCCGGGCGCTCCGGAAGGACAGGAAGCCGACACCGGCCAGGGCCGCGTACAGCACGCCGAAGACCAGCAACTGGCCCTGGCCGTGCGCGGCGCCCACGTGCAGCCCGAGCGGAACGCCGAACACCGTGTGGTGCAGCAGGTCATCGGGTGTGGTGAACAGCCGGTACATCACCGAGAAGAAGGGGGCCTGTGCCAGGGCCGGCAGGCAGCCCGCGACCGGTGAAACCCGCTCCGCGCGGTACAGCTCGGCCAGCGCGGACTGCAGCTTCTCCGGCTGCGCGGCGTGCTTGCGCCGCAGTTCGGCGATCCTGGGGGCGAGCCGCGCCTGCGCCTTGTGGCCGCGCGCGGCGGCCCGGGCCAACGGGTGCAGCGCGAGGCGTACGCAGAGGGTGAAGACGACGACCGCGAGCGCGGTCGGCAGGAACGCGGCCAGGGCCGCGACGGCGTCGTGGGCCAGGTGTACGGCAGGGTCGAGCAACGCGAAGACGGACATGGTGGTGCGAGCCCTCCGGGGTCTCGTGGGATGAGATGTCGGCGGAGGGCGGCCGCGCGGGCCGTTGTCTGGAGCGGGAGTTACGCGGCCGCCAGGGCCGCACCCGGTGCCCTGGGGCGACGGCGGCCCCGGGCGTCCGGATCACGCTGCGGGAGGAAGGCCGTCGTGAACGCGCGCCTGCGCAGCGCGCCGGAGCGGACCAGCACCGGGGCGCTCGCCCCGAGCAGGCGGCCGGTGGCCAGCACGGCACCGGCGACACCGGCCAGCAGCACCAGAGTGGCGGCGGCCGCGACGGCCGTCAGGGGCGCGGGCCCGAGCAGCAGATCACCCGTCAACACCCGGAGCAGGCCGAGCAGTACGGCGACGAACGGCACGGCGACCTCCTTCGGGGCTGGGACGGCGTTCAGCGCGATCGTACGGGAAGGGCGGGGCGCGGGGAACCGGGTACGAGGCCGGGCACGTCCGCGGCCGTGTGATCGCCGCGGTTCCCCGCACCCGCCGCTACGGCAGCCGGACGACGTTGCCCGTGGCGGCGGAGGCGCGGGCGGCCTCCAGGACGGCCAGGGTGGTGACGGCGTCCCGGGGGTCGACCGGCGGCGGGGTGCCGTCGGCGAGGGAGGCGGCGATGCCGGCGTAGTAGGCGGGGTAGTCACCCGGGTCGGTGGGGATCGGGGCGGAGGACTCGTCGGTGCCGAGGGTGCCGTACGCGGCGGGGTCGTCCGCGCCCCAGGCCCCACCGTCGTCGGGTCGCCGGCCCGCCCGCAGATCGGTCTCCTGCGGGTCCATACCGAACTTGACGTACCCGGCCGTGTCGCCGAGCACCCGCAGCCGCGGACCGGCGAGCGGGGTCAGCGCACTGGTCCACAGGTGCGAGCGGACGCCGGATGCGTGGGTGAGGGCGAGGAAGGCGTCGTCGTCCACCACCGCGCCGTCCCGCCGGACGTCGATCTCCGCGTACACCGTGTCGATCGGGCCGAACAGGGTGAGGGCCTGGTCCACCAGGTGGCTGCCCAGGTCGTACAGGGTGCCGCCGGCCTCGGCCGGGTCGGCCAGTTCGCGCCAGCCCGCCTTGGGCTTCGGGCGGAACCGCTCGAACCGGGACTCGAAGCGGTGCACCCGGCCCAGCGCGCCCGACTCCACCAGCCGGCGGGCAGTGCGGAAGTCACCGTCCCAGCGGCGGTTCTGGAACACCGAGAGCAGCACCCCGGTCCGGTCCGACAGCTCGCAGAGTTCGCGGGCCTCGGCGGCGGTGGCGGCCAGCGGCTTGTCAACCACGGTCGGCAGGCCGGCCTCCAGCGCGGTCCGGGCCAGCGGGACATGGGTGCGGTTGGGCGAGGCGATCACCACCAGGTCGATCCGGTCCGCCTCGGCGAGCAACTGCTCGGGGGTGTCCAGCGGACGGGCACCCGGGTGCTCCTGCCGCAGCTGGTCCCGGCGCTCGGGGTCGGCGGTGACCACCGCTTCCAGCCGCAGGCCGGGGGTGGCGGCGATCAGTGGGGCGTGGAAGGCGGAGCCGGCCAGACCGTAGCCGATCAGACCGACGCGGAACGGGGGGTGCGACGTGCTGCTGCTCATGCCCCCTACTCAATCACGCGCCCCTCCTGCCGCGGTCTCAGGCAGCGCCCGCCGTCCGTCGCATGGCAGCCGGGCACGCGTCCGCCGGTCCGGGACTCGGCCGCGCCCGGGGCGGGGCAGGGTCCGCGGACCGGCGGAGCGGTCGAACCCGGGTACCGGGCGCGCCGGGGAGGGGGGATCGTGGGCGCGGGCCGGTACCCGGGGGTCGGAGGTGAACCGCCCGGTCGGCGCGGGCGGTTCAGCGGGCGCGCGCTGCCGCGGCGCGGCGACGACGGCCCAGGTGGAGGACGGTGCCGCCGGCCAGCAGGAAGGAGGCCCCGACGGCGGCCATCATGCCGGTCGCCCGGCCGGTGCCGGTCTCGGCGAGCTGCGCGCCGGCGGGCCGGGCGGGGGACTGCGCGGGTACGGCGGCCCGGGCCGGTACGGCGGCGGCCGCCGCGGGCTCGGCCGAACCGTGCTGCGCGGCGTCGTGCACGTGCCGCACACCGCTGTCCGAGGCCGGGACGGCCGCCGTGCCGGCGGTGCTGCCCGAGCCGTCGAAGACCACGTCCGAGCAGGAGTAGAAGGCCTCCGGGCTGTCCGAGCGCTGCCAGATCGCGTAGATCAGCTGACGGCCCTTCTTGCCCGCCGGGACCTTGCCGGGCAGCACGTACTGGCCGTCCGCCAGCTTCGGGTCGGTGATCGTCAGGAAGGGCTTGGACTCCAGGTCGGACCAGCTCAGTGGCCGGGACGGGTCGTAGCCGCTGTTGGTGATGAAGAGCTGGAAGGTGCCCCGGTGCGGTGCGGTGGCACGGAACCGGAAGGTGAAGTCGGCGCCCGAGGTGAGGTTGGTCGCCGGCCAGTCGGCACGCGGCAGGTCGAGACCCGCGAACTCGTTGTCGCCCGCGCTGCACAGGCGGCCGTCCGGGATCAGCTGCCGGTGCCGCCCGGCGGCGTTGCCGATCCGTACGCCGTTCCAGTCGTACATGGCCTGGGTGCCGCCGAGCGCGATGGCGGCCTTGCAGGCGTTTGACTTCGGGTGCTCGGGGCCTTCCAGGTAGCAGCCTTCGACCCGGCTGAGCGGGTTCTGCATCGAGCCGTGCGCGTACGCGGCGCCGGAGCCGAGGGCGCCGGCCAGGGTGCAGCCGGCCAGCGTGAGGGCGGCGGCGGTGGCGGTGGTGCGGCGGACGGACATGGCGGGGGACGCTCCTTCGGGTGGGACGGGACTGCGGGGCTCGGGGAGCCCGGCGTGCTTGGTCGCGACGCACCTTCGGCGGTGCACGAGCGGCGGGGGAACGCTCTGTGTCCGTACGCTATCCGTGCCGCACACGGGAGTTGACGCGGAATCAGTGCGCTTAGGGGTGGCTTAAGCCTCCGTTGAGGCAGCGGGGTGCCGGCCGGGCCGGGTGAAGGCTTCGGATACGGCGGGTGGACAGTGGGGTCCGGCAGGCGGGACGCGCTTCAGTCGGGCATGCGTGCGGATTAGGCTTGAGCCGTTGGGGCAGCCAGTAACACCCCCGATCGCCGGCTGTGCCCGGGCGGTCGGGTTCGCAGTTCCGTACGGCCGGATGACGTCCGTACCACCACGCACGACCTCTGGAGACATGCACGTGGCAGACCGCAAGCCCATCGAGTCCTGGCTGACCGACATGGACGGCGTCCTCATCCACGAAGGCACGCCGATCCCGGGCGCGGAGGAGTTCCTCCGGCGTCTGCGCGAGTCCGGCAAGCCGTTCCTGGTGCTGACCAACAACTCGATCTACACCCCTCGCGACCTCAGCGCCCGGCTCGCCGGGATGGGCCTGGAGGTGCCGGAGGAGTGCATCTGGACCTCCGCGCTGGCGACCGCGAAGTTCCTCAAGGGCCAGCGGCCCGGCGGCACCGCGTACGTCATCGGCGAGGCCGGACTGACCACCGCGCTGTACCAGGCCGGCTATGTGCTGACCGACAACAACCCCGACTACGTGGTGCTCGGCGAGACCCGCACCTACAGCTTCGAGGCGCTCACCAAGGCGATCCGGCTGATAAATGCGGGCGCCCGGTTCATCTGCACCAACCCGGACGAGACCGGCCCGTCCACCGAGGGCGTGCTGCCGGCCACCGGCTCGGTCGCGGCGCTGATCACCAAGGCGACCGGGGTGGAGCCGTACTTCGTGGGCAAGCCCAACCCGCTGATGATGCGGGAGGCGCTGAACACCGCCGGTGCGCACTCGGAGAGTACGGCGATGATCGGCGACCGGATGGACACCGACATCGTGTCGGGCATGGAGGCCGGTCTGGAGACCATTCTGGTGCTCACCGGTCTCACGGCCGCGGAGGATGTCGAGCGGTTCCCGTACCGGCCGGGCCGGGTGGTCGCCTCGGTCGCGGACCTGATCGAACTGATCTGACCGGGCGGATCCTTGTCCTTGCGCCGGCCTCCGGCCGGGGTGTTCCACCGTGAGCTCCCTCGCGCCCCGGGCGGCTTCCCGCCCGGGGCGGGCGTTGTCGGTGGGTCTGTGTAGCGTTCTCGGTGCAAGTGGACGTGCGGTCCGGGCGCGGCCCGGTGGGAGGTTGAGTCGTGACGGAGCTGGCTGAGGTGGCCGTGGGCACGGAATTCGAGGTGCCGGAGTTCTGGCACGAGGCGCTGGCGGGGGAGCTGGAGAAGCCGTACTTCGCGGAGCTGGCGAAGTTCGTGGCGCAGCAGCGGGCCGAGCACCAGGTCTTCCCGCCGAGCGGTCAGGAGTTCTCGGCGCTGGAGGCCACGCCCTACCAGGACGTCCGCGTCCTGGTGCTCGGTCAGGACCCGTACCACGACGACGGCCAGGCGCACGGCATGAGCTTCTCGGTGCTGCCCGGCACCAAGACCCCGCCCTCGTTGCGGAACATCTTCAAGGAGCTGCACGCCGACCTCGGCGTTCCGGCGCCGGACAACGGCTATCTGATGCACTGGGCCGAGCAGGGCGTGCTGCTGCTCAACGCGGTGCTGACGGTCCGCGCCCACGAGGCCAACTCGCACAAGGGCAAGGGCTGGGAGAAGTTCACCGACGCGGTGATCAAGGCGGTCAGCGACCGTGAGCAGCCCTGTGTCTTCGTGCTCTGGGGCAACTACGCCAAGAAGAAGCTGCCGCTGATCGACACCTCGCGGCACGTGGTGGTGCAGGGGGCGCACCCGTCGCCGCTGTCGGCCAAGCTGTTCTTCGGCAGCCGTCCGTTCTCGCAGATCAACGAGGCGCTGGCGGGCTTCGGTTCGGAGCCGATCGACTGGCGGGTGCCGGACCTCGCGTCCGCCTGACGCCGCCGCTCGACAACCCCGACCCCCGCTCGCCGCACACTTGTCGGCGATAGCGCCCCGGTCGGCACCGGCTGTGCGAAGCTGGTGCCGACCGCGAAGGTGGGGAGGGGCAGTCGTGGGGCGCCTGGGGTGGCGAGTGGTTGCGGCGGCCGCACTGGCGGCGCTGTCGGCGGGTGCGGTGGCCGGGTGCGGCGATGTGGCGTCGGGGGGCGCGAAGCCGGCCGCCGGTCCCGGCAGGCTGCTCGGGCAGCAGCCGGGGCAGGCCTTCTACGTCTCCGACCAGAGCTCCGCCGCAATGGAGTTGGCGAAGGTCAAGGGCTCGGACGCGAAGACCCTGACCAGGATCGCCGACCAGCCCTCCGCGCTCTGGCTCGGTGGCCAGGACGCCCGGACCGAGGCCGAGGAGCTGACGATCAAGGCCGCCGCGGCCAGCCGCACCGCCCTGATCGTCGCGTACGACATACCGCACCGCGACTGCGGGCAGTTCTCGGCCGGCGGCGCCGCCGACGCGGCCGCCTACCGGGACTGGATCGCCGCCCTCGCCGCCGGCCTGGCCGACCGGGCCGCCTGGGTGATCCTGGAGCCGGACGCCGTGGCACACACCCTGGACGGCTGCGGGGTGACGGCGGCGGCCGCCGCCGAGCGCTACGACCTGCTGGCGTACGCAGTAGGCGAGTTGAAGAAGCACTCCAAGGTCCGGGTGTACCTGGACGCGGGCAACTCGGGCTGGCTCAAGGACCAGGACCGGCTCGCCGACGCGCTGCGCCGCTCCGGGATCGCCGAGGCCGACGGCTTCTCCGTCAACGTCTCCAACTTCTACACCACCGAGCAGAGTTCGGAGTACGGCGACAAGCTGTCCGGACTGCTCGGCGGCAAGCACTACGTGATCGACACCAGCCGCAACGGCAACGGCCCGCTCGGGGACCGCGACTGGTGCAATCCGGCCGGGCGGGCACTGGGCGAGACGCCGACCACCGGGACCGGGCGGCCGGGGGTGGACGCCTACCTCTGGATCAAGAACCCGGGCGAGTCCGACGGCGACTGCGGCCGGGGCGAGCCCAGGGCAGGCGAGTTCTGGCTCCCGTACGCCCTGGGGCTGGCCCGCAGCTGACCGGGCGGCGGCCGGTCCCAGGGAAGCGGACTGCCCCCGAACCGGCCGCCGTCGAAGGTCAGTCGGTGACCTGGATCCAGCGCGCCACCGAGGGCGTCCCGTTGTGGTCGGTGGCGAAGAGCATGTACCAGCCCGGCGGCAGCAGGTCGGGGTTGCGCGGCAGCGAGAGGGTCATCCCGGTGGCGCCGCGTCCGGTGATGTCCAGGGCGACCGAGCGCTGCTCGACGTCGGTGGCGTGGGTGACCGAGCTCGGCCGGATCAGCTTGGCGGTGGCGATCTGATCCGGGGCCGGGGTGGCCACGGTGATCTCGCTGCCGAGGCTCGCCCGGCCGGGCGCGGCGGTGATCTCGGGCCGCTGCCCGTGGTACAGGTACGCCGGGGAGTAGATCTCGATCCGCTGCTCGAACTCGGCCGGCTGGGTGTCGGCCTTGTCGGCGAACAGCGGGTTGGAGCCGAGCACGACCACCCGGCCGTCGGGGAGCAGCAGGGCCTCGGAGTGGTAGTCCCGGCCGACGGTCGGCGCGGCGGCGGTGCTGAAGGTGTTGCTGTCGGGGTGGTACGTCTGCGCCTTCAGCAGGTCGCTGCGGTGCTTGCCGCGGTAGTCGCTGGAGCCGCCGGTGGTGAAGACGGTGTCGTCGGGCAGGATCACGCTGTTGAGGTAGCGGGTGCCGCCGGCGGGAAGGTCCGGGCCGGGGACGAAGCGCGGCTCGGCTGCGCCCAGGTCGGCGATGCCGGTCCGGGCGGTGGAGGCCGGGGACTCGCCGACCCCGCCGCCGCCCAGCACCATCACCTTCTGCGACTGGGCGGGCGGCAGCAGCACCGAGGAGGAGGTCTCCAGCTGGTCCGGGTCGCGCAGGCCGTCGACGGTCTGGAAGCTGTTGTTCTTCAGGTCCCACAGACCGGGGGTGCGGCCCTTGTCGGCCGGGCCGTAGCCCGCGTTGGAACCGGAGTAGAAGAGCTTGCCGGAGGCGGTAAGGAAGAGCGACGGGTAGGTCGGGAAGTACCGGTCGGGGGCCTTGGACCAGGTGCGGGTCGCCGGGTCGAACAGCTCGTTGTCGTTGCCGCTGAGGATCTGGCCGGTGTCGTCCAGGCCGGAGACCGTGACGACCTTGCCGTCGCCGAGCCCGGTGAGGGTCGGGTACCAGCGGGCGTACGCCATGTCCGGGACCTGCTCGTAGAGTTCGGTGTCCGGGTTGAACTCGTAGGCGCTGCGGATGCCCTGGAAGTCCTGCTTGTCCAGGGTCATCTTGCCGCCCATGCCGTAGAGGTTGCGGGCGTCGGCGCCGGTGAGGCCCTTGATCCGGTACTGGGTCGGGTTCTGGTCGACGTAGGAGCCGCCCTCGGCGACGGCCTCGACGAAGACCTGCCGCTCCCCGGCGGTGACGGTGACTTCGGTCCGGCCGTCCGCGGTCCTGGCGACCGTCTTGGTGGCGGCGGGGACGGTGACCGGGGCGGTGGAGGCGTAGTCGCGGCCGCCCGGGCCGGTGAAGACGGTGCCCTTGGGGAAGGTGCGCGGGGCGTCCGGGTTCTCGTTGCGCACCCGCATGGTGCCGGCGGCCTTCTTGACCGCGCCGTCCAGCTGTTCGTAGCGCAGGGTGCCGCCGGCCACCAGGACTCGGCCGTCGGGGAGCGAGGTGTGTCCGCCGCAGAACATGTCCACGGGGGTGGGTATCAGTTTGTAGGTGCTCTTCACCGGGTCCCAGAGCAGGGTCTTGAAGGTGCCGGCGTCGAAGGCCTGCTGGTCGTTGCCGGAGCCCGCGACGATCAGGATCTTCCCGGTGCGCAGCAGGGTGGCGTGGATCGCGTCGACCCGGAACCGGGTGGGCAGTTCGAGGGTCTGCCAGTGGCCGTGCTCGGCCTTGTAGCCGGGCTGGTTGATGACGTACTGGTGGTACTGGTCCCCGGCGAAGCCGAGGACGGCCGGCGCGTTCATGCCGGCGACGACGAGCGCGACGGTGCTGCCCAGCGCGTAGCGCCTGGTCCGGCCGCCGGTGTGGCGGATCTTCATGACGGGTCCCCCCAGGGGAGCTGGTGCGGGTGGTGTGAACGGGCGGAAGGCGCCGGATCAGGCGCGGTCGCGGCGGCGCAGCCGGCCGTACGCCCGGATGAGCATCGGCAGCAGGCTGAAGAACAGCGCGATGCAGGCCCACGTCCGCATGGCGACGTGGTCGTGGCCGGTGAAGAAGGAGGCGGCCACCGAGCCGCCGAAGACCAGCACCCAGAACAGGTGGATGCGGAAGGTGGCCGCCCGGTCGGGGCTGGCGGAGTCGCCCTTCGGGGTGACCACGAAGCGGCTTCTGCGGCGCAGCGCGGCCTGCAGCAGCGAGGCGGCGTAGACGGGCCCGCAGAGCGCGGACATCACCATCCCGGCGACCCCGGAGGACCCGGCCGGTTCGTGCGGGCTGACGTTGTGCTTGCGGTTCCAGGTGTAGAGCAGCACCTGGAGGGCGGCGGCGTCGCTGTAGAGCATCATCCAGATCTCGGAGGAGACGTGCACACCCGAGGCCCCGAAGCCGAGGTAGAGCACGCTGGAGAGGCCGCCGAGCAGCCAGGTGAGCGCCGCCATCGGGTAGAAGCACACCATCAGCGTGTAGTTGAGCAGCCGGCCGGGCGACAGCCGCCAGGCGGCCCGCCAGTACTGGGTGAGGATGGTCTCGTAGGTGCCGCGGCTCCAGCGCAGCTGTTGCGAGAAGAAGTCCGTCCAGGAGGACGGCCCCTCGCCGACGGCCAGCACGTCCGGGGTGTAGACCGACTTCCACCGCGCGCCGGTCGCGGGGTTGCGCCGGCGGTGGAACTCCAGGCCGGTCGCCATGTCCTCGGTGATCGAGTCGTAGAGCCCGCCGATGGACCGCAGGGCCTTGAGCCGTACGGCGTTGTTGGTGCCGACGAACATCGGTGCGCCGTAACGGTTCCCGGCCCGCTGGATCAGCGCGTGGAAGAGGAACTGCTGGCTCTCGGAGAACCTGGTGACGGCCGACGGCGAGCTGCCGTAGTTCCCGTACACCTGCGGGCCGACCACGAACGCGACGTCCGGGTCGCGGAAGTAGCCGAGCATCCGCTCGCAGAAGTCGGGCAGCGGGACGTGGTCGGTGTCCACCGAGACCCAGAAGTCGTAGTCCTCGCCGTGCTCGTCGAGCCAGCTGTTGTAGTTGCCGTGCTTGGTGCGGGCGCGGAAGCGCCCCTTAGGCTGGTTCCACCGCCCGATGCCGTGGCGGCTGAAGTGGTGCACCCCCAACTCGGCGCACAGACTTCGCATTTCGGCATCGTCGCCCTCGTCCAGCAGCCAGACGTCGTAGGGGCCGTCGTGCCGGACGGCGAGTGCGGCGGTCAGGGTCGCCCGGACCGTCTCCGGCGGCTCCTTGCCCGGCACACAGGTGGTGAGGAACGCGACCCGGGTGCCGGTCTGCGCAGCCACCGGGACCGGATCGCGGGCGACGAGGGTGGCGTGCGCGTTGGAGACCACGTTGACCAGCCGGAAGGCCTCGATCAGGGCGATGATCACGATCATCACCTTGTCGGCGGCCGGCAGCCACGGCTGGGTCTCGCCCGGCCGCAGCGGCCAGTGCCCCGGCAGCAGCAGCCAGACCAGCAGGACCGCCTCGACCACGGGCGCGGCGATCAGCAGCAGGGCGGCGCGGATCCGGTGCGGCTCCTCGCTCAGCAGACTGCGGTACTGGACCCGGTACGGCGTCCCGGCGGGCGGCTCGGTCAGCGGGCCGGCGAGGCGGCTGAAGCGCTCGTAGTCGTACGGCGGTTCGATGCGGCCGATCGACCCGGATGAACGGTGGTGTTCCTGGAGTGTCTGGTGAGGCGTGTGGGTCCGGGTGTGCTCCGGTATCGGTGGTTGCGGGTATGCCTCGGTCGTCGGCATGGCGGTGACTCCCCCCGAGGGCCGTGCTGTCGCGGCCCTGTTGCTGCCCCTGAACTAGGTGCCGGCGAGTCCCCCCGGACTCGCCGTCTGGAGCTGCGGTCTCCAGATCGAAGCACGTCTGGCGAACCGCCGAGGCCGCGACGGCTGAAGGGCCGTCACCGCTTCGGCTCGGAACGAGCGCGCCACCCCGCCGGAGGCATGGCCCCGGTGGCCGGTGCTGATTCGGAGTTGTGGCGAATCGGCTTGTCGCCGCAGCCGAGGAGTGGATGTGGTTCGGCGGCTCGTGACTACCTGTCAACTCTCCTCAGCGCCAAGAGTGATCGCAACCAATCCTGGAAGCGACCTTGCCCTGGGAGTGAAGATCTGGCGGAATCGGTACGCTTCGCGGCTGATCGGTGCTAGTGGCGGGCAACCGGGACCGGCCGTGACGCATCGGGGCGGCGGCCGGTGGCACCGGGGGCACGGGAGGCGTCGGGAGCGTCGTGGGGACGACCGGGGGCAGTACGCGCCCGGCGAGGGCTCGGGACCTCGTCCGGTGTGTGCCCGGCGGCCACCTCGACGGTCCAACGGACCGCAACGCCGTACGGGCCACCGGGTATGGCTGACGAACACACAGCCGCTGTCGCCGAAGCGGTGTCCTGCCACATACTGCGGCAGACCGGCCCCGCCTACGGTTCCGGCCAGACCCGCAGCACTCCAGGACCCCGACCGACCCCCGGAAGGTGTGTACCGCGTGAGCCCCGAGACCCCCGCACCCGAAGAACTGACCGTCGCCGTGCCCGGCGGAGACCTGGCCGTGGTCCGGTGGCCGGCCACCGTGCCCGGCGCGCCGACCGTGGTGGCGGCCCACGGCACCACCGCCAACGCCCTGGCCTGGGGGCAGGTGGCCCGTCAGCTCGCCGGCCGGGCCACTCTGATCGCCCCCGACCTGCGCGGCCGGGCCGCCAGCCGGACGGTCCGCGCGCCCTACGGTATCGCCCGGCACGCCGACGACCTGTCCGAGCTGATCGGCGCCCTGGGCTTGGGCCGGGTCAGGCTGGCGGGGCACTCGATGGGCGCCTGGGTGGCCGCGCTGACCGCCCTCCGGCACCCGGCGCTGGTGGAACGGCTGCTCCTGGTGGACGGCGCGGTCAGCTTCCCGCTGCCCGTCGGCGCCGACCCGGACGAGGTGATGGCCGCCGTGCTCGGCCCGTCCCTCGCCCGGCTGTCGACGACCTTCCCCGACCGGGAGGCCTACCGCGGCTTCTGGCGCGGCCTGCCGGCCTTCGCCGCCGAGTGGACGGCCGAGAGCGACGCCTTCGCTCAGCGGGACCTGGTCGGTGCGGAGCCCGAACTGCGTTCCTCATGCGTGCCGGAAGCCATCCGGGAGGACAGCCGCCAGGTCATGCTCGACGCCGATGTGACCACCGCGATCCACCGGGTCTCCTGCCCCGTCCGGCTGCTCTGGGCGGAACGCGGGCTGCAGGACGAGCCCCAGGGCCTCTACGACCAGACCCGGCTCGAAGCCGCGGCACTCGATCTGGCCGAGGTCTCGGTCTCGCCGGTCCCGGGGACCAACCACTACACGATCCTGATGGGCCAGGACGGGGCGGCGGTGGTGGCCGAGCATTTGCTGGCGGAGGACGAACCGCGCGGCTGACGCGCGGACCGTACGCGCGGGTTCCGCTTCGCCTGCGCCCGGCGGGCTCAGCCCGCGCCGCTCACCCGGCCGAGCCCAGGAAACTCTCCCAGCCGCCCGCGGGCTCCTTCCCGACGCCCAGCGTCCGCAGCTTGCGCAGGGTGGACTCGTCCTGGACCTCCAGCCACTCCACCAGCTGGCGGAAGGAGACCAGCCGGACCTCGGGCTTGCCCGCGATCGCCTTCAGGGTCTCCTCGACGGCGTCCATGTAGATGCCGCCGTTCCACTGCTCGAAGTGGTTGCCGATGAAGAACGGCGCCCGGTTGGTGGTGTAGGCGCGGTTGAAGCCGGCCAGGTACGCGCCCTTGGCCTGGTCGCGCCACTCGTCGTACTTGCCCGGGTCGCCCTTGGTGCTGCCGCTGGACTGGTTGGCCAGGATGTTGTAGTCCATCGACAACACCTGGAAGCCGTGCCCGGGGAAGGGTATGCCCTGCAGGGGGAAGTCCCATATCTTCCCGCCCTGGACCTTCTGCGGCCAGATCTGCTGGCCGCCGGGCGAACTGGCGTCGTACTTCCAGCCCAGCTTGGCGGCGGTCGGCAGCAGCGCCTGCTGACCCTCCAGGCACGGGGTGCGGCCGCCGATCAGCTCCTTGCGGTAGTCGAAGGGCAGCGGATCGACGTCGGTGAAGCCGGTGTTGGTGCGCCACTGGGTCACGAACGAGACGGCCTGCTCGATCTCGCTCTCCCAGTCCTCCGGGCTCCACTTGTTGACCCCGTTGCCGTCCGGCCGGCTGGAACAGAAGTGCCCGTTGAAGTGGGTGCCTATCTCGTGCCCGGCCAGCCATGCCTGGGTGACCAGCTTCAGCGTGTTCTTCACCGCCCCGTCCGACAGGTACGGGATGTCGGAGGCGCCGACCGAGTGCTTCGGCGGGTGGTAGAGGCTCGACTTGCCCTTCGGCAGCGCGTAGATGCCGGAGAGGAAGAAGGTCATGGAGGCCTTGTGCTCCTCGGCCAGCTTGAGGAACCGGGGGAACTGCCCGTCGTCGGTGCCGCCGGCGCCGTCCCAGGAGAACACCACGAACTGCGGCGGACGCTCACCCGGCCCCAGCTTCTCCGGCTTCGGCTGGCCCGGCTGGGCCCCGGTGTCGGAGGTCGAACCATCCCCGATCGGCGTGGCCTTGACCGCGGGAGCGCTCGGCTTGCCGCTTCCACCACCGCTCCCGCCGTCCCCGGAGCCCTTCGCGTCCGAGGCGGGGCCGCTGCCACTCGAACAGGCTGTCACGGCTCCCAGCGCCGCGGTGGCGGCCGCGGCGCTCAGCATGGCCCTGCGCGAGATGGTGCTCATGGTCTCCCCTGCCGGTTGGCGTCCGAGCCCAGAACAAAGTCCGGAGGCCCCGGCGAGGGCATCCGGACGTCCAGGAGAAAACGGACATAGCTGACTATTACCTCTTCAGGATGTCATAGGTACAGACCACCATCCAAGGGGCTCTACCTACTACCGGTCATTACGCAGCGGCGGCCCGGGCGGATCCGGCCACGGGGTCACTGTTGCCGTCCTGAGACACTTCGCCCGCCCCGCCGGGCGGGCATCGGTGCAGGTGGAGGCTGGTGAGGATGATGTGAAGCGGGAGGTGGCGGCGGGTGTCAGACCGACTGCCGGCGGTGCCGGCGGATCATCCGGGCCACGGTGGAGCTGATCGCGGTCGCCGCGCAGCAGGAGACGGCCAGGCTGAGCCAGGCGGTGTCGAACCAGTGACTGTTGAGCCAGCCCAGTGTGACGATGTACCCGGCCCAGACCACCGCGGCCAGCGCCGACCAGCGCAGGAAGCCGCGGGACTGGCCGGGGGAGTGTCCCACGGCGAGATCGAGGACCGTGCGTCCGGCCGGCACGAAACGGGCGATGATCACCATGGCGGCCGCGGCGCGCCTGCTCCGGCCGGACAGGTTCTGCCGGACGCGCTCGACACTGGCCGCCAGCTGCGGCTTGCCCGCCAGTCGGCGGTCCACCAGCGGTGCGCCCCGGCGGGCCAGCGACAGCAGCAGAAGATCACCGAGGAAGGATGCCAGCGCCACGCCGAGCGCCAGGAGCACCGGGGCGCCGGCGACCTGCGAAGTCCTGAGTACGGCCAGGATCACCAGCGTGCCGCTCGGCAGGAAGGGGAGCAGTGCGTCGCCGAGGACGGCGCAGAGTGCCAGGACGCATATCCAGGCAGGGCCGATCAGCGCTATGGCACCCAAGGTCGTTCTCCCTCCAGACCGCCCGGAGGAACAGGTGGCTGCGAGGGACAACGCTAACGCTTCGACACTTCATGCCTTGAAGCGCCCCGGCGTGGGCGGGATCACAGGCGGGCGGGGCGTCCTGGGTCGGAACTTCCGTGGCCGGACATTGGGAGAGCCCCCGGAGCGGGGTGCCGCTCCGGGGGCTCGTCGGGGTCAGGCGGAACTGGTCCAGCCCGCCTGCCTTGCCGATGGGTGAGACCCGACTGCTCGAACCTCACTGACCAGTAGGTTGCCCGAACCCGGACCGCTCGCGCGACCCGTTCGCCTGGCGAGTTCCTGCGTTGGCGAAAAGCCGCCATCTGGACCCGCGGCCCTCCGGCCCGAGGGGCTGGTCCGAGCTCCGCGCCTCGAGGTGGCGAGGTTCGCCGGAGCAACGGGAAGGCGGTGCGGTGAACGGATGTTGACGATGCCTCATGCCACGCGCCCCCGCGAGTCGGGCGCAGCGCCGACAGAAGCGGTTCCCGTGGCCGGGACGGTCGCGGGAACAGCCGGAGCCGCACCCGGGTTGACCCCGCAGGCGGGAGCGGAGCCCCGCAGCCGATCAGGTCGAGCAGGAGGAGCGAGGCATGGCCATCGAGGACGAGCAGGCGACCGGCGCGGCACAAGGCGGCGGGCAAGCACGCCCCGACCTGATCCGCGGCGTGGCCCGCGGCGCCGCACCCGCACCGCTGTCCATCCTCGACCTGGCGACGGTCGGGGAGGGCTACACACCCGGTGAGGCGCTGGCGGCCACCACCGAACTCGCCCGCACCGCCGAGAGCCTGGGCTACCACCGCTTCTGGGTGGCCGAGCACCACGGCATGCCGGGGGTCGCCAGCTCCACACCGGCCGTCCTGCTCGCCCACCTGGGCGCGCACACCCGTACGCTGCGGCTCGGCTCGGGCGGCGTCATGCTCCCCAACCACGCCCCGCTCGCCATCGCCGAGCAGTTCGGCCTGCTGGAGGCCCTCCACCCGGGCCGGGTGGACCTCGGCCTCGGCCGGGCCCCCGGCACCGATCCGGCCACGGTCCGCGCGCTGCGCCGCGGCATCACCGAGGACCCCGAGGACTTCCCCCGCCAGCTGTCCGAGCTCACCCACTTCCTGGACGGCGACTTCCCGGACGGCCACCCCTACGCGCGGCTGACCGCGGTGCCCAGGAGCCAGACCCGCCCGCCGGTCTGGCTGCTGGGCTCGTCCGGCTTCAGCGCCCGGCTGGCGGGCCGGCTCGGCCTGCCCTTCGCCTTCGCCCACCACTTCAGTGCCGCCAACACCGTCCCCGCGCTGGACCTCTACCGCTCCACCTTCCGGCCGTCCGCCGTACTGGACGAGCCCTACGCGCTGATCGGCGTCGGCGCGGTGGCCGCCGACAGCACGGCCGAGGCCCGGAGCCTGGCGATGTCGGGGGCGCTGGCCATGCTGCGGCTGCGGCGCGGCACACCGGGTCTCGTCCCGACCCCCGAGCAGGCGGCCTCCCACCCCTACAGCCAGGCCGAGGCGGACTTCCTCGACAGCTGGCTCGGCAACGTCGTCCTCGGCTCGCCCGGCGAGGTGGCCGACGGCCTGGAGGCCCTGCGCAAGCGGACCGGCGCGGACGAACTCATGGTCACCTCGAACATCCACGGCCACGAGACCCGGATCCGCTCGTACGCCCTGATCGCGGAGGCGTACGGCCTCGGCTGATCGGCGCCGCCCCGGCCGGGACGCTCAACCGGCCTTCCTGGCGCGGAGCATGGCGGCGACCCGTTCCGCCTCACCGGGCTTGGCGAAGTACCAGCCCTGGGCCGTGTCACAGCCGGTGAGGCGGAGCCGTTCGGCCTGCGAGGCGTTCTCGATGCCCTCCGCCGTCACCGTCAGCCCGAGGGCGTGGGCGAGCTGCACCATCGCGCCGACGATCTGCTCGTCCGCGTCGGCGCGCCGGAACCGGTTGTCCGGGCGCCCGCCCGGGGCCGGGTCGCGGAAGCCCTCGATGAAGCTGCCGTCCAGCTTCAGCACGTGGACCGGGAGCCGGGAGAGGTAGGCGAGGTTGGAGTAGCCCGTCCCGAAGTCGTCGATGGCGATCCGGACGCCCATGTCGGCCAGCGCCTGGAGCGCCTGCACCGGGCGGCCCCCCGGCCCGAGCACGGCGCTCTCGGTGATCTCCAGCTGCAGCAGCCGGGGCGGCAGCCCGGTGCGCTCCAGCACCTGGGCGACATCGGCCACCACATCGGAGTCCCAGATCTGGCGGGCCGCCAGATTGACGCTCACGAAGGTCTCGGTGTCCGGGAACTCCGCCATCCACTGCCGGGCCTGCCGGCAGGACTCCTCCAGCACCCACTTGCCCAGCGGCACGATCGCGCCGGACTCCTCGGCCAGCGGGATGAACCGGTCCGGCGAGAGCGTCCCGTACCGGGGGTGGCGCCAGCGGACCAGCGCCTCCGCGCCGTGCACCGCACCGTCCGCCAGCCCGACCAGGGGCTGGTACTCGACGGTGAACTCGCCGCGCTCCAGGGCCGGGCGCAGCGCGGTGGCCAGGCGCTGCCGGGTGAGCTGGTGGGCGCCGCGGTCGGGGTCGTAGAGGGTCCACCTGGCCCGGCCGTCCGCCTTGGACCAGTACAGGGTGGCGTCGGCGTCCTTCAGCAGGTCGGCCGGGGTGGTCTCCTGCACGGGCCGCTCCACCACGCCCACACTGGCGGTGACCACCAGCTGCTGCCCGGCGATGTCGAAGGGCTGCTCGAGCGCGGCGATCAGTTCGCCGGCCAGCCTGGTCAGCTGCTCACTGCTGGAGCTGTCGGCGACCAGGAGGGCGAACTCGTCACCGCCGAGCCGGGCCACCAGGCTGTCGTTGTCCCGGGAGAAGCCGCGTTCCAGGCGGGCGGCGACCGCGACCAGCAGCTGGTCGCCGACGTGGTGCCCCAGGGTCTCGTTGATGGCCGCGAAGCCGTCCAGGTCCACGTAGCACAGCCCGACCCGGCGGGTGGGGCGGCCGCCGCCCGGCGTGGCCGCCGGCGTCGTGGCGGCGGGCACGGTCACCGTCGCGGTGGCCGCCCCGGCGGCGGGGCCCCCGAGCGCGAGCGCCTCGGTGCTGAGGGTCGCCGGTGCGGACCCGGCCGGCTTTCCGGTCTCGGCGCCGGCCGCCGGGGCGCCCGTCGACGTCTCGTCACCGGCAGGCATGAAGGCGGCGTTGAGGCGCTCGAAGAACAGGGTCCGGTTCGGGAGCCTGGTGAGCGGGTCGTGCAGGGCCTGGTACGCCAGGCGGTCGCCGAGCAGGCGCTGCTCGGTGACGTCCTCGACCATGGCCAGCGTGTAGAGCGGGCGGCCCGATCCGTCGCGGATCAGTGAGATCGTCACATTGCTCCACACGGCCCGGCCGTCGCGGTGCTTGAGCCGCTTCTCCACCCGCAGCCGGTCGCGTTCGCCGCGCACCAGCTCCAGGTAGTGCTGACGGTCGGTCTCCTCCGGGTCGATGATGTCGTGGATGTGGGTGCGGACGAGGTCCGGCAGCTCGCGGCCGATCATCGCCGCGAACGCGGGGTTCGCCTCGATGATCCGGTCCTCGGCGTCGATCAGCGCCATGCCGATTCCGGCGTCGGCGAACGCGGCCCGGAACCGGGACTCGCTGGCCCGCAGGGCGGCGAGCAGCTCCCTCGTGGTGCCGCCCAGCGGGGCCGAGCAGGTGGGGCAGTACACGCACGACTGCTCGTCGGAGCGGGTGGGGAGGCGGTGGGCCTCGTGCCGCTGGTACCTGGTGTCGGTGCCCTCGGCGGTGGCGGTCTGGGCGGGGTGGCACAGTTCCGCGTGCCGCACGCGCTGGCGGTATGCGTCGGCCCCCTCGTTCCGGCCCGGCACGGCTTGCTCCCGTCCGCTGCTGACGCTGATTCCGGCCGGCTCTCCGCACCCGCGGTGGCCGGCATCCCGCACTGTCGAGGCCCCCGGAACTCGGTTCAAGAGCGCTTGCTTGTGGCGCTCGGCGGAGAACGGGGCACTGCCGCTGATCATAGGCCGCGCACGGATCCGGCGGCGACCGCCGGCAGGGTGATTCGTCGGACGCGCCCCGGCCCGGGAACAGGCGGCGGCACCCGTTCGGACACGTGCCGCGCCCCCGGGACACGTCACGGGACGCGGACCGGGGGCGCCTGACGCGCTGTCGCGCGGAAGGGAAGGAAAGGAGGTGTCAGCCCGCCAGCTTGGCGGTCAGGGTGATGGTGGTGCCGGCCAGGGCCTTGCTGACCGGGCAGTTGGCCTTGGCGTCCTCGGCGGCCTTGACGAAGTCCGCCTCGTCGAGCCCGGGTACGTGCCCGGTCACGGTGAGGTGGATGCCGGTGATGCCGGTGCCGGGCTGGAAGGTCACGTCGGCCTGGGTGTCGAGCTTGACGGGCGGCGTACCGGCGCCGGTCAGGCCGTGCGAGAGCGCCATCGAGAAGCAGGAGGAGTGCGCGGCGGCGATGAGCTCCTCGGGGCTGGTCTTGCCGTTCGCCTGCTCCGCACGGGACGCCCAGGAGACCGGGTACTCGCCGATGCCGGAGGAGGCGAGGGTCACCAGCCCCTTGCCGTCGAGCAGGTTGCCTTCCCAAGCGGTGCGTGCGGTGCGGATGGTTGCCACGATCAGGTACCTCCTGTGCTGGGGGAACTGCTGGGTCGTCACGTCCGGCCGTGCGGTGCGGTGGTGGTGCGGCGTGGTGCGCCGTCAAGCCTACGGGGCCGCGGGCGGCGCAGGGCCGAAGGAGCGGAGCGCGTCCTCGGACCGCCCGGCAACAGGGAGCGCGGCGTGCTGTCCGGATGGTGGACGGATGTCCGGAATACCACGGATGGGCCAGTCCTCTCCTGTTAGATTTGCGAAGGCTCGGGGAGGTCCAGCAGGAACGTGGGCCGCCCGGGCGCCGTTCACGCAGCCAGCCTCCGGAGCCGCCCCGATGACTGATCAGCCCACCCAGCCCGCGAACTCTGCCGCCGCGTCCCTCGAAGCGATCGACGAGGCCGTGCGGGCGGAACTGACCAGTCTGCGCGAGAGCATCGACAACATCGACGCGGCCGTGGTCCACATGCTGGCCGAGCGGTTCAAGGCGACCCAGCGGGTCGGGCGGCTCAAGGCCGAGCACAAGCTTCCGCCGGCCGACCCGGAGCGTGAGCGGGACCAGATCACCCGGCTGCGCGCCCTGGCGGCGGGCGCCCACCTGGACCCGGTGTTCGCCGAGAAGTTCCTGAACTTCATCATCGCCGAGGTCATCCGCCACCACGAGGCGATCGCCCGCGCCTGAGCCCTGCAGGGCCGGTCGGACGGGTCCGGCCGGGAGGGCCGCGGGCCCGTCCAGGGCCGGCCGCGTGAGCGCTGGCTAAAGGCCTGATTTCCCGCCGCTTCCCGGACGGCGTTAGCGTGCTGTCTTCCCCCACTCCCCTGGAGGTGGTCCGGCGGTGGCACGCACACCACGGCAGAGCAAGGCCTGGAGTACCGGGCGGCGGCACGGGCGCGAGGACGCGCGGTGCCGTGCGCGCGGCGGCGGTGTGCCGCCGGTGCGATCGCGGTCGGCTTGCGGGCGGTCCGGCCGGTGAGCGCGGGAGCACAGGCGGCCGCTGCTGCCCCGCAGGACGGCCGGTCCGCCGAGGAGGGCCGTCGGCTCCGCCCGGTGCGCCGTACCCGCCCGCCGCGCCGGCGCTGGCCGTGGTGGGTGGAGCTGCCGGTGATGGTGGTGGTGGGCCTGCTGGTGGCGCTGCTGGTGAAGACCTGCCTGTTCCAGGTGTTCACCATCCCTTCGGGTTCGATGGAGAACACGCTGCGGATCGGCGACCGGGTGGCCGTCAACAAGGCGGTGTCCCTCTTCGGGTGGAAACCGAAGCCGGGTGAGCCGGTGGTGTTCAAGGACCCGGGCGGCTGGCTGCCCGCGCAGACCACTGACACCGGCCTGACCTCCGGCGCGGTCGGGGACGCTCTCAGCTTCGTCGGCCTGCTGCCGCCCAAGGGCGACAAGTACCTGGTCAAGCGCGTGATCGCGACCGGCGGGCAGACCGTCCAGTGCAACGGCTCGACGCTGCGGGTGGACGGCAGGCCGGTGTCGGAGCCCTACCTGCACCCCGGCAACGACTCCTGTGAGGGGCTGGACTTCGGTCCGGTGACGGTGCCCAGCGGCTACGTCTGGGTCGAGGGCGACCACCGCAGCGACTCCTCCGACTCCCGGTACCACCAGGAGGGGCCGGGCGGCGGTGCGGTGCCGGTGGCCGACGTGGTCGGCCCGGCGTCAGCGGTGATCTGGCCGCTCGGCCACGCCGACTGGTTCGGCTGGACCGGCAACTGACGCTGACACCAGCGGGGCGCCGCCGAATGCCGCCGTCTCGCCCGTGCGGTCCCCGGCCGGAGCGACGGCGGGGCTGTCGGCCTCGACGGCCTCGACGGCCTCGACGGCCTCGACGGCCTCGACGGCCTCGGCGGTCTCCAGAGAGGCCGGCTTGCTGGTCTGCGCGGCGAAGGCGCCGACCAGTACCAGCAGCCCGCCCACCAGCTGCGGGGTGCCGAGCCGCTCGCCGAGCAGCACCCACGCGGCCACCGTCGCGACCACGGCCTCCAGATTGGCCACCACCCCGGCGACCGGCGGGGACAGGTGCTGCACCGAGGCGACCCCGGTCAGGTAGGCGATCACGGTCGCGACCAGGATCATCCAGGCCGCGGGCAGCAGGGCGGGCAGGCTGAACCCGTTCATGACCACCCGTCCGCCCAGGACGCCC
Organism: Kitasatospora sp. NPDC001175; assembly: GCF_053598215.1. Taxonomy (NCBI): domain Bacteria; kingdom Bacillati; phylum Actinomycetota; class Actinomycetes; order Kitasatosporales; family Streptomycetaceae; genus Kitasatospora; species Kitasatospora sp. NPDC001175. Next base: position 21,742 of record NZ_JBSFJU010000009.1, on the reverse strand, counting down.
CAGTCGGCCTCCCAGGGCCGGGTGACCGCGGTCAGCACGATGGCGCCGATCAGCAGTCCGTACGCGCTGACCGCCATCGGGTCGACCGGGCGGTCGCCCTCGCGGCCGGCGTCCGCGAGCACGAAGTAGCCGACCTGGCAGCAGGCCGCGGCCAGGCCGAACAGCACGCCGAGCGCGTCGAAGGCCAGGCCGTTCCAGACCTGCACCACGCAGGCCAGGCCGGCCACCGCGACTCCGGCACCGATCATGGCGGCCCGGGTGACCGGCCGGCGCTGGACGTACTTGACGTACCCGAGCAGCAGCAGCGGCCCCAGGTACTCGATCAGCAGGGCCACCCCGACCGGGATCCGGGATATCGCGGCGAAGTAGCACGCCTGCACGCCGGCCACGGCGAGCAGGCCGAAGCCCACCAGCAGGCCGGGGCGCTCCCGGAGGGCGCGCCGGTGCCGGTAGGCGAGCGGGAGCAGGACGAGTGCGGCGCCGGTGACCCGGAGCCAGACCACGTGCACCGGTGACAGGCCCGCCTCGATCAGCGGCTTGGCGGCCGTGCCGGAGCCGCCGAAGGAGAGCGCGGAGACCAGTGCGAGCGGGAGCCCGAGCCTTCTGGCTGTGGCACCGCCGGCGGACGTAGAGCTGTACACCGGGGCATTGTGTCAGCTCGTGGCGACCTTTGTAAGGTGCCATCTCGCCTTTTGGTCCTGCTCTCGGGTGGTTCCTGTACCGGTTGTCGCTTGCCGGTTCAGGGGCCGTCGCCCGGGGCTATCCGGCGCTCTGCGCCCGGCCGCCCGGCTGTCCGGTCGGGCCCGGCGCCGGCTGGGTGGGCGCGGTGGTCGGCTGGGTCGTCGGGTTCGGCCCGGGAGTCGCCGTGCGGGTCGGCGCGGGCCGGGTGGCCGTCGGCCGGGAGGTCGGCGACGAGTCCGTGGAGGGAGTGCCGTCGCCGCCCGGGCCGGTCGGGGTCGCGGTGGGGGAGGCGGTGGCCGAGGGCACGGTCGCGGAGGGCGAGGGCGTCCCCGGGGCGGTGCCGCCCGACGGCGTCGCCGTGGCGGCCGAGTCGCCGGAGGGGCCGGAGAGCAGCGGGTTGTCCGCCGAGGACCCGTCGAAGTCGCTGATCGGCTTCCCGGCCAGGGCGGACTTCATGTAGGCGGTCCACACCTGGGTCGGGAACTTGCCGCCGGCCGCGGCCGAGACGCCGCCGACCCCGTCCAGGGTGACTTGGGCGCCGGTGGCGGGGTCCTGGCCGAACAGGGCGACGGAGGTGACGAGTTCGGGCGTGTAGCCGACGAACCAGACCGACCTGGAGTTGTCGGTGGTACCGGTCTTGCCCGCCACCGGTCGGCCGAGCGCCTGGGCGCGGTAGCCGGTGCCGCCCGGGTCGCTCACCACGCCCTGCAGCATCGTGGTGACCGCCTGCGCGGTCTGCTTGCCGACCGCCTGGGCCGTCTCGGGCGCGGGTAGCTTGACCTGCTCGCCCTCGTGTTCGAGTGACTTCACGATCCAGGGGGTGATCTGCTGGCCGTCGTTGTCCAGGGTTGCGTACACGCCGGCCATGTCGAGCACGCTGGGCGTGGCGGTGCCGAGCGGGATCGACGGGTGGGCCGCCAGCCCGGGGGTGTCGGCGGGCAGCCCCAGCGCGACGGCGGTCTGCCGGACCTTCTCCAGCCCGGTGTCCTGGGCGAGCTGGGCGAAGACCGAGTTCACCGACCAGTCGGTGGCCTGCTGCAGGGTGATCCGGCCGTAGTCCGTGCCGCCCTCGTTCGGCGGGGCGTACGGCGTGCCGGTTCCGCCTGCCACCGGGCGGCCGCTGGTGCCGTCGTAGAGCGTGTCCGGGCTGATCCGGACGCCGTTCTGGGTGCGGGCGCCGCTGTCCAGGGCGGCGGCCAGCGCGATCGCCTTGAAGGTCGAACCGGCCTGGTAGTCCTGCCGGGTGGCGTTGTCCACCCAGTGCCTGGTGGCGTCGCTGCCGCCGTACAGCGCCACCACCGCGCCGGTCTTCGGGTCCACCGAGGCGGCACCGGCCTGGGCGTCCGCGTCCTTCTTCCGCCTGTCGGGGGAGAGGTTGTCGGTGAGCTGCTGCTGGACGGCGTCCTGCAGGTCCTGCTCGCGCTCGGCGTCGACGGTCAGGGTGATGGTGTAGCCGCCCCGGGCGAGTTCGGCGTCGGTGACGATGCCGTGCGAGGTCAGGTAGTCGGTGGCCGCGCCGACCAGGTACCCGGCCTGGCCGGAGAGACCGGGAGCGCTCTTCGGCTCCCGCACCTGGGGGAAGGTGACGGCGGCGCGCTGGTCGGCGGTGAGCCAGTTCTGCTGGACCATGCCGTCCAGCACGTAGTTCCAGCGGTCGATGGCGGCCTGCTTGCCCTTGGGCGTCGCGGTCGAGACGTCGTACGCGCTCGGCGCGTTCAGCAGGGTGGCGAGGTACGCGCCCTGGGCCGCGTCGAGCCGGCCGGCGTCGACGCCGAAGTACGCCTGGGCCGCGGCCTGGATGCCGTAGGCGCCCCGGCCGTAGTACGAGGTGTTGAGGTACCCGGCGAGGATCTCGTCCTTGCTCTGGGTGGCGTCCACCTTGAGCGAGATGAAGAGCTCCTTCACCTTGCGGCTGATGGTCTGCTTCTGGGTCAGGTAGGTGTTCTTGACGTACTGCTGGGTGATCGTCGACCCGCCCTGGGTGGTGCTGCCGGTGGCGGTGTTGAACGCGGCCCTGGTCAGGCCCTTCAGGTTGACCGCGCCCTCGTGGTAGAAGTTCCGGTCCTCGGCGGCGAGGGCGGCGTGCTGGGCGGCGGGGGAGACCTTGTCGAGGCCGACGTTCTGGCGGTTGGTCTGGCCGGTGCGGGCGATCGGGGTGCCGTCCTGGTAGACCCAGGTGTTGCTCTGCGCGGTCGCGGCGGCGTGCGCGTCCGGGACCTTGACCACGATCATGCCGAGCGCGAACAGGCCCACCCCGAGCAGGAGGGAGGTCACCAGGCCGAGCAGGGTCAGCCGCCAGGTGGGTACCAGCCGGCGCCATCCGGTCCGGCGGGGGCGCCGGGGCAGGCGGCCGGTGCGACGGGCGAGCGGAAGCGGGCGGAGGCCGGTGGGCGATATGCGCGGCAACGTGGCGCCTTTCCGGCGAGCCCGGTGACGGTTACTCACACGATCTGGGACGGACGGCAGACCGATTCAGCCTGCCTGATGCCGATGTGTGCCGTTAGGGACCTTTGTCCTGTTTTGTTTCACGATCCTGTAACCGGGGGTTCCGGGGCGGCGGGAGGAACGGAAAAGCCTCAGGGCCTCCTCACCGTAGTGAGGAGGCCCTGAGGCTTGTCTGTGCGCCGCCAGGGACTCGAACCCCGGACCCGCTGATTAAGAGTCAGCTGCTCTAACCAACTGAGCTAGCGGCGCCTGCTGACAGGGAAAACAATACACGTCTCGTGCGGGCGTTCCGAATCGGTCCGCTCGGGCACATGGCGGCGAATGTCCGGCTTGTCCCTGATTGGGACGGCTATCGGTCCGGCTGTCCCGGGTTCGGGCGTCCGAATGTGGCGCGGCTCACCGTCATCCTGGTCGGCCGGGGCGAGGAAGGCCGGAGGGGGAGCCGAACCGCGGGTCGACCCAGAAGGGTGAAGCGATGGGCCGGCGCGCGGAGGCGTGATCGGAACGCCGAAACGCCCGAGGGCCTCCCCGTCGAAACGGGGAGGCCCTCGGGCTGTCTGTGCGCCGCCAGGGACTCGAACCCCGGACCCGCTGATTAAGAGTCAGCTGCTCTAACCAACTGAGCTAGCGGCGCCTGCTGACGTGGAAGACTCTACGCGACTTCGCCCGAATCTCCGAATCGTGATCGGCCGATCACGGCCGGTCGAACGTCAGATGTCCGGGAAGTGGCAGGCGGCGGCGTGGTCCCGGCCCCCGGCGGCGGTCGCGAGAGCGGGGGGCTCGGTCTCGCAGCGCCCGCGGCGGTCAGCCGGGACGGCGGCGTAGACGGGGCAGCGCGCCCGGAAGGGGCAGCCGGCGTGCCGCTCGGTGGGAGAGGGCGGGTCGCCGGCCAACAGGATGCGCTCACGACCGCGTTCGGCGGCGGGGTCGGGCAGCGGGACGGCCGAGAGCAGGGCCCGGGTGTACGGATGCCGGGGCCGCTCGAAGACCTCCCGGGCCGCGCCGGACTCCACCGTCCGCCCGAGGTACATCACGCTGACCCGGTCGGAGAGGTGCCGGATCACCGACAGGTCGTGCGAGACGAAGAGGTAGGCGAGTTGCAGCTCTGCCTTGAGCCGCTGGAGCAGGTTGAGCACGCCGGCCTGCACCGACACGTCCAGCGCCGACACCGGTTCGTCCAGCACCAGCAGCTGCGGCCGGACCGCGAGCGCCCGGGCGATGGAGATCCGCTGCCGCTGCCCACCGGAGAACTGGTGCGGGTAGCGGGTGGCGTGCGCCGGCTCCAGTCCGACCTGGCGGAGCAGTTCGGGCACCCGCCGTCCGATCAGTTCGCGGGAGGCCCCCTGGGCCAGCAGCGGCTCGGCGACGATGTCGGAGACCGGCATCCGCGGGTCCAGGCTGGCCATCGGGTCCTGGAAGACGATCTGGATGTCGGAGCGCAGCCGGTGCGCGGCCGCGCGGTCGAGCCGTGCGGTGTCCTGGCCGAGGAGTTCGATGGTGCCGGCCTCCGGCCTGGCCAGGCGCAGCAGTTCGAAGAGCGTGGTGGACTTGCCCGATCCGGACTCGCCGACCAGGCCCAGGGTCTCGCCGCGCCGGATGTCCAGCTCGACGCCGTCCACGGCGTAGACCTCGCCGACCTTCCGCTTGAAGACGCTGCCCCCCAGTACCGGGAAGGTCTTGGCGAGTCCGGTCACCCGCAGGACCGGCTCGCGTTCGTCCCGGGCCGTCTGGTCCGCCGGTCCGGCCGGCAGCTCCGGCACCGGGTAGACCTCGCTCGGTGCGGGGGCGCGTTCGGCCAGCTCCGCGGCCTTGACGCAGGCCGCGAGGTGGCCGTCGGCGCCGGTCAGCGGTGGTTCGGTGGCGCGGCAGCGGTCCTCGGCGAGCGGGCAGCGGGCCGCGAACGGGCAGCCGGGCGGCAGGGCGGCGAGCGAGGGCGGGCTGCCGGGGATCGGGACCAGCGGGCCGCCGCCGCCGTCCAGCCGGGGCACCGCGCCGATCAGTCCGAGCGTGTACGGGTGCCTGGGGCGGGCGAACAACTCGTCCACGCCTGCCGTTTCGACCACGCGCCCGGCGTACATCACCGCGACCCGGTCGGCCATCCCGGCGATCACGCCGAGGTCGTGGCTGACCAGGACCAGTGCTGCGCCGGTCTCGCGCTGCGCGGTGCGCAGCACGTCGAGCACCTGGGCCTGGATGGTGACGTCCAGGGCGGTGGTGGGCTCGTCGGCGAGCAGGACGTCGGGGTCGTTGGCGATCGCCATCGCGATCATCGCGCGTTGGCGCATGCCGCCGGAGAACTCGTGCGGAAAGCTGTCCAGCGCGCGGTCGGGGGAGGGGATGCCGACCAGGTCGAGCAGTTCGGCGGCCCGTCCGCGGGCCGTCGGCTTGTCCAGGTCCTGGTGGATGCGCAGGGCTTCGACGATCTGGTCGCCGATCCGGTAGACCGGGGTGAAGGCGGAGAGCGGGTCCTGGAAGACCATGGCCACCCGGCGGCCCCGGATCGCGGCCAGTTCCCTGGCGGGCAGGCCGACCAGCTCGCGCCCGTCCAGCCGGACCGAGCCGCCGACGGTCGCGGTGGACGGCAGCAGGCCGAGGACCGCCAGCGAGGTGACGGACTTGCCGGACCCGGACTCGCCGACGATGCCGAGGGTCTCGCCGCGCCGCAGCCGCAGGTCCACCCCGCGTACCGCCGGGGTGCCGTTGAACTCGACGGTCAGGCCGTCGACCGTCAGCAGGTCCGTTTCCACGGCCGCCTTCACTTGCTGCTCCGGGGGGTGCGACGGGACTTGCGGGGCTCGCGGGCCCCTTCCGAGGTCGGGTCCAGGGCATCGCGCAGCCCGTCCCCGATCAGGTTGATCGCCAGGACGAAGAGCACCAGCAGCCCGGCGGCGAAGTAGAACAGCCAGGGGTAGACGGGTGCCTGGTCGGTTCCGGCGGCGAGCAGGGTGCCGAGCGAGACGTCCGGGGCGCGGACGCCGAAGCCGAAGTAGGAGAGCGCGGTCTCGCTCATCACTGCGCCGCCGACCGCGATGGTGGCGTCGGTGATCAGGAAGGAGGCGACGTTCGGCAGGATGTGCCGCAGGATGATCCGCAGCGGCTTGACCCCCATGAACTGGGCCGCCCGGACGAACTCCCGCTCGCCCAGCGAGCGGGTCATCGAGCGGACCACCCGGGCGGTGATCATCCAGTTGAAGGCGGCCAGCAGCGCGACGAAGGCGATCCAGCCGGCTCCGCGAAGCTTTGGCGAGACGATGGTGATGATCAGGAAGCTGGGGAAGACCAGCATCAGGTCGACCACGAAGGTGAGCGCGCGGTCGGTCCAGCCGCCGAAGTAGCCGGCGCAGGCGCCGACCAGCGAGGCCAGCCCGGTGGAGCAGAGCGCCACCAGCAGGCCGATGATCAGTGACTTCTGCAGGCCGCGCACGGTCTGCGCGAAGACGTCCTGGCCGAGGCCGTTGGTGCCGAACCAGTGCTGTCCGGACGGCGGTTGGCGGATCGCCAGGTAGTCGGGGGTGGCGTAGTTCCAGGGCGTCAGGTACGGGCCGCCGAAGGCGAGCAGGAAGAGCAGCAGCACGATGGCGCAGCCGACCAGCACCCCGCGTGCGGCCAGCATCCGGCCCAGGACGAGTCTGAGCCGGCCGGCGGGAGCGGCCTCCTCGGGTACCTGGAGGGGAGGGTTGTCGGCGAAGACGGCGGTCATGTCGATCGGCTCCTCAGGGCCGTACGCGCGGGTCGAGCGCGGCGTGCAGCAGGTCCGCGAGGAAGCCCGAGGCCAGCACCACCACGGCGGCGAACAGGTTGACCGCGACCACCGAGTTGACGTCCTGCTCGTTGATCGCCTGGATGAACCACTCGCCCATGCCGTGCCAGCCGAAGATGGTCTCGGTGAAGGTCGCGCCGGTGAAGATGCCCAGGAAGCTGTAGGCGAACATGGTCGACATCGGGATGATCGCGGTGCGCAGCCCGTGCTTGAGCAGTGCCCGGCTGCGGGTCAGGCCCTTGGCCTCGGCGGTGCGCAGGTAGTCGGAGCCGAGCACGTCGAGCATGGTGCCGCGCTGGTAGCGGCTGTACATCGCCAGCCCGCCGAGGGCCAGCGAGAGCGTGGGTAGCAGCAGGTGCAGCGCCCAGTCGCCGAGATGGGCCCCGATCCCGCCGGCCAGCCCGGGGGTCTCGTACCCGGTGAACGGGACGACCTCGTGGCCGAGTGCGTCCTTGGCGGCGATGGCGCCGTTCTTCAGCAGCAGGGCCACCAGGAAGACCGGGGTGGAGAGCAGCACGAAGGAGAACAGGGTCAGTGCCCGGTCGGAGATCCGGTACTGGCGGATCGCGCTCCAGGCGCCGCCCGCCACGCCGAGCAGCATCCCGAGCAGGCTGCCGATCAGCAGCAGCCGCAGCGACACCAGGATCCGGCGCCCGAACTCGGCGTTGACCGAGGTGTTGTGGATGGTCCGGCCGAGGTCGGCGCGCAGCACCAGATCGCCCGCCCAGGTGCTGAAACGTTCCACCACCGGGGTGTGGTCGTTGATGTTCAGCTCCGTCAACTGCCGGTCCACCGAGGCGGTGGACGGGCGGGGCTGCTTGGCCTCGAAGTACGCCCTGGGGCCGAGCGCGGTGCTGGAGAGCGCGTACGCCAGGAAGACCGCGACGACCAGCAGGACGACGTAGTACCCCAGGCGCTTGACCAGGTAGCGGATCACCGCCCACCACCGGGGGAGCTGTTCGGGAGCCTGCTGGACATGATCAATGGCCTTCGGTGAGCGGGTACTTGACGCACGTTCGCGCAGCAGTTGTACGACAGATGCGGTCGGTCGTCCAGGGGGTGCGGCGCCCGCGGCTTCGGCCCGGCGGGGGAAGTCGCAGGTCAGAGTCTTGCAGGCCGGTGCTTACGGAGTATTGCGGCAGTGTTTCGGCCCGTTGCGATTCGATCAGTCGCCAACGCGCGCCTCTGGTGGCCGAGTTGATCGCCTGTTACGTTCCTCCTCACTGGACGCCCGAGTTGGCTGCTCACCTTCAAGGCTTGCCATGCCCGGCCGCGCCCAATCATTCGAAGACTCTCCGGGGGAGCCCCTCATGGACGCATCCACCACTGCCCGCGGCCTCGGTCGGGCCGCCGTCGCCGCGATCGCCCTGGCGCTGACCGTCACCGGCTGCAGCTCCGGTGGCTCGGGCTCCACCGGTGATGTGGCCAAGACGGTCGCCCCCGTCCAGGACGCCGACGACATCAACGCCCAGCCGCTGGACAAGATCAAGGACGGTGGCGAGCTGCGGGTGGCCCTGCCGCAGTGGATCACCCAGTGGAACCCGTACCAGGTGGACGGCCGCTACGGCGACGCGGTCGACATCATGGGCTACGTCGAGGCGAAGATCTTCCGCACCGACGCCAAGGGCGTCTTCCACCCGGTGCCGGAGTACCTGGCCTCGGCCGAACTCACCTCCACCTCACCGCAGGTGGTGACGTACAAGATCAACCCCAAGGCCAAGTGGTCCGACGGAAAGCCGATCTCCTACCAGGACTTCAAGGCGGTCTGGCAGTCCACCAACGGCAAAGCCCAGGGCTACAACATCGCGGACTCCTCCGGCTACGACCAGATCTCCGGTGTGGAGAGGGGTGCGGACGACCAGGAGGTCAAGGTCACCTTCAGCACCCCGTACGCGGACTGGCAGAACCTGTTCAACCCGCTGGTGCCGGCCTCCATGCTGGCCACCGCGGACGTGTTCAACACCGGCTCGGTCGAGAAGGTCGCCGTGTTCGGCGGGCCGATGAAGATCGGCAGCATCGACAAGAGCGCCCAGACCGTCACCCTGGTGCGCAACCCCGACTGGTGGGGCACCCCGGCCAAGCTGGACAAGATCACCTATCGGGCGATGGACTACCCCGCGATGACCCAGGCCTACCTCAACAACGAGATCGACGAGGCCCCGGCGAGCACCTCGACCGCGTACAACCAGCTCAAGGACGCCAAGGGCACCCGGATCAGCACCGGCACCCCGTGGGACGAGGTGCACATCTCCTTCGGCGGCAACGGCGCGCTGGCCGACCAGACGGTCCGTCAGGCGATCGGCCGGGCGATCGACCGCGACGCGCTGATCAAGGTGGTCAACCAGGGCATGCCGATCCAGTTCAAGAAACTGGACAACCACCTCTACATGCTCAACCAGGCCGGCTACCGGAACAACTCGGGCGACTGGGCCGCGTACTCGCCGGACGTCGCCAAGCAGCTGCTGGACAAGGCGGGTTGGAAGGAGGGCGCGGCCGGAGCGCCGCGCACCAAGGACGGCCAGTCGCTGGAGCTGCACTTCGTGGTCAGCGACGGCAGCACCCAGCAGCAGTCGGACATGGTCTCCGCGGTGCAGAACATGCTGCAGCAGGTGGGGATCAAGATGGACATCGACAAGGTGTCCAGCAAGGAGTACTTCGCCAAGTACGTCGACCAGGGCAAGTTCGACCTGGCCAGCTGGCGGAACACCGACTCCTTCCCGCTCTCCCAGGGTGTCACCAACTTCCGGGCGCCCGAGGGCGACAACGTGTTCGGCAACTACTCCAAGCTCAGCACCCCCGAGATCGACTCGCTGCTGAAGAAGGCCGCCGCCACCCTGGACAAGGCCGAGGCCGACAAGCTCTACAACGAGGCCGACGCCAAGATCTGGGAGCTCGGGCACACCATCGAGATCTACCAGCGGCCCAGCATCCTGGCCGTCCGCAAGGACCTGGCCAACGAAGGGGCCAGCAGCCTCGCCAACTCCGACATCACCAAGATCGGCTGGTTGAAGTGATCCGGAGCCGCCGGGCCGGTCGAGGGCATGACGAACGGCAGGCGGAGCTGGCGAGCAGCGCGGTGATCACGAGGCCGATGGTACGGACACGGGAGGGCGGTGGCTCCGCCTCCAAGTCCCGCCATCGGCCTTGACCTTCCGCGTTGCTCGCAGACCGCCCGTGTCGTCTTCTCGTTCCAACGTTGGGAGGGAATCTATCCGGCGGCCCGGAGTCGACCGGGCAGCTTCCACAGGGCACGCCCGGGAGCCGGCGGGCTGTCACCCGGTTCGCGCACTGCGCCGTCAACTGTCGCTGACACCAGGGCAAAACGGCTGGAAGTAGCCCGTACGGCGTGCCGCAGCGGTGCGTCCGCCGCCCGTTCCGGGGTGCCCGCCGCCGCGCCGGCCACGCTGCTGTGCACCCTCGCGGGCAGCAGCGGGGTCCTCGCGGCCGGGCTGGTCACCGCCGCCGCGGTGGCCGCGGGGATCACCCTCAGTGCACGGCGGGGCCGCTGAGGCCTGCGCGCCGCGCTTCGGGTGCTTTGTCGGCGGGTCGTGCGAGCATGGCCCGTTCCGTCGTCCCGAGGAGAAGAGAAGCCATGCCCTCCGCCTACGAACAGCTCTCCGACCTGCCGTACGGTCACCTGCTCCGCCCGCACACGGGTCCGCTCCGCGGGGACGAGCGCTACGACACCGTCCACTTCGACGGCGGCTGCTACCAGGACCAGGCCGCGGGCGGCGCGAGCTTCCTGGAGTGCGCCTTCACCGGCGTCGAGTTCAGTGGCGTCAAGTTCCGCCAGGCCGGCTTCAACGAGGTCTGGGTGCAGGGAAGCCGCTGGGTCGCGGTCGCGGTGCCCGAGAGCGAGTGGCAGGACAGCGAATTGCTCGGCACGGTGCTCGCGGGCGTTTCGGCGTACGGCTCCGCGCTGCGCCGGGTGGTCTTCCGCCGCTGCAAGCTGGAGTCGGTCAACCTGCGTGGTGCCGTGCTGCGCGACGTCCTCTTCGAGGACTGCCTGCTGCGCGACGTGGACTTCGGCGAGGCCAGGCTGACCGACGTCTCGTTCCCCGGCAGCACCCTGGAGGAGGTCCGGTTCGGCAGCGCGCAGCTGCGCCAGGTGGACCTGCGCGGCGCCGTCCGGCTCGGCCTCGCGGACGGACCGGACGGGCTGCGCGGAGCGCTCATCTCCACGACCCAGCTCTTCGAACTGGCTCCGCAGTTCGCTCAGGCGCTGGGCATCACCGTCAAGGACCGCTGACAACCCGTTCACTTCTGCTCAGCCGGGCGAAGCGAGGCTGAACAGTCCGACAATCCTTGCTGCACGGCCATGGGCCCCCGGACCTGCGCAGATATGCTGCACGATCGGTGGCGTGGACACAACGTGTGTGCACAACATCGAGACTGAAGGGACGGTCGGCCCCAGATGGCTGAGCTGAGTCGTAGGAAGTTCATGTCGCTGTCCGCCAGTGCGGCGGCGAGTGCGGCGGTCGCCGGAACGGTGGCCGGTGCCGACGCGCCGTCCGCTGCGGCGGCCACCGGTGCCGGCCTGAGCACCACCGGCACGATCACCGACGCCCGGCACATCGTGATCCTGATGCAGGAGAACCGCAGCTTCGACCACTACTTCGGCACACTCAAGGGCGTCCGCGGCTTCGCCGACCGCAGCGCCATCCAGATCGCCGGCGGCTACAGCGTCTTCAACCAGCCCAACGGCCTGTTCTCCCGCCAGTACCCGTGGGCCTTCAACGCCGCCGACTCCGGTGCCACCTCCGGCGCGGAGATCAAGGCCCAGTGCAACGGCGACCTCGCGCACTCCTGGTCCGACCAGCACAAGGCGTGGAACGGCGGCAAGATGGACTCCTGGGTGTCCGCCAAGTGGACCGACCGCACCCTGGGCCACCTGCAGCGCTCCGACATACCCTTCCACTACGCGCTGGCCGACAACTGGACCGTCTGCGACGCCTACCACTGCTCGATCCTCAGCGCCACCGGTCCCAACCGCACCTACCACTGGAGCGGCATGATCGACCCGGCGGGCACCGCCGGCGGCCCGGCGTACGACGGCGGCGACGAGAAGGGGCTCCACTGGCAGACCTACGCCGAGGCGCTGGAGAACGCCGGGGTGAGCTGGAAGGTCTACCAGAACGCCGCCGACAACTTCGGTGACAACGCCCTCGCGTACTTCAACCAGTTCGCGAGCGCCCCGGCCGGCAGCGCGCTGGCGGTCAAGGGCATGGGCTCCGTTCCCAAGGTCACCGGCAGGACCCCGGACGACATCGCCGCCGCGATCAGGGCCGACGTGCTGGCCGGCGCCCTCCCGCAGGTCTCCTGGATCGTCGCCGACCAGCAGTCCTCCGAGCACCCGTACGCCACCCCCGAGGACGGCGCGCACTTCGTGCACATGGTGATGGACGCGCTGAACGCGGACCCGGACGTCTTCAACTCCACCATCCTGCTGCTCAACTACGACGAGAACGACGGCTTCTTCGACCACGTCCCGCCGCCGGTCGCCCCGGCCGGCACCCCCGGCGAGTTCTACAACGGCACCAACATCGGCCTCGGCTTCCGGGTCCCACTGATAGCCATCTCGCCCTGGAGCCGCGGCGGCTGGGTCAACTCCGAGATCTTCGACCACACCTCGGTGCTGCGCTTCCTGGAGGTCTGGACGGCTGCCATCGGCTCGCCCGCCGGCTGCGTCAACATCAGCGACTGGCGCCGCAAGGTCTGCGGCGACCTCACCGGCGTCTTCGACTTCGCCAACCCGGTGTACGGGATGCCCTCGCTGCCGGACACCTCGCAGACCATCGGCCTGGCCACCTGCGGCCCGCAGTTCAACCCCTCGCCGAGCAACAACGCGCTCCCCGCCCAGGAGCCCGGCACCCGCCCGGCCCGCGCCCTGCCCTACCAGCCGGGTGCCAACCTCGACCACCTGGAGTTCGGCTCCGGCGGTGTGATGAAGGTCTGGCTGAAGATGGCCAACGAGGGCGCCCCGGGCGCCACCTCGGCGCACTTCGCGGCCTACGCCAACGCCTACCGCAGCGGCGGCCCGTGGCAGTACACCGTCGACCCGGGCGGCAACACCAGCGACTTCTTCAACTGCGGCACCAACTTCGGCAACGGCGCGTACGACCTCAGCGTCATCGGCCCCAACCGCTTCCTGCGCCGCTTCCAGGGCGACGCCACCAAGCCCGGCAAGTCGGTCACCGTCACCGCCTCGTACGCGCCCGCCCCCGACACCGGCCGGCTCGCCGTCTGGTTCAGGCTCGACAACGCGGACAGCGCCCCGGTCACCTTCACCATCGCTTCCAACGCCTACCGCACCGACGGCCCCTGGACCTACACCGTCCAGCCCGGCGGCAGCACCAGCGACTACTTCAACGCCGTCGCCTACACCAACGGCTGGTACGACTTCACCGTCACCGTCAGCTCCGACTCCACCTGGTCCCAGCGCTTCACGGGCCACCTGGAGACCGGCGGCCCGAGCGTCTCCGGCTGAGCCGACCACTGCCCGACTCCGGCCCCTGTCCCGCGAACTCGCGGGGCGGGGGCCGGAGTCGGTGCGGCTGCCGGTCGCGGGCGCGGGGGGCGAAGCGGCGGGTGGATGCGACGGTCAGGGCCTGCAGCGGCGCAGCATGGCGATCAGCGGCGGCGCGTCCGGGCTCGGCTGCGTCCGGTTGATGGCCCGGTAGCCCCACGACTCGTACAGGGCGAGCCCTCGCAGTCTGACGCGCCATACGGGTGGTTCCTGAAGTCACAAGCCTCGGAGGCCGTCGGGCCTGCCGCCGCCGTTCACTCGCTGCTGCGCCGCCCGGCGGCGAGGCGGGCCTCGAAGCCGTCGAGGATGGCCTGGAGGCCGAACTCGAAGCTGCTGTCGGGTGCTGCGGAGTAGTCGGTGGCGGCGGTGGTGTCGAGGCGCTCGCGCAGCCGCGGGAACCGCATGGCGATCTCGGTGGCCCGCGTCATGGTGTCGGTCAGCAGTTGTTCGACGTCGCCGCCGTTCTTGCCCAGCCGCCGGGTCAGTGAGACCTGCGCGGCGGGGGCGAGGGCGCTGCCGAGCACGTAGATGAACACCGTGGCGGCCGCCCGGTCCGCGTCGGCGGCGGTGAATCCCGCCTTCTCGTAGACGGCGAGGCTGTGGTCGTCGTGGCGGGCCTTGCCGGGGCCGTAGTGCAGATGGCTGCCGAACGCCTGCCCGAGCCACGGGTGCCGGGTGAGCATCGCGTGCATGCCGGTGGCCATGGCCGTGGCCGCCGTCCGCCAGTCGGTGGTGGCGAGATCCGGCAGTTCCACCTCGTCCCAGATCGCGTCGCCGGCCAGCCGGACCAGGTCGTCCTTGGTCTTGATGTGCCAGTAGATCGCCGTGGCGGCCGAGCCGAGCCGTTTGCCCAGGCTGCGCATGTTGAGGCCGTCCAGTCCCTCGTCGTCCAGCAACTCGATGGCGGCACGGACGATCTGGTCTGCGGTCAGGGTGTCTCGTGGCATGACCGCCAGCTTAGTTGAACTAAGTTCAGCCAGATACTTGCACTTAGTTCAATAGTGCCCCTAAGGTCGGAGCTGTACTTAGTTCAAGTCTCCGAGGGGGAAACGATGTCGCAGGAGAAGCTGTCGGAGTTCGTCGAAGCGACGGCCGGGGAGTTCGGCATCCCGGGCGTGTCCGTCGGGGTGCTGGTGGGCGGCCGGGAGATCCGTGCGTCCCACGGCGTGACGAGCCTCGACAATCCGCTGCCGGTCGACGAGGGGACGCTGTTCCACATCGCCTCGACGACGAAGACCTTCACCGCGACCGCGCTGATGCGCCTGGTCGAAGAAGGAAGGGTGGAGCTGGACGCGCCGGTGCGCCGGTACGTTCCCGAGCTCGAACTCGCCGACGAGCGGGCCGCGGCGGAGATCACCGTGTTGAACCTGCTCAACCACACCGCAGGGCTGGACTGGAACCTGGTCGACGCCGACGAGGGGGACGGGTCCCTGGCCGCCTTCGTGGCGAAGCTGGCCGAGCTGGACATGATCGCGCAGCCCGGTGCCCGGGCCTCGTACAGCCAGGCCGGCTACAACCTGGCCGGGCGGATCATCGAGAAGGTCACCGGCCTGACCTACGAGAAGGCCGTGGCCGCGCTGGTCCTGGAGCCGTTGGGGCTGTCCAACACCTTCTTCGACCTGGACGAGGTCATGGTCCGGCGGTTCGCCGTGGGGTACAACCGCGGCGAGGACGGGACAATGCGACCCGCGCAGCCGTGGAAGTCGTGGCGCGCCGGCGAACGCGGCAACAACCCCGGCGGGGGCATCGTCTCCTCGGTGAGCGACCTGCTGAGCTGGGCCCGGTTCCATCTCGGCAGCGGGGACGGCGTCCTCTCCGCCGAGGCGCTGCGCCGCATGCGGGACCGGACGGTCGAGCTGCGTGCCAGTTCGCTCGGTGACGGTTTCGGCATCTGCTGGTTCCTGCGCGAGGTGGACGGTGTCCACACGATCGGGCACGGCGGCTCGGGCAACGGCCAGTTCGCCGAGCTGCTCATCGTGCCCGAACGGGACTTCGCGGTGGTCTCCCTGGCCAACGCCGGCCCGGACGGCTACCTCTTCAACCAGGCCGTGGCTCGCTGGGCGCTCGAGCACTACCTCGGCGTGGTCGAACAGGAGCCGGAGCCGGTTCCCCACGACGAGGCGCGGGCGCGGGAGGTCGTCGGGCGCTACGAGATCGACGCCATGAACCTCGACATCGCCGCCGACGGCCACCGGCTCACGCTGGCGGTCGGGATCAAGCCGGAGATCCGCGAGGCGTCGGACGCCGACATGCCCCCGGACTACCCGGCGGCCGCCATGGGCTTCCTGCCCGGTGACGGCGACGAGTACATCCTCACCGGGGGCGGTCTGAAGGGACAGCGCGGCTTCTTCACCCGCGACGAGAGCGGCGCCGTCGTGGGCGTCGACCTCGCAGGCCGGCTCTTCGGCCGGGTCCCGGACGCATCCTGACGAGACGGGTGGAGGGCGGTCCGGAGCGGGCCGCCCCTGACGCCTCGCCGGCTTGCCGTGGCGGCCTGACGCGCCGCACGGGTGGTCGCGCGGAGAGCGAGTGCTTTCGGGGCCTCGCCCGTTCCGCGGGGTCGGAGGGCGATCGCCGCCTCGGCGGGCCGGTCTGCGGGTTTTTTGGTCCCGAGCTGATCGGATCCGTGGGATCGTCGACCAGCGCGAGGTCGCGTCGTCATCGTCCGCTCCTGTGGGCTCCGGCCGATCTCGTGGGTTTGCGGCGCTGCAACCTTGGGGGAACGTTGCTCGGCTCTTTCATCGGCGGAATAGTCATCGGCCTGCTCCTTGCGGCCGGTTCCGTGGCGGGGTTCGTGGTCGGCACGAAACGTGTCTCCCGGCCAGAAGGGCATGCGGCGGCGGATGGCGACTTCGCCACCGCGGTGCAGCCGTCGGCACCAGATCCTGTGAAGGCGCCGGCTCCGGTGAGACAGGGCCGACGCGCCACGAGCGGCCTCGCCGAGGAGTTGCGGCTGGAGATCGACGCGCTGAGCGTGGACCTGGACCTCGTGCTGGCCAACCCGCTCACGGCCGATGCCGACCCGGCCGAACTCGCCGCGCGTCGCAAGGCCGAGGCGGCGCTCAAAGCCGCCGTGCGGGTCCGGGATGATGCCGGTGCGTCCGGTCGGCAGCAGTCCATCGCCTCGATCCTGCAACAAGGCCGTTCCTCGCTCGACGAGTTGATGGTCCGTCGCCAGGAACTCCGCGACGCGGAAGCCGTGATCGGCGAGTTCCGCGACCAACTGGCCGCACTTCCGGTCGACACGGGGGCGGCGACGCCCGACCCCGCCGTACTCGCCGAGTACCGCAAGGCGGAGGCCGCGCTTGAGCGGGCGGTGGAGGCGGCCCGGGGGCTGGAGCGGGAGAGGCTCAAGCGGGTGCTGGGCGCCGTCGGGACCGGCCGGGTGGCAGTGCTGCGCCTCGAAGCCCTCCTCGCCGGTCGGCCGGTGCCGTTGGAGCTGATCACGCCGGAGGAACTCGCGAAGTCCGAGTGGGACCTGCGGCCGGGGCTCACCCCCGATCGCTTCTACTACGAGGGGCGGGGACCGGCCGAGATCGTGATCGACCGGCCGGTGCCGGGGAAGGCCGCCCTGCTAGACCTGGTGTGCGAGGGCGCCGACTACAAGAAGCTGGCCCTGATCACGCGGTCCGGGGCGAAGACCACGGAGGAGCGATTCTTCAGCGATTCGGACCCCTACCGGGGTCGGGAGCTGGTGCCGGCTGAGCGGACGCACGTCCGGATCGAGACCGAGCCCAAGTGCCAGTGGTCGCTGCGATTCCGCCCGCTCCGCGACGCTCGCCCGCTGACCGGGAGCCTGCGCGGCCAGGGCCCTGAGGTGCTGCTGTGCCCCGAGTCCGGCAGCCTGCGCCTCACCGCGCACCTGAGGCAGCCCGGGGAGAACGGAGAGGTCCGGTTCGTCGACGAGTCCGATGTCGAGGGCGGTGTGGAGATCGACTGGTCCGGGGACGCGGGCCGCATGGTTGCCCACGGCCTGGGGACCTTCCGTCGTACGGAGTCCGTGGACGGGCCGGGTCTGCTGGTGGTGAGGACCCCGGGGACCTGGGAGCTCAAGCTCGCACGATCCTGAGCAGTCACCAGTCATGGGAGGCGCGCCGAGCACCGCGCGGTGGGCCGCCCGCCCGGGTGGCGCCATCGAATCCCGTCCCCGGCTGCCATCGGCCCTGCCGTCGGTGCGATCGACCCTGGCGAGGGCGGCCCGATCCCCCGTACCTTCGGCACCCTGCTGACACCCCGGACGGCCGCCCGCCCGAGTGCCCCGCCCCGCGCCCCTGCGGCCGTGGCGCCGCAGTGGCCGGATCCCTTGCCACCGCCCGGAGCGGCGCGGAGCCGGGGCCGCACCGGTGGCATACCCGGCGGCGTAGTGTGACAGTGAGGGAGGCCCATCGTCCGATCAGGACCCGAGGAGGAGACATGGGCATCTTGGACAGGCTGCGTGGCAAGGCCCACCAGCACCACGAGAGCCAGCAGGAGCGCGCCGCCCTCGCCCACGAGCGTGAGGCTCTCGCCCACGACGAGGCCTCCGATGCCTACAGCGCCGAGACCGAGCGGGCCCGCGAGGAGGCCCAGCGGGCGGCGGAGCTCAAGGAGCAGGACGAGAGGCGCGCCTCGGACATGACCTCCGAGGGCGACCCCTGGGACTGATCGACCCAGGACCGACCGGTGGGACCGATCTGTCCCATCGGCCAACCAGCGCACAGCGGGGCGCACCCGACCGGACAGGGCGCGCCCCGCTGTGCCATGCCCCTTCTGGCGCCAAGCCCTCGGCCCGGTCGGGGCTCAGCGCGGCGGCAGCGGCGGGCGCCGCAGGTCCGGTCGCGGTACGTCGGGCGGCGGCGGCACGGTGGCGGGGTGGTCCTCCAGCAGGTCCATCGCCATCCGGACCGCGGTGACCAGCTCGGTGTGCTCGCCCCTGGCCCAGTCGTGCGGGGAGCGCAGCACCTGGACGTCCGGGTCGACCCCGTAGTTCTCCACCGAGAAGCCGATGCCCCCGAGGAAGTAGGACGCGTTCTTGGGCACCGAGATCGCGGTCCCGTCGCCGAGCACATGCCGGCCGGTCATCCCGACCACCCCGCCCCAGGTGCGGGTGCCGACCACCGCGCCCAGCCCGAGCAGCTTGATGGCGGTGATGATGACGTCCCCGTCCGAGCTGGTGGCGTGGTCCGCGAGTGCCACCATCGGGCCGCGCATCGCGTCCCTGGGCCAGCGGACCGGCTCCCTGCCCCGGCTGAAGTCCCAGGCCATCACCCGGCGCCTGAGCTTCTCCAGGACGAGCTCGGAGACGTTCCCGCCGGCGTTCCCCCGGACGTCCAACACGACCGCCGGGCGGTCGAGTTCACGGCGCAGGTCGCGGTTGAACTGGGCCCAGCCGGAGCCGCCGAGGTCCGGGATGTGCAGATAGCCGCACCGGCCGTCGCTGAACTCCCGCACCAGGTAACGGCGTTTGATCACCCAGTCCTGGTAGCGGATCGGCCGCTCGTCCGTCAGCGGGGTCACCGCGATCCGCCGTACCCGCTTCTGCGGCCCGCTGCGGAAGGTGAGTTCGACGCTGCTGCCTCCGGTGCCGGCCAGCAGCGGCCCCACCCCGCGCACCGGGTCGGGCGGCCGCCCGTCGACGGCCAGCAGCTCGTCGCCGTCGCGCAGACCGAACCCGGCCAGCGGGGCGCGCGCCCGGGGATCGGAGGACTCGCCGGGCAGGATCCGGTCCACCACCCACCGCCCGTCCGGTGTCCGATGGACGTTGGCGCCCAGCAGGCCGAACGGCTGTTGGACCGGCGCCGGACCCTCGCCGCGCCGGGACGGGGTGACGTACGCGTGCGAGGTGCCCAGCTCGCCGAGGAGCTCGCGGAGCACGTCGGCGAAGTCGTCCGGACTGGCGATGCGTTCGAGTAGCGGCTCGTACTGGGCGATCAGTTCGGGCCAGTCCAGGCCGCACATGTCGGCGTCCCAGAACTGGTCGCGGACGATCCTGGCCGCCTCCCGGTACGACTGCCGCCACTCGGCGGCGGGGTGCACGGTGTGCGTGATGCGGCGCAGGTCGACGGAGAGCGGCGGCGCGGCCGAACCGAGCTGGTGGAGGGTGAGCGAACCGCCCGAGTACACCAGGACGGCGCTCCCGTCGCCGGAGACCGAGAAGCCGTCCAGCCGGTCCACCACGGTGCTGCGGACGCCGTGCGCCAGGTCGAAGTACTCCAGCGACGGGCGGCCCGAGATGTCGGCGGGGTTGGCGAAGGTCTGCCCCAGCGCACCGGAGATCGGCCAGCGCAGCCAGAGCACGCCGCCGCGCACCGGCGCCGTGGCCGAGTACTTGGAGGCGATCACCGGGAAGGCCACCAGCCGGGAGGCGAGTCCGGCCGGATCCACCCGAACCGTGCCGTCGCCCCGCGCCATGCCGGGGTCGAGGCCGACCGGGGGCCGTCCCTCCGCGGCCGCGGCGAACGGTGACGGGGTGTCGTCCGCCAACGGCACCAGATAGGGGCGGCAGCCGAGCGGGAAGGACATGTCCCCGGTGTGCACGTCGTGCACCGGGTCGAAGCCGCGCCAGGACAGGAAGACCAGGAACCGCCCGTCCCGGGTGAACACCGGATGCTCGTCCTCGAACCGTCCGCCGGTCACCTCGACGACGTGCTCGGGCGCATCCACCCGGGCCAGCTTGATGCTCCGCAGCGAGCGCCCGGCCACCGGTTGCGACCAGGTCAGCCAGAGCGAGTCCGGCGAGAAGGCCGGGCTGCTCACCGGCCCGTAGGAGGAGGCGGCCACCTGGCGGACAGCGCCGTCGACGGCCGAGACCAGCAGCAGGCGCCCGTCCGAGGCGGACACCGCCAGGGTGTGGCCGTCGGGGGTGGCGGCCAGTTCGAGCGCCCGGCCGATCCGGCCGGCGGCGATCCGGCGGGGCGCGGCGGCCCACGGGCCGTCCGGGCCGTCCTCGGACCGGCCGGGCGCGGGCAGTACGGCGATCTCGATAGCGTCCTCGCCCTCGGCGTCGGTCACCCAGGCCACCTGGCCGGTGTGGCCGAGCATCACCGGAAGCCTGGTCCGCACCCCGGGTCTGTCGGCGAGTGCCCTGGCGGGGCCGTCCCGGTGGCTCAGCCAGTACTGGCTGCCGCGCACGGTGACCACCGCGGCCCGGCCCGTGGCGTCGCAGACCAGGTCCTTGACCTGCAGGGCGGCGCTGACCTGGTACGACCGGCGCCCGGCCCGCGAGCCGCCGAGCGGGACGTCGAGCCGGTGCGGATGCGGGGCGTCCAGGCTCTCCAGCAGCCAGAGATCGCCCGCGTGCTGGTAGATGATCCGGGTTCCATCGGTGGTGGCCTCGCGGGCGTAGTACGAGGCGTGGTCGGTGTGGCGGCGCAGGTCGGTGCCGTCCGGACGGACGGAGTAGACGTTGCCGACGCCCTCGTGGTCCGACAGGAAGGCGATCCGGTCGCCGACCGGCATCGGGGAGGCGAGGTGCCCCTCGTGGTCGGGCAGCAGCTGGGTGCGGTCCAGCCAGAGCCGGCCGGTGGCGCCGCCCCGGTAGCGCTTCCACGAGGCGGGTTCGTGCGGGGCGGCCGCGGTCAGCAGCACCGTGTGCTCGGCCCCGACCTGGGCGTCGTTGACCGGCCCCCAGGGCATCCGGCGGCCCGGCGAACCGTCCGGCGGCAGCGCGTACGCCCAGGTGTAGTGGCTGAACGGCTGGTGGTACGAGGTGACCGCGAGAACCTCGCCGTCCGGCAGCCAGCCGCGCACCCGGGTGTCCTGGCTGCCCCAGTAGGTGAGCCGGACGGCCTCGCCGCCGGCGGTCGGCGCGGTCCACACCTCGGGGGTGAGGGTCTGCCAACTAGTCCAGGCGATGGTGGAGCCGTCGGGGGAGAGCCGGGGGTGGCTGACCCTGGTCCGGTCGCAGCTGACCCGCCACGCCCGGCCGACCGTACCGTCGGTGGCGAGCGGGGCGGCCCAGACGTCGTCCTCGGCGGTGCAGGTGAGCAGGCCGCCGCGCAGATGGGGAAACCTCAGATAGCCGGGCGCGGTCACCACTCCATGCTTCGGTGGGCTGCTGCGGGCCGCAACCGGGACTGCTCCCCGTGCTCCGGTCGGCCGACGGCGTGGACGGTGCGCCAGGAGACCGCCGCGGTCAGGTCGTTGGAAGCAGGCGGGACGGCCCGTCCCGGGCGCGTCGGGGCGGGAGTCCCGGCCTCATGACAAGCGGCACCGGAACCCGCCGCCGAGAACGCCGGAAGGCCCCTCGCTGCTGCGAGGGGCCTTCCGGCTGTCTGTGCGCCGCCAGGGACTCGAACCCCGGACCCGCTGATTAAGAGTCAGCTGCTCAGATCGGGAGAGCGGCGGGTAGG
>NZ_JBSFJU010000008.1:82017-185375 GCF_053598215.1 Kitasatospora sp. NPDC001175 | reverse complement strand
ACGAACCACAAGGATCCGAGGCCGGGGATGTCAACATATCTGGCGTTGACTTTTGGCACGCTGTTGAGTTCTCAAGGAACGGACGCTTCCTTCGGGCCGCCTTCCAGCGGAACCTCCGGGCGCTTCGTTCTTTCGTGTTTCCAGCTTATCAGATGCTTTCCGCTCCGTTTACCGGATCGAATTCCATCGGATTTGCTTTCTTCTTTCGCCTTTCGGCGCTCCCGAACTCTACCAGAGCTTTCCGGTCGAATTTCCCAATCGATCGAGATCGAAAGGGCGTGCGACGGACCATCACTGGTCGAAGGGGAGTCCACCCGAATCAGGCGACTCGACCTACGTTAGGACACCGGTCAACGGTAGTCAAACGTGGACGGGCCGGATCTGGCTTGATCCGGCCCCTCCCACCCGAAGGTGCAGCTCAACACGAGTCGGTTTGCGCCAACCCGTGTCCTGCAGGCTGTCGCTGTTGCTCGGGTGTCAGGCGGTCTTCAGTTCGATCGCGGCGAGGTTGCGCTTACCCCGGCGCAGCACCAGCCAGCGGCCGTGCAGCAGGTCGGCGGTGGAGGGGGACGCCTCCTCGTCGGTGACCTTGGCGTTGTTGAGGTAGGCGCCGCCCTCGTTGATGGTGCGACGGGCGCCCTTGCGGCTCGGGGCCAAGCCGGCCTCGACCAGGAGGTCGACCATCGGGAGCAGCTCGCTGACCGTGGCCTTGGGGACCTCGGCCAGGGCGGCGGCGAGGGTCGAGGGCTCCAGGTCGGCGAGGTCGCCTTGGCCGAAGAGCGCCTTGGAGGCCGCGACGGCGCGCTCGTACTGCTCCGCCCCGTGCACGAGGGTGGTGAGCTCCTCGGCGAGGGCGCGCTGGGCGAGCCTGGCGGCGGGGCGCTCGGCGGTCTCGCGCTCCAGTTCCTCGATCTCCTCCCTCGAACGGAAGGAGAAGATGCGCAGGAAGTTGGAGACATCCCGGTCGTCCGCGTTCAACCAGAACTGGTAGAAGGCGTACGGGGTGGTGAGCTCCGGGTCCAGCCACACGGTGCCGGACTCGGTCTTGCCGAACTTGGTGCCGTCCGCCTTGACGATCAGCGGGGTCGCGAGGGCGTGCACGGACTTGCCCTCGGCCTTGCGGATCAGGTCGGTTCCGGCGGTGAGGTTGCCCCACTGGTCGCTGCCGCCGGTCTGCAGGGTGCAGCCGTAGCGGCGGTTCAGCTCCAGGAAGTCCATGCCCTGGAGGATCTGGTAGCTGAACTCGGTGTAGCTGATACCCGCGTCGGAGTTCAGCCGCCGGGCGACCGCCTCCTTGGCGATCATGTTGTTGACGCGGAAGTACTTGCCCACGTCGCGCAGCAGGCTGATCGCCGACATCCCGGAAGTCCAGTCCAGGTTGTTGACCATCCTGGCCGCGTACTCGCCCTCGAAGTCGAGGAAGCGGGAGATCTGGCCACGCAGGCGGTCGACCCAGCCGGCCACCACCTCGGGGTCGTTGAGGACCCGCTCCGCGGTCGGCTTGGGGTCACCGATCAGGCCGGTGGCGCCGCCGACCAGGCCGAGCGGGAGGTTTCCGGCCCGCTGGATGCGGCGCATGGTGAGGATCTGCACCAGGTTGCCCAGGTGCAGGCTCGGGGCCGTCGGGTCGAAGCCGCAATAGAACGTGACCGGGCCGTCCGCGAACGCCTTGCGCAGTGCGTCCTCGTCGGTGGACAGGGCGATCAGCCCGCGCCACCGCAGCTCGTCGACGATGTCCGTCACGGTCTCGCTTCTCCTTCGATCGGGCACCCAGGCGCGTGTCAGTGGGCCGTTCCATCGGGCCCCGCGTCTGGACGACTCCAGCGTTCTAGAGGGTACGCGGTCCTGGCCAGCGGATTTCAGTTCGGGCGTGCCACCGCTGTGGCCGGGCAGGCGAAATTCCGTTGTTCGGGCGCCCGGGCCCGTCCAGAGTGTTTGCACCGCCACCGGGCGACGAGCAACGGGGCGGCTGACAGGCATGGGATCAGGACGGCCGGGCCGTCGGGGCACGGTCGGGACAGGGAGGGTGGCCCCGGTGCGCAACACGCTGGTACTCAACGCGAGCTATGAACCCCTGACGACGGTGTCGCTCAAGCGCGCCGTGGTGCTCGTCCTCCAGGACAAGGCCGTGGTCGAACACGCCCGTCCGCTGGGCGTGGTTCGCGCGACCGGCGTGTCCGTACCGGTGCCCCGGGTGATCCGGCTGCGGCGGTACGTCAGAGTGCCGTTCCGACAACGGGCCCCGTGGTCCCGGCGCGGGGTGCTGATCCGGGACCAGCACGTGTGCGCGTACTGCGGGCGGCGGGCCGGGACGGTCGACCATCTGGTGCCGAAGTCCCGGGGTGGCACCGACAGCTGGCTGAACACCGTGGCGGCCTGTGCGGAGGACAACCAGCGCAAGGCCGACCGGACCCCGGAGCAGGCCGGGATGCAGCTGCTCCGCAGGCCGTTCGAACCCACGCCGGAGGCCTCGCTGATGATGGCGCTCGGCCTGCGCGGCAGCGAGGCGGGCGAGTTCGCACCGTGGCTGCCGGCCGCGGCCTGACCGGCTCACCTGGCTCCCGGTGGACCGATCCGATCTCGTGGGGGGACGGATCGGCCCACCGGGCCGATGGCAGCGGGCCTCGGCCACCGGACGGCCGGGTACCGGTAGGGGCTGTCTAGCCCTTGGCCTGGAAGGCGGTGGCGGTACCGAAGTTGGTCGAGTGCTCGGGGACGGCCACCACCTTGTCGCCGCCGATCAGGACCCGGCCCGCGGTGAGCAGCGAGCCGGTCCCCTGCGGGTAGGCGCCGCCGGTGGACTCCTGGCCACCGGTGAGGGCGAAGCGGCTGAGGTGGGCCGGCTGGTCGAGCCGCTCGTCGACGGCGAGCATCAGCGCGCCGTTGTCGATGCCCACCGCGCGGGCTTTGCCCTTCTCCGTGGCGGCGGACTTCCAGAGCGGTTTGCCGGTGGTCAGGTCGTACGCGGTCACGGCGACCGGACTGCCTTCGGCCGGCGTCAGCGTGGTGACCATGGTGTGGCCCTGGAAGAACACGGTGGGCGTCGGGCTGAAGGTGCCCCGGGCCACGTCGAGGCGGCCGCCGTTGCCGGAGACCGGGATCTCGGTGGCGGGGTCGCCGTTGGGTCCCCAGGACAGGACCCGGTCGTCGGCGGGGCTCTGGCCGGTGGTGAGGATCGTGGCGGGTTCGGCCGACAGCACGGTGACGGTCTTCGGGCTGTTGTTGAGCCCGCGCCACCACTTGACCTTGCCGTCGGCGGTGTTGAGCGCGACGGCCTGGACGTTCGGGTCGCTGTCCGCGCAGCTGCTGCTGAGCAGCACGGTGTCGCCGCCCGCGCCGCCGGACAGGGTGCAGAACTTGCCCTGGCCGGTGTACTGCCAGGCGTCGCTGCCGTCGGCCGCTGCCCAGGCCCAGGCCTTGTCGTCGCCGACCGCGATCACCTTGTCGCCGCTGACCGCGACGTGCGCGGAGTACGGGTCCTTGGTGTCGGAGAGGGTCTTGGTCCAGGCCGTCTTGCCGGTCTTGGTGTCGATCGCGGCGAGCATTGTGCAGGGGCTCTTCGGATCGGCCTGCGGCCGGAACAGGGCGACGCCGAGACCGTTGGTGTTCACGGTGGGCGAGAGGCCGCAGGCGGCGGCGTTGTCGGCCGGCGGGGTGACGGTCCAGGCGGGCTTCCCGTCGGTCAGCGCGTACGCGTGCACACCGGTGCTGTCGGCACGGACGGCCGTGTCGGCGAGCAGCCAGCTGCCGACCAGCGTGTCGTCGGAGCCGGCCGCACCGGCGGCCGCGGGCTGGGCGGTCCAGGCCTTGGCGTGGGCGACCGCGAAGGCCTTGGCCGCGGCCGGGTCCTCGGTGCTTCCGCCGCTGCTGCCACTACTGCCGCTGCCGCTGCCGTCGGTGGCCAGCACGGCCGCCGTGATCAGGACGAGGACGGCGGCGGCACCGGCGCCGGCTCGGATCGCCAGGGTGCGCCGGTCGGGGCCGTGCTCGGCCGAGACCACGGCGGAGACTGCGGCCTTGGCCCGGTCGACGAGCGAGCCCTTGCCCTCGCCGTCGTTCGAGCCGCCGCCGTTCCGGCTGCCGTCGTCCGGCTGCTCCGCCGGGGTGGCGACCACGAAGGGCGAGAGAGGGACGGCTGCCGAGTCCCCGGAGACGGGGGGCATCGTGGCGGTCGCGGCCTGGTCGAACGGGGGGAAGGCGGCGGTGGGCGGGCCCTGGTCCGGCTCGGCGCCGGCGCGGGACGCCGGGCCGGCCGGTGGCTGGGCGCCCTGGGCGGCGGGGCCGGTGGGATCCGCGGGGTACTGCTGGTCGAAGCCGTAGTAGCCGTTTTCAGTACCCGGCGGCGCGTAGAGCTGCTGCTCCGGGGCCTGGTACTGGCCGTACACGGAGTCGGCGGTGGTGGCGGCCGCGCTCGTCCCGAACGGGTCGTAGCCGGGGGTGGCCCCGAATTCCTGGCCACCGGCGCCGGGCGCCTGGGGTGCGTAGAAGCCGTCGCCGTGCCCGCCGGCCTCCTGCTGCCCCGGATGGCCGCCCTGCCCGGGCACGCCGCCCTGCCCGTGGAGTCCGTTCTGCCACGGTCCGGTGTTCTGGCCGTCCCAGCCCGGCTGGCCCGGCAGCCCGTGCTGCTCGGGGAAGCCGGCCTGGGCGGGGGTACCGAACCCGCCGGGCTGCTCGGCGAAGCCCGGCTGCTCGTGGAAGCCGTGGTCGCCGCTCGGATACTGCTCCTGCGCGCCACCCTGCCAGGGGTCACCGGCCGCAGCCGGCTGCTGCGCTGGGTACCAGGGCTGCTGCTGGTAGTCGTACCCGATGGGCTCCTGCCCGGCGGTCCCGGAGTGGTCCTGAGCCATGCGTCCCGTCCGTCCGACTGCGTGCTACGAGGCGCCAGCATCTCACGTCGACGGACGCGGGCCCTCCCAAACCCTGGGCTCCGGCCACTGACCGGGGCTCAGGCCCCGGCGCGCACGGCCTCGTCGATCCTGCCCGCGAGGGCGAAGTCAAGGCTGGTCAGACCGCCTTCGCTGTGGGTGAGAAGGACGAAGCGCAGGGTCCGCCAGCGGATGTCGATGTCGGGGTGGTGGTCCATCTGCTCGGAGGTCACGGCGATCGAGTCCACGATCCGGATGGCGGCCGGGAAGCTGGACGCCTCGACGGTACGGGTGATCGAGTCTCCCTCGCGGGTCCAGTCGGGCAGGGCGGTGAGTGCCGCCGTGATCTCGTCCTCGGTCAGCAGGGCCGGGCGTCCGCTCATGGTGTTGCTGCCTCTCCCTCGGGGTGCGCTCACCGGTGCCTGGTGCGCTCACAGGAGCATAGGGAGGCGGCCGCCGGCGGGCCCGGCGACACCGCGCACCGCCCACGGATCGGCCGCCTCCCGCCTGTGACGGACCGTCGAACCAACAGGCCGGCGAGCCGACGGGCCAGCGGACCGCCAGACCGCCAGACCGCCAGACCGGCGAGCCAACGCACCCGCTCCCCGTCAGGCGATCAGCAGCCGGACCACCGCGACCAGGCCGATCGCCACGATGACGCCGCGCAGCACGGGTGGCGCCAGCCGTCGGCCGACCTTGGCCCCGATCTGGCCGCCGAGCACCGAACCGGCCGCGATCAGCAGCACCGCCGTCCAGTCGGTGTGCGAGGAGAAGAGGAAGAAGACTGCGGCGACGCCGTTGACGGTCAGCGCGAGCACGTTCTTGGCCGCGTTGAGGCGCTGCATCCCGTCGTCCAGCAGCATTCCCAGGATGGCGATCAGCAGCACGCCCTGGGCCGCGCCGAAGTACCCGCCGTAGATGCCGGTGAGGAACACTCCGAGCAGCAGTACCGGGCCGGTACCGGTCGCGGCGCCGTCTCTCCGCCGGGCGGCCATCGCGCGGGCCACCCTGGGTTGCAGGACCACCAGGACCAGCGCGAGCAGGATCAGGACCGGGACGATCGCCTTGAACGCGCTGCCCGGCAGCCTGATCAGCAGCCAGGCGCCGAGCAGCCCGCCGAGCAGGGAGGCGGTGCCGAGCCGGCGCAGCCGCCCGCCCTGTCCGGCGAGCTCGCGGCGGTAGCCGATGGCTCCACTGAGCGAGCCGGGAACCAGGCCGATGGTGTTGGAGACGTTGGCGGTGACCGGCGGCAGGCCGAAGGCGAGCAGCACCGGGAAGGTGATCAGGGTGCCCGAGCCGACCACCGTGTTGATCGTCCCGGCACCGATCCCGGCGGCGAGGACGAGCAGCGCCTCCCACCACGTCATGTCCGAACCCTTCGCTCGCCCCTGTCACGCTGATCCTCCAGCAGTGGCGGTACCAGGATCAGGGGGTATCCATCATCCGGAACGGGAGGCCGGAGACGGCGGACGGCCCGCCCCCGGACGGTTCCGGGGGCGGGCAGAGGCGTCACGGGCGGATCAGCATGGCCGGATCCGGTCGGTCACTCCGGGTCGATCTTGGGGTACTCACGGGTCGGCTCGACCCGGGGGCGGGCGGCGCCCTTGTCGATGTCCACCGGCCCCGGCCCCGCGGGCGGGGTGGCGGCCGGACGGGCGGCCGGGTCGAGCGGGACCTGAGTGGCCGTCGGGGCGGCGGGCGCGGCGGCGGGGCCGGCCCCGTTGCCGCCGGTCAGCCCGGTGAAGGCGCCGCCGAGGCCCTTGAGCGCGTCGCCGACCTCGCTCGGGATGATCCAGAGCTTGTTGGAGTCGCCCTTGGCCAGCTCGGGCAGGGTCTGCAGGTACTGGTAGGCGAGCAGCTTCTGGTCGGCGTCGCCGTCGTGGATGGCCTCGAAGACCGTACGGATGGCGGCCGCCTCACCGTCGGCGCGCAGCACCGCGGCCTGGGCCTCACCCTCGGCCTTGAGCACCTCGGCCTGCTTCTCACCCTCGGCGCGCAGGATCTGGGCCTGGCGGGCACCCTCGGCGGCGAGGATCGCGGCGCGCTTGTCACGGTCGGCGCGCATCTGCTTCTCCATCGAGTCCTGGATGGAGTTCGGCGGCTCGATCGCCTTCAGCTCGACCCGGTTGACCCGGATGCCCCACTTGCCGGTGGCCTCGTCGAGCACTCCGCGCAGACCCGCGTTGATCACCTCACGGGACGTCAGGGTGGACTCCAGGTCCATCGAGCCGATGATGTTGCGCAGTGTGGTGACCGTGAGCTGTTCGATCGCCTGGATGTAGCTGGCGACCTCGTAGGTGGCGGCGCGCGGGTCGGTCACCTGGTAGTAGATGACGGTGTCGATGTTGACCACCAGGTTGTCCTGGGTGATCACCGGCTGCGGCGGGAACGGGACCACCTGTTCGCGCAGGTCGATCCGGTTGCGGACGGTGTCGATGAACGGGACCACGATGTTCAGTCCCGCGTTCAGGGTCCGGGTGTAGCGGCCGAAGCGCTCCACGATGGCCGCACTGGCCTGCGGGATCACCTGGATCGTCTTGATCAGTGCGATGAAGGCCACCACGACCAGGACGACCAGCACGATAAGGACGGGTTCCACGGACTCTCCCCTAGACGACCAGGGCGGTCGCGCCCTGGATTTCGACGACATCGACCTGCTGCCCCGGCTGGTAGACCGTGCCGGGATGAAGCGCGCGAGCCGACCAGATCTCACCGTTGAGTTTGATCCGCCCGCCCTCCCCGTCGACCTGTTCCTGGACGATCGCGGTGGCCCCGATCAGCGCCGCCGTCCCCGTCCGGAACTCCGGCGCCTGGCGCAGCTGCCGGTAGGCGATCGGCCGGACGAACACCAGCAGTGCGACGGACACCCCCACGAAGAGCAGGAACTGAAGTACCACGCCGGCCCCGAGCCCGGCGGCCAGCGCGGCGGCACCGGCGCCGATCGCGAACATCGCGAACTCCGGCAGCGCGGTGAGCACCAGCGGTATGCCCAGGCCGACGGCGGCCAGCAGCCACCAGATCCAGCTCTCCACAGATCCATCCTAGGTACGGGAAGACTCTTCCCGCGTTGGTTCCCGCAGGTGGATGGGCGGAAACCGGTCGCACGTGCGACCGGTCTCCCAGCGGCCTTATTCGGTTGTCGACCGGCCTCAGCCGAGCGGCAGGCCCTGGGCGGCCCAGCGGTCGCCGCGGCGCTCCAGGGTGAGCGGCAGGCCGAAGCAGCGCGAGAGGTTGCGGGCGGTCAGTTCGGTGTCGATCGGACCGGCGGTCAGCACCTTGCCCTGACGGATCATCAGCACGTGGGTGAAGCCGGGGGCGATCTCCTCGACGTGGTGGGTGACCATCGCCATCGCGGGCGCGTTCTCGTCCTGGGCCAGCGCGCCGAGGCGGCGGACCAGGTCCTCGCGGCCGCCCAGGTCCAGGCCGGCGGCGGGCTCGTCGAGCAGCAGCAGCTCGGGGTCGGTCATCAGACCGCGGGCGATCAGGGTGCGCTTGCGCTCGCCCTCGGAGAGGGTGCCGAACTTGCGCTCGACCAGGTTCACCATGCCGAGCCGGTCGAGCAGGGCGAGTGCCCGCTGCTCGTCGGTGGTCTCGTACTGCTCCCGCCAGCTGACCGTCATGCCGTACGCGGCGGTGAGCACCACCTGGAGCACGGTCTGGTCGGCCGGCAGCCGGTCCATCATCGAGGCGCCGGCCAGGCCGATCCGCTGGCGCAGCTCGAAGACGTCCACGGAGCCGAGCTTCTCGCCGAGGATCGCGGCGGTGCCGGTGCTCGGGAAGAGGTAGGTGGAGGCGACCTGCAGCAGGGTCGTCTTGCCCGCGCCGTTCGGTCCGAGGATCACCCAGCGCTCGCCCTCCGAGATCGACCAGGAGACCTGATCGATGAGCGCGTGCCCCTCCCGGACCACGGATACGTCCACCAGCTCCAGCACGTCGCTCATGCCTAGCCTTCCCCAATGCAGATTCGGCCGTCCGTGGGACCTGGGCGAAAGGTCCTCGGGGTGCGGTCCACTCGTCTCGTCAGTCGGTGCGAACGGACGGACCACTCCGACGGCCGGGATGGGGCTCGGAGGGGTGCGCCGCGCGCAGCACTCTCCCAAACCTACGCCACGCGGATGGCCGAGTTTTCCGTAGGCTGGCCGGATGCTCGTCACTCCTGCCGACAATCCGTACGAAGAACCCCGCTCCGGGCGGCTCACCGCCTGGGGCAACGCCCTGCTCGCCGGGCTGGTTCCGCCCGACGACGCCGCCACGGCGGTGCTCGGCGCGGACGAGACGCACCGGGTCACCGGACTGCCGGGCGACGCCGCCGAGGACGAGCACGGGCTCACCTGGGCGCTCGGACGGCTGCGCGTCCTCGGCGTGACCGGGCTCCGGCTGGCCCTGCCCGACGCCGGGCACCCGCTGGGGCTGACCGGTCCCCCGGCGTTCAACGCGGAGGCGTTGGCGGCCGGTGAGGCGGTGCTGGCGGCCGGTGTGCCGATCGGGCTGGTCCCCGAGGTCGAGGTCTACGGACCGGCCGGCGACCAGGCGGTGCGGGTGCTGTGGCGCTGCGGCGCCGTCAACGACGGCCCGCCGGCCGGGGTCCCCTCGCTGCACGAGGCCGAGCGGGAGCTCGCGGAGGGGCTGCGGGAGGCGACCGTACTGCTCGCCGGGCTGGACGTCGCGGGGGCCGGGCCCGAGGCGCTGCGGGCGCTGGAGGAGTACCGGCGGCGCGGGCACGTCGAGCTGCTCGCGCCCGGGTACTCACCGCGGGCGGTGCGCGTCCTGGAGTCGGCTCGGCAGATCTCGGCACTGCTCGCCATCGCGCTGGGCGGGCACGGGGCCGCGGTCAGCGCCTCCGAGATGGCGGCCCGCCGCGAGGTGCTGGCGCCGCTGACCCGGACCGCCCGGCGGGCCCAGGTCGCCGCCTACAACTCGCTCGCCGACGAGCCGCGCGGCTGAGACACGGAGGGCTCGCCGCGGTGCCGGGCGGCCCACCGGGCGTCGCGAGGGCGGCTACGCCTCGCCGTTGCGGACGGCCCAGAGGGCGGCCTGGGTGCGGTCGGCGAGGTCGAGTTTCATCAGGATGTTGGAGACGTGGGTCTTGACCGTCTTCTCCGACAGGTGGAGCGTCCGGGCGATCTCCCGGTTGGAACGCCCGTCGGCGATGTGGCTCAGGACCTCGCGTTCGCGTTCGGTGAGGGTGCCGCCCCGGCCCTGCGGGGCCCGGGCTCCGTCGTCGGAGAGCAGGGCCTCGGCGAGTTCTGGCTGGAGCAGGACGTGCCCGGCGTGCACGGACCGGATCGCCCCGGCCAGCGCCTCCGGGTCGACGTCCTTGTACACGTAGCCGGCCGCGCCGGCCCGCAGCGCGGGGACCATGGTCCGGTGTTCGGTGAAGCTGGTGACGATCAGGACCCGGGCCGGGTTGCCCTGCTCCTTGAGCAGCCTGAGCGCCTCGATCCCGTCCGTCCCTGGCATCTTCAGGTCCATCAGGACGACGTCCGGCAGCAGATCCCGGGCGCGTTCGACGGCCTCCGCACCGTCCGCGGCCTCACCGACCACCTCGATGTCCTCCTGCACCTCCAGGAATGTGCGCAGGCCGCGCCGGACCACCTGGTGGTCGTCCACCAGCAGGACGCGGATCGCCGACGACGTGTCAGGCACCGGGTACCTCCAACTCCACGACCGTCCCCTCGCCGGGGGCGGACTCCAGTACCAGGGTGCCGCCGACCGCGGACGCCCGGTCGCGCATCGACACCAGTCCGAGGTGGCGCCCGGCCCGCCGGACCGAGTCGGGGTCGAAGCCGCGTCCGTCGTCGACCACCCGCAGCACCGCGCCGCGGCCGGCGGTACCGGCCAGGGTGACGTCGACGTGCCGCGCACCGGCGTGCCGCAGCGCGTTGTGCAGGGCCTCCTGGGCGACCCGGAGCAGGGCCGCCTCCTGGGCCGAGGGCAGCGCCCGCACCCCGCGGCTGGTGAAGCGGACCGCCGCGGAGTGCGCCCGGTCGAGTAGTTGGACCTGTGAGGCGAGGGTGGCCGCCAGGCCGTCCTCGTCCAGTGCGGCCGGGC
This sequence comes from Kitasatospora sp. NPDC001175, assembly GCF_053598215.1. Taxonomy (NCBI): domain Bacteria; kingdom Bacillati; phylum Actinomycetota; class Actinomycetes; order Kitasatosporales; family Streptomycetaceae; genus Kitasatospora; species Kitasatospora sp. NPDC001175. Next base: position 174,459 of record NZ_JBSFJU010000008.1, on the reverse strand, counting down.
GCAACTCGACCACCACGGTGCGCAGTTCGTCGGCGGCCTCGGCGGCGAGCCGGGCCACTTCGGCGAGTTCGGCGCGGGCCCTGGCGGGGTCGCGGTCGACCAGGGTGGCGGCGGCCTTGGCGGTGAGGCGCAGCGAGAAGAGCTTCTGCGAGACCGCGTCGTGCAGGTCGTGGGCGATCCGGGCGCGTTCGTCGGCCAGGGTGAGCTCGCGGCTGCGCTCGTAGAGGCGGGCGTTGCCGAGGGCGATGGCGGCGTGCGCGGCGAGGATGCGCAGCAGTTCCTCGTCCCGTTCGGTGAAGCCGCGGGTCCGGCCCTTGGCGCCGAGTTTGTTGGCGAGGAAGACCGCGCCGAGGACCTCGCCGTCGTCGGTGATCGGCATCCCGAGGAAGTCCTTCAGTTCGGGGTGCGCGTCGGGCCAGCCGCCGAAGTCGGGGGCGAGGCGGACGTCGGCCAGCCGGGTCGGGTCGAGCCGGTGCAGCATCGAGGCGAGCACGCCGTGCTGGCGGGGCAGCGGGCCGATGGCCTTCCACTGCTCGTCGGTGACCCCGTCCACCACGAACTGGGCGAAGCCGCCGTGGTCGTCGGGCACGCCGAGGGCCGCGTACTCGGCGTCCAGCAGTTGCCGGGCGGAGGCGGTGATCCGGCGCAGCACCTCGCGGACCTCCAGGTGCCGGCTCATCGCGAGGACGGCGGCGCTGACCGCTTCGATCCCGCCGAGGCTGGGGTCGCAGGCGGGGAGGGGTTCGTCGGCGGTCATGTCCCCAACGCTACCGCCGGCGGGACGGGCCCGGCATGGGGCGCCGGGCGTAGGACCTGCGGCGTAGCGGGGCGGGGCCGTCGGTCCCGAAGACGGAAACGGGCGGCCCGGCCGAATCCGCGATTCGACCGGGCCGCCCGTACCCGAGCGTCCGGGTCAGCCCTTCTGCATGACCTCGGGCTCGTGGCGGCGCTGCAGCCGCTGCACCAGGAACGCCAGGGCGACCGACATGGCCACCAGGACCAGGCAGTTGACGGCCCAGTGGCCCACCGAGTGGGACCAGAGCGCGTCGATCTCGGTGTCCTTGCTGCCCATCGGGTCGAGGTGTGCCAGGTCCAGGGTGGTGCCCGGGGCGGCGACGCCCCAGCGGGCGGGCATCAGCCAGGCCAACTGCTCCAGGCCGGGCTTGTGGAAGAGCTGGAAGACCGTACCGGTGAAGACCATCTGCACGAGGGCGAACATCACCAGCAGCGGCATGGTCTTCTCGGCCGTCTTGACCAGGGCGGAGATCACCAGGCCGACCATCATCGAGGTGATGCTGAGCAGGACGATGCCGATGCCCATCTCGATGATCGGCGCGTGCTTGAACACCAGCCCCTCGGTGGGCAGTTTGCGCGCACCGAAGCCGATCGCCGAGATGACCGCGCCCTGCACCACGCTGACCCCGCTGAGCACGGTGATCTTCGACATCAGGTACGCCGAGCGGGAGAGCCCGGAGGCGCGTTCCCGTTCGTAGATCGCCCGTTCCTTGATCAGCTCACGGACCGAGTTGGCCGATCCGGACAGACACGCGCCGAACGCGATGACCATCAGGATCATCCCGGCGATGCCGTTGGTGCCACGGGGGCCGGGGCGCAGGCCCAGGTCGTCCGGGATCAGCGTGCTCAGCGTGCCGAGCAGCAGCGGCATCAGCAGGGACAGTCCGATGTAGCCCCAGTCGGAGCCGATCACCGAGAGGTAGCGGCGTACCAGCGTCCACCACTGGGAGAGCCAGCTCTGCGGCTTGGGCGGGCGGAGCTGCTCCTGGGCGACAGCGGCCGGCTGGGCGGCGCCCGAGTCCACGTCCGCCGAGTACTGCTGGTAGTGCACCGAACCCCGGTAGCGGCCGGCCCAGTCGTGGTCCGGGTAGTTCTCGAACGCCTGGAAGACGTCCGCCCAGCTCTCGTAGCCGAAGAAGTGCAGCGCCTCGTCCGGCGGCCCGAAGTACGCCACCGAACCGCCCGGCGCCATCACCAGCAGCCGGTCGCAGAGCGCGAGTTCGGCGACGGAGTGGGTGACCACCAGGACGGTGCGGCCGTCGTCGGCGAGCCCGCGCAGGGTCTGCATGACCTCGCGGTCCATGCCCGGGTCGAGGCCCGAGGTGGGCTCGTCCAGGAAGATCAGCGAGGGCTTGGTGAGCAGCTCGAGGGCGACCGAGACGCGCTTCTGCTGGCCGCCGGAGAGCGCGGTGATCCGGTTGTCGGCGCGCTTGTCCAGGCGCAGCTCGTACAGCACCTCGTCGATCCGGCGCTCGCGCTCGGCGGCCTCGGTGTCGCCGGGGAAGCGCAGCCGGGCGGCGTACTTGAGGCCGGTGCGGACGGTGAGTTCCTTGTGCAGGATCTCCGACTGCGGCACCAGGCCGATCCGGGAGCGGAGTTCGGCGAACTGCTTGTAGAGGTTGCGGCCGTCGTAGAGGACGTCACCGCGGTCGGCGGGGCGGTAGCCGGTGAGGGCCCGCAGCAGCGTCGACTTGCCGGAGCCCGAGGGGCCGATGACGGCGACGAAGGACTTCTCCGGGAGGGAGAAGCTGACGTCGTTCAGCAGGATCTTCTTGGCGCCCTTGTGCTCGACCTCGACGGTCAGGTGGCGGGCGGAGAAGGAGACCGCGCCGGTGTTGAGGAACTCCTGCAGCTGGTCGCCGACCAGGGTGAAGGTGGAGTGGCCGACGGTGAGCCGGTCCTGCTGCCCCATCAACTGGCGCTGCACCGGCTGGCCGTTGAGGAAGATTCCGTTGTGGCTGCCGAGGTCGACGATCTCCCATCGGCCGTCGGGCAGTTGGCGCAGTTCGGCGTGGTGGCGGGAGACCTGTAGGTCGGAGACCACGATGTCGTTGTCCAGCGCACGGCCGATCCGGATGGTCCGCGCCCCGGTGTTGAGGCTGCGCACCATGGTCGGGCTGCCGAGACCGGGCTGCGGCTGCGCGCCACCCGAGGACTGCTGCACGCCGCCCGAGGACTGCTGCGGGAAGGCGGGCGGCTGCGGAGTGGGCCACTGCTGCTGCGGCTGCGGCTGCTGGACCGGCGGCTGGGCGGGCCAGGGCTGCTGCTGCGGCACGTACGGCTGTTGCTGCGCCGGGGGCTGCACCGGCTGCTGCGGTGGCTGGTACTGCTGGGGCTGGGGTTGGGCCGCGTTCGGGCCCGGCCTCGGCGCCGTGGTGGCCTCGTACCACGCGGGCGCCTGCGGCTGCTGGGCCTGCTGCTGGGACGGCACCCCGGCCGGCGCCGAGAAGGCCAGCCTGGGCCCGTTCTCGGCGTTGCCGAGGTGCAGCACCGTGCCCGGCAGCAGCTGCGCGTGCAGCGTGCGGGCGCCGGAGGCGTACGTGCCGTTGGTACTGCCGTGGTCCTCCAACTGCCAGCTCGCGCCGTCGAAGGAGATGGTGGCATGCCGCCAGGAGACCCTGGCGTCCTCGAACCTGAAGTCCGAGTTCGGGTCACGCCCGATGGTGTACGACTGTTCGGGCTCCAGGACCCGCTGCTGCCCGCTGATGTCTAGTACGAGTTGCGGCACTGTCCGCCCGCCCCGCTCTCCGGTTCCCCCGGTGTTTCCTGCATCTGACAGGGCGAATCATTCCAGCCGTCCGCCGCGCCTCGAAAGTCGGTCCGTCACCGGCGCGGGCCCGGGGACGAGTCGTGAGGAACCTCGGCACGAAGGGTGAACCTTCCTGGACGCGGGTGAACCTTCGGTGGCACCGGCCGCGCGACGGAGAGTCCCCGCACCCGGTGGGCCGGTCGCGCCCCGAAGCCCCCGGTGCAGCGCCGCCCCGCACGGGCCGGAGGACTGCTACGCCTTCCCTGCGCCCCTGGCGGCCGGCCCGGGTGGCTGCGCGGGGAGGTCCAAGCTCCGGACGCGTGCGGTGCGCGGACGCGGGGGCCCGGTAGCGTGGGAATCACCATGAACGCAACGCCTCCGGCCGCTGAGCCCCTCCCCGCCTCGCAGCCCCCCGCCCCGCTCGTGCAGCGCGGCGCCGACGACGAGCGAACCCTGCTGGTCAAGGTGTTCGGCAAGGACCGCCCGGGTATCACCGCGGGTCTGTTCGCCACCCTCGGCGAGTTCGGTGTCGACGTGATCGACATCGAACAGGTGGTCACCCGTGGCCGGATAACGCTGTGCGCCCTGATCACTCCCCCGGCCACCCAGAGTGCCGAGGGCACGCTCCGGGTCACCGTGCACCGCTGGGCCGAGGGCCTCCGGCTCCAGGCCGAGATCATCTCGGGTACCGGCGACAACCGCCCCCGCCGCGAGGGCCGCTCGCACGTGACCGTGCTGGGGCACCCGCTGACCGCCACCGCCGTCGCGGCGCTGGCCAACCGGGTCTCCGAGGCCGGCGGCAACATCGACCGCGTCTTCCGGCTGGCCAAGTACCCGGTGACCGCGGTCGAACTGGCCGTCTCCGGCGTCGCCACCGAGCGGTTGCGCGCCGAACTGGCCGTCGAGGCGGCCGCGCAGCGGGTGGACATCGCCGTGATCCAGGCCGGGCTGCAGCGCCGGGCCAAGCGCCTGGTCGTGATGGACGTGGACTCCACCCTGATCCAGGACGAGGTGATCGAGCTCTTCGCCGCGCACGCCGGCTGCGAGGCACGGGTCGCCGAGGTGACCGCCGCCGCGATGCGCGGCGAGCTGGACTTCGCGGAGTCGCTGCGGGCCCGGGTCGCCCTGCTGGCGGGGCTGGACGCGAGCGTGACGGACAAGGTCCGCTCCGAGGTACGGCTGACGCCGGGCGCCCGCACCCTGATCCGTACGCTCCAGCGGCTCGGCTACCAGGTGGGGATCGTCTCCGGCGGGTTCACCCAGGTCACCGACCACCTGGTGGAATTGCTGGGGCTGGACTTCGCCGCGGCCAACACCCTGGAGGTCGAGGACGGGAAGTTCACCGGCCGGGTCACCGGGGAGATCGTGGACCGGGCGGGCAAGGCGCGCTGGCTGACGCGGTTCGCCGAGCAGGCCCGGGTGCCGCTGGAGCAGACGGTGGCGATCGGGGACGGGGCCAACGACCTCGACATGCTCAACGCGGCCGGCCTCGGGGTCGCGTTCAACGCCAAGCCGGTGGTCCGGGAGGCCGCCGACACCGCGGTCAACGTGCCTTTCCTGGACACCGTCCTCTACCTGCTCGGGATCACCCGCGAGGAGGTGGAGGCCGCCGACCTGGTGGACTGAGCGGCACACCGGGGGGCGCGGGGAGCCGGGCGACCGACCGGTCGGACGCGGGTCCGTCCCCGCCCCCGCAGGGCCGGCCGCACGCGCACTGCCCCGCGCCCCCGGGGCCGCTCTCGCAGAAGCGCTGCTCAGTCCTGCGGGGTGTGGAAGGTCTCCAGCTTCGCCACGCCCGGTTCGACGTCCTTCCAGGAACCGGTGAAGCTCAGCACCGCGACCGCCGCCGTCGGGAAGCCGCCCAGGCGCAGGCGGTTGAGCGCGTCCGGATCGCCTTCCTCGCCCGCCAGGACCTGGGTCAGCCCGAGCACCCCGGGATTGTGGCCGACCAGCAGCACGTCGGTGATCTCGTCGGGGGTCTCCTGCAGCACCGTGATGATCTCACCGGCGCTGGCCTCGTACAGCCGCTCCTCGTAGACCGTCCGCCGAGGCCGCTTGGGCAGCCCGTGGACGGCCAGCTTCCAGGTCTCCCGGGTCCGCACCGAGGAGGAGCAGAGCACGAGGTCGGGGTTGATGCCGGAGTCGGCGAGCCACTCGCCGGCTTCCTTCGCCTGGGTCTGGCCACGGTCGGCGAGCGGCCGCTCGTGGTCGTCCACCTGGTTGGGCCAGTCGGCCTTGGCGTGGCGGAGAACGATGATCCTGCGGGGCATGTCGGCGCTCATACTCCCAGAGCTTCGCAGAAAATCCGCCGTCGGGCGCGGTGCCCCCGACCGGCACCACCCGCAGGAGTGGAGCACCCGGGAGCGGCCTCGGGTCAGCCCATGCTCTGGGCGACGCTGGCGATGATCGACACCACGACGACGATCGCCGCGATCACGCCGAGCAGCGCCAGCAGCTTCTTCTGGCCATTCGGCGGATTCGGTTCGAGAACGGGCATGGTGCCGAGTCTCGCATCCGGAACCCGCCGGGCGGAAACCGGGGTACGGCTCTTGACCTGCGCTTGGTGCCGGCGCACCGGCTCCTGCCGCCGGTGCGCCGGGCAGGCCCCGGGTCAGCCGGCGGCCGGCGCCTCCGCGGGGACCTCGTCCTCGATGTGCCTGGCCCGGGCCGCGCGCATGCCGACCAGGATCTGCGGGACCAGCAGTGCCGCCAGGAAGGCCAGCGGCAGGTACCAGGACCCGGTGGCCCCGTAGATGCCGCCGACCAGGATCGGGCCGGGTATGGAGATCAGGTACCCGAGGCTCTGCGCGAAGGCCGAGAGCTGGGCCACCCCGCCCGGGGTCCTGGCACGCAGACCGATCATGGTCAGTGCGAGCGGGAAGGCGCACATCGACAGTCCGACCAGGACGGCCCAGAGCCAGGAGGCGGTACCCGCGGCGAAGGCCAGGCCGACGTAGCCGAGGATCCCGCACAGGCCGAGCACCACCACGAACAACCGCTGGTCGCCGCGGCGGGCGGCCAGGCTGGGCAGCACGAAGGAGGCCGGGACGCCGATCGCCATCACCAGCGCCAGCAGCACCCCGGAGGCGCTCTCCGACACCCCGGCGTCCTGGTAGATCTTGGGCAGCCAGCCCATGGCGGCGTACGCGCTGGTGGACTGCAGGCCGAAGAAGGCGGCCAGCGCCCAGGCGGTACGGCTGCGCCGGATCGGCAGCCTGGCGGCCCCCTGCTCGGCCCGGCCGCCGGTGCCCTTCTCCCGCCGCAGCAGGAGCGTCACCAGACAGAGCACCAGGGCGGCCAGCCCGAGCAGGCCCCAGACGCCCAGACCGGCCCGCCAGTCGCCGCCCAGGGCGGTGGTCACCGGGACGGTGACCGCGGCGGCCAGCGAGGTGCCGGCCGACAGCGACATCGAGTAGAGACCGATCATCGGACCGACCCGGTCGGGGAAGTAGCGCTTGATGACCACCGGCAGCAGTACGTTCGAGACCGCCACACCCGCCAGGGCGACGGCGGTGAGCAGCAGGAAGAGCGCCGTTCCCCCGGCGAAGGAACGGGTGACCACGCCCAGCACGATCGCGCCCATCCCGGCCGTGACCACCGCGATCGGGCCGGCCTTCCGGGCCAGTGCCGGAGCCGCGACGCCGAAGACCGCGAAACAGAGCGCGGGTACCGCGGTGAGCAGCCCGGCGACGGTGGCGTTCATCCCGAGGTCGGCCCGGACCTTGTCGAGCAGGGGTCCGAGGCTGGTGACCACCGGTCTGAGGTTGAGCGCGGCGGCGGCGATCGCGACGGCCAGCAGCACGGCCGGCAGGCCGCGCCGGTCGGCTCCGGTGTCGGCGGCGGTGGTCCCGGTCGGGTGGTTCTCGGCGGATCGCGCGGTGGCGCGCGGGTCGGTGGTGGTGTCTGCGGCGGTGGACATGCCGCCCATCATAGAATCATGGGATGAATTACCGCACGCCGGTATCCTGAGCTTCATCGGGTCTTCATCACCGTCCAGGGCCGCGACGGCCCCTCAACAGCAGCCCTCCACCCAGCAGCAGCCCCTCACACAGCAGGAGACAGAGTCCATGGTGCTGTCAGCCACCCGGCGAACACCGCTGTCCGACCAGGTGATCGCGCAGCTCCGCGCCCAGATCACCTCGGGCGAATGGCCGGTCGGCTCGCGGATCCCCACCGAGGCGGAGCTGGTCGAGCAGCTCGGGGTGGCGCGCAACACCGTCCGGGAGGCCGTACGGGCGCTCGCGCACAACGGGCTGCTGGACATCCGCCAGGGCTCGGGCACCTATGTGCTGGCCACCAGCGAGCTGGCCGGTGTGATGCACCGCCGGTTCGCGGACGCCGACCAGGACCAGGTCGCCGAACTGCGGTCGATGCTGGAGAGCGCGGCCGCGGGACTGGCCGCCGACCGGCGTAGCGAGCGCGACCTGGCGCTGATGGGGACCACGCTGGCCCGCCGGGAGGCGGCCTGGTCCTCGGGCGATCCGGAGGACTTCGTGCAGGCGGACGCGGCCTTCCACCAGGCGGTGGTGGCGGCGGCCCACAACGACGTGATCTCGGCGATCTACGCCGACCTCGGCGAGGTGCTGCGGGCCCATCTGCGGCACGACGTCGGGCCGGAGCTGGTCCCGGAGAAGTACCTCGGCCACGACGGGATCCTGGAGGCGATCCGGGACGGGGACGCCCAGCGGGCCGCCGCCGAGGCGGGCCGGGCGATCGGCGCCTGCCGCACCGCCGAGGCCTGACCTTCCGGCGCCGCCGAGGCCCGACCACCGCTCCGGCCCGCCACCGGGGACACGTCGGCCCCGGGCCGGCTCCGCAGAACACGTCAGCCCCGGACCGCGGGGGTCCGGGGCTGGTGCTGGTGCTGCTGCTGGTGCTGGTGCTGGTGGGTCAGGCGCCGATGGCGTGCAGACCGCCGTCCACGTGGACGATCTCACCGGTGGTCTTCGGGAACCAGTCCGAGAGCAGCGCGACCACACCGCGGCCGGCCGGCTCCGGGTCGGAGAGGTCCCACTTCAGCGGGGAGCGGCTGTCCCAGGTGGCGGCCAGGTCGGAGAAGCCCGGGATGGACTTGGCGGCCATCGAGCCGATCGGGCCGGCCGAGACCAGGTTCACCCGGATGTTGCGCTCGCCCAGGTCGCGGGCCATGTAGCGGGAGGTGGCCTCCAGCGCGGCCTTGGCCGGGCCCATCCAGTCGTACTTCGGCCAGGCGAACTGCGCGTCGAAGGTCAGGCCGACCACCGAACCGCCGTCCCGCATCAGCGGCAGCAGCGCCATGGTCAGCGACTTCAGCGAGAACGCCGAGACCTGCATCGCGGTGGCCACGGACTCCCACGGGGTGTTCAGGAAGTTGCCACCGAGCGCGTCCTGCGGGGCGAAGCCGATCGAGTGGACGATGCCGTCCAGGGACGGCAGGTGCTCGCGCACCTTGTCCGCGATGCCCGCCAGCTGCTCCTCGCTGGAGACGTCGAGCTCCAGCACCTTCACCGGCTTGGGGAGCTTCTTGGCGATCCGCTCGGTCAGGCTGGGCCGGGGGAACGCCGTCAGGATGATCTCGGCGCCCTGCTCCTGGGCAAGCTTGGCGGTGTGGAAGGCGATGGAGGACTCCATCAGCACACCCGTGATCAGGATGCGCTTGCCCTCAAGGATTCCGCTCATGTTTCAGTGACCCATGCCCAATCCGCCGTCCACGGGAATGACGGCTCCGGTGATGTATGCGGCCTCGTCCGAGGAGAGGAAACGCACCGCCGACGCGATCTCGGCCGGTGCGGCGTAACGTCCCAGCGGCACCCCGGAGACGATCTCCTTGCGCCGCTCCTCGGTGAGCACCGCGGTCATGTCGGTGTCCACGAAGCCGGGGGCGACCACGTTGACGGTGATGTTGCGGGAACCGAGCTCGCGCGCCAGGGAACGGGCGAAGCCGACCAGGCCGGCCTTGGAGGCCGCGTAGTTGACCTGGCCCGGCGAGCCGGTCAGACCGACCACCGAGGAGATCAGCACGATACGGCCCTTGCGCGCCCGCAGCATCTTCGCCGCGGCCCGCTTGACCACCCGGAAGGTCCCGGTGAGGTTGGTGTCCAGGACCGAGGTGAAGTCCTCCTCGGACATCCGCAGCAGCAGGGTGTCCTTGGTGATGCCGGCATTGGCGACCAGCACCTCGACCGGGCCGTTCTGGGCCTCGACCTCGGTGAAGGCCGCGTCGACCTGCTCGGCGTCGTTGATGTCGCAGCGGGCGGCGATCACACCGTGCTTCGCCAGCTCCTCGGGGACCTCTCCCGAGCGGCTGGTGATGGCAACCTTGTCCCCTGCCTCGGCGAAGGCAAGGGCGATCGCGAGGCCGATGCCCCGGTTACCTCCGGTGACCAGAACCGAGCGGCTCAACGATCCACCTCTCTCCGTAGTTGTCGACGACCTCTGCGGGTCGGCACGTGGGGTGCCGCCCTGGTCGCGAACGCTCGCAGTGAACGCGTACGCAGTGTGACGCTATCGGTCCCGCCCAGACTGCGGCGAATCGGGCTCCGACAGGTCCGCCCACCGTGATCTGTGGTGTTCCGACAATGCGTGCACGGAGCGGATCCGCGCCGAAGAGCCCGCCGGTCGCCCCGGAGAACCGGTACGAGGCGGGAACACCGGCCCCACCGGGCCCGTTGCACACCGGGATGGTCCAACGGGCCCCGGGCAGCCGCCGGCCGTACACGTATGCGCGGGCGCGGTGAAGTTGGTGAAGTTACCGCGTCCGCGTCCGGTTTCGCGGTCGCAGGGTTGCTCACACCCCCGCGGCCGGGCATGGTTGCCGTCTGCGGCAGGACCGCCCGCGAGCGGGCCGATGAGCTGTCACCGCCCACCACCGGCGACAAGGAAAGCGAAGAGAGCGGATGAGCAAGGCACACCCGAGCAACGGCCGTCGCCCGCGGCTTCCGGCCATCACCGCCCTGGCCCTGGCGGCCGGTGCCACCGCCTGGGCGCTGCGCGAAGTGCCCGCCGCCTTCGGGCGCCGCCCGGACGCGCGCGACGAGCGGATCCGCAACTCCCCGCAGTTCCGCGACGGTGTCTTCCACAACGCTCCCTCCGCGCTGGCCTCCGCGACGCCGCCCGGCCCGCCGACCGACCGTTCCACCCTGCGCCGGCTGATCCTGGAACGCGAGGGCCGGCAGCCCGTCCGGCCGGTTCCGGTGGTCGTGCCCGAGGGCGGCGCCCGTCGTCCCGCCACCGAGGGCGTCGAGATCACCTGGTACGGGCACGCCTCCGCGCTGGTGGAGATCGAGGGCCAGCGGGTCCTCCTGGACCCGGTCTGGAGCGAGCGCTGCTCCCCCGTGTCCCAGATCGGCCCGAAGCGGGTGCACCCGGTCCCGGTCGAGCTGGAGGACCTGCCGCAGGTCGACGCGGTGCTGATCTCGCACGACCACTACGACCACCTGGACATGGCGACCGTGAAGCGGCTGGTGGCCGGGCAGTCCGCGCCGTTCGCGGTGCCGCTGGGCATCGGCGGCCACCTGCGGCGCTGGGGCGTGCCCGAGCACCGGATCATCGAGCTGGACTGGGACGAGACCTGCACCCTCGGCGAGCTCACCCTCACCCTGACCTCCGCCCACCACTTCTCCGGCCGGGGCACCACCCGCAACACCACCCTCTGGGGCTCCTGGGTGATCGCCGGGCCGAGCCGCAAGGTCTACTACACCGGCGACTCCGGCTACTTCGAGGGCTACGCGGAGATCGGTGAGCGGCACGGGCCGTTCGACGCCGCCCTGGTCCAGGTCGGCGCGTACGACCAGGCCTGGGCCGACATCCACATGACCCCCGAGGACGCCGTCCGGGCCCACCTCGACCTGCGGGCCGGGCTGCTCGTCCCCGTGCACTGGTGCACCTTCACCCTGGGGCTGCACCCGTGGGCCGAACCGATCGAGCGCCTGATCGCCGAGACCAAGGAGCAGGGCGTACCGCTGGCCGTCCCCCGCCCCGGCGAACGCGTCGACGTCGACAACCCGCCGGAGCTGGACCACTGGTGGGAGGGCATCGCCTGAGCCCCGGCCTTCCGGGGCGGGCGGACTCCTCGGGTGCTCGCCGGGCGGCTCCTCCAGGGACTCCGCCCGGTCAACCGCCCACCCGGGCCCGCGACTTCGCCCGGGGTCTGCGCGTGGCTCCGGCGCTCCGTCCGCAGCCCCGTGCCTAGCGGTGGCCGAAATTGCCTGGCTGATATCCCGTTGGAACGGACATGATGCGATGCGGGTAACTCTGTACCGAGTTACCCGTACTCCGACCATCGACCCGATCCGGGGAGCCAGATGCCGCCCACAGCCAGCGCCGGCACGCCGCACAGCCGCGCCGTCGACCCCCAGTTCCTCGCCTACCCGCTACGTACGCTCGCCGACGCCGCCCTCAGCCGGGCCCGTCAACTCGGCGTCAGCCACGCGGACTTCCGCCTGGAGCGGGTGCGCAGCGCGTCCGTACGGCTGCGCGACGCCCGCCCGGCGGGCTCCGCCGACAGCGTCCAGCTCGGCTTCGCCGTCCGGGTACTGCTGGACGGCTCCTGGGGCTTCGCCGCGGGGGTCGACCTCACCGCGGACGCCGCCGCCAGGGTCGCCGAGCAGGCCGTGGCGGTGGCCCGGCTCTCCGGTGGGATCAGCCACGCCGCCGGGGCGAAGGACCTGGTGGAGCTGGCCGATGAGCCGGTGCACGCGGACGCCACCTGGGTCTCCGCGTACGAGATCAACCCGTTCGACGTGCCGGAGGCCGAGAAGACCGCGCTGCTCGCCGAGTGGAGCGGCCGGCTGCTCGCCGCGAAGGGCGTCTCGCACGTCCAGGCCAACCTGCTGACGGTGCAGGAGAACAAGTTCTACGCCGACACCGCGGGCACCGTCACCACCCAGCAGCGCATCCGGCTCCACCCGTGGCTGGAGGCCACCTCGGTGGACGAGCAGGGCGGCGCCTTCGACTCGATGCGCACCATCGCCCCGCCGGTGGGCCGGGGTTGGGAATATCTCGCGGGGGTTCGGGGGTCGTCCCCCGATGGGCGCGGCCTGACGGGCACCGGCTGGGACTGGGACGCCGAACTGGCCGAGCTCCCCGAGCTGCTGGCCGAGAAGATGAAGGCGCCGAGCGTGGCGGCCGGCCGCTACGACCTGGTGATCGACCCGTCCAACCTCTGGCTGACCATCCACGAGTCGATCGGCCACGCCACCGAGCTGGACCGCGCCCTCGGCTACGAGGCCGCCTACGCCGGCACCTCCTTCGCCACCATCGACAAGCTGGGCTCACTCAGGTACGGCTCCGAGCTGATGCACGTCACCGGCGACCGCACCGCCGAGCACGGCCTGTCCACCATCGGCTACGACGACGAGGGCGTGGCCACCCAGTCCTGGGACCTGGTCAAGGACGGCATCCTGGTCGGCTACCAGCTGGACCGGGCGATGGCCAGGCAGCAGGGCCTGGGCCGCTCCAACGGCTGCGCCTTCGCCGACTCCCCCGCGCACGTCCCGGTGCAGCGGATGGCCAACGTATCGCTCCAGCCGGCCGTCGGCGGCCCCGACACCGCGGGCCTGATCGCGGACGTGGAGAACGGCCTGTACATCGTCGGCGACCGCTCCTGGTCGATCGACATGCAGCGCTACAACTTCCAGTTCACCGGCCAGCGCGCCTTCGCCATCAGGAACGGCGAACTCGCCGGCCAGGTCAGGGACTTCGCCTACCAGGCCACCACCACCGACTTCTGGGGCTCGATGAGCGCCGTCGGCGGCCCGCAGACCTATGTGCTCGGCGGTGCCTTCAACTGCGGCAAGGCCCAGCCGGGCCAGATCGCGGCGGTCAGCCACGGCTGCCCCTCCGCGCTCTTCCGCAACGTCAACGTCCTCAACACCCAGCAGGAGGCGGGTCACTGATGAACGCAACCCATCCCCACGAGCTGGTCGAGCACGCCCTCGGGCTCTCCCGTACCGACGGCTGCGTGGTGATCGCGGACGAGCAGTCCACCGCCAACCTGCGCTGGGCGGGCAACGCGCTCACCACCAACGGCGTCACCCGGGGCCGCCGGCTGACCGTCATCGCCACCGTGGACAAGGGCGAGCAGGGCGCCTCCTCGGGCGTGGTCTCCCGCGAGGCGGTGACCCTGGACGAGGTCGAGGGCCTGGTCCGGGCCGCAGAGGAGGCCGCGCACGCCGCCGAACCGGCCGAGGACGCCCGGCCGCTGGTCGAGGACCGCCCCTGCTCGCCGGACTTCACCAAGGCTCCCGAGGTCACCACGATCGAGGTCTTCACCGAGTTCGCCCCGGCCCTCGGCGAGGCCTTCGCCCGCGCCCGCGCGGCCGGCCAGCTGCTGTACGGCTTCGCCAACCACGAGCTGACCACCAGCTACCTCGGCACCTCCACCGGCCTGCGGCTGCGCCACGTCCAGCCGACCGGCTCGGTCGAGATCAACGCCAAGACCGCCGATCTCACCACCTCCGCCTGGGCCGGCGCCGCCACCCGGGACTTCCGCGACGTGGACGTGGCCGAGCTGCACGAGCAGCTCACCCGCAGGCTCGCCTGGGGCCAGAAGAAGATCGACCTGCCCGCGGGCCGGTACGAGACCCTGCTGCCACCCTCGGCCGTCGCCGACCTGCTGATCTACCTGTACTGGTCCGCCGAGGGCCGGGACGCCGCCGAGGGCCGGACGGTGTTCAGCAAGCCCGGCGGCGCCACCCGGATCGGCGAGAAGCTCACGGAGCTGCCGCTGACCCTGCGCTCCGCCCCGGCCGAGCCGGGCCTGGAGGCGGCGCCGTTCGTCATCGCACACAGCTCCGGCGACACCCACTCGGTCTTCGACAACGGCCTGCCGCTGACCGCCACCGACTGGATCCGCGACGGCGAGCTGACCAACCTGGTCACCACCCGTCACTCGGCCCGGCTGACCGGCCTGCCGCTCACCCCGCCGGTCGACAACCTCGTCCTGGAGACGGCCGACCAGTCGGCCGCCCCCACCCTGGACGAGATGATCGCGCGCACCGAGCGCGGCCTGCTGCTCACCTGCCTCTGGTACATCCGCGAGGTCGATCCGGCCACCCTGCTGCTCACCGGCCTCACCCGGGACGGCGTCTACCTGATCGAGAACGGCGAGGTGGTCGGCGCGGTGAACAACTTCCGGTTCAACGAGTCCCCGGTGGACCTGCTCGGCCGGATCACCGAGGCCGGCCGCACCGAGCCGTGCCTGCCGAGGGAGTGGGGCGACTACTTCAACCGCGCCGCGATGCCGCCGCTAAGGGTCGACGGGTTCAACATGAGCTCGGTCAGCCAGGCTTCGTAGCCCCCGTTCACGGAAAGGACCCCGGAGTGGACGACAGACGGCTGGTCAAGACCTCGAAACTGCTGTCCCGGGTGCTGCGGCACGACCCGGGCGCGGTCGGGGTCGTCCTGGACGAGCACGGCTGGGTGCGGGTCGACAGCCTGCTCGCCGCCCTCGCCCGGCACGGCAGGCGGCTCAGCCGGGCCGAGCTGGACCTCGTGGTCGGGACCAACGACAAGAAGCGCTTCGCCTACTCCGAGGACGGCGCGTCCATCCGCGCCAGCCAGGGCCACTCGGTGGCGGTGGACCTCCAGCTCGCCGCCACCGAGCCGCCCCCGGTGCTCTACCACGGCACCACCGGGCGCTGGCTGGACGCCATCTTCCGGGAGGGCCTGCGCCCGATGTCCCGGCAGGACGTCCATCTCTCCGCGGACACCGGGACGGCCGTCAGGGTGGGGTCCCGGCACGGCCGCCCGGTCGTACTGGCGGTCGACGCCGCCGCGATGTCGGCCGACGGCCACCTCTTCCGGGTCAGTGCCAACGGCGTCTGGCTCACCGACGCCGTCCCCGCCTGCTACCTGCGGGCCCTTGGGTAGGGCGCGCTCCAGCGCACGCGTCTCCCCCTCCCCCGCCCTGCTGGGGCGAGGGGGCGCGGCGTACGGTGAGGTGGCCGCACCCGGTGATGGGTGCGGGTGCGGACGAGAGCGGTGGACCATGGGCAAGAGCGACGAGGTGTTCCGGATCACCGGAGCACGCACCAGCCTCTCCGACGACGTGCGCAGCCGTCAGCGCCGGTACGTGATCTCGATGTCGCTGCGCACGGTGTGCGTGCTGCTCGCCGTGGTGTTGTGGGACGTGCAGCGGCTGGTGGCCTACGGAGCGCTGGTGGGAGCCGTGCTGCTGCCGTACTTCGCCGTCCTGATCGCCAACGCCGGCCGGGAGCGGGCTCCCGGCCTCCCGAGCACCTTCGCGGTCCCGCCGGAGACCCCGCTGATGCTGGGCCCCGGGGGCACCGGCGGGGGCGGCGCCTCGAAGGAGAGCTGACAGAGCCTCAAGAACTGCTGTCCGTTTTGCTGGCGTTTACCGACATTTGAACCCCGGAAAGCTCAGATACAGCTCAGATTAATCATGAAAGAGCTAGCCATTCGGGGGTCGAGCCGTGACATACTGCGTACGCGCTCCGCATCCCCCGTCGGAGCGACAGACCGACGCCGGGCGGCTCCCCCCGTGGCTGCCCGGCGTCGTCATGCCCTCTTGTCGGGCCTCCCGGCGGTGAATGCGAGACTGGCGGTACACAGCGCCACCGCGACCGACAGGACGGCTCCCATGGAATCCCCCACGCATCCGCTCTTCGGCGCGCCGGACGGCCCCGAGGGCCCGCCGGTCTGCTCCGGGAAGGGCTGCCGCAAGCCCGCCGAGTGGGTGCTGGTGTGGAACAACCCCAAGCTGCACACGCCGGACCGCCGCAAGACCTGGCTCGCCTGCGACGAGCACCGCGAGCACCTCTCCCAGTTCCTGGGCGTACGCGGCTTCCTGAAGGAGGTCGTCCCGCTCGCCGGCTTCCAGGGCTGACCGGCCCGGGCGGCGCCCTCCGGGGTGGCCGGCTACCCGCCGATGGCGGACATCGGGCGGGCGGGCTGGAGGAAGTCGGGGTTGTCGATGCCCGCGCCGGCCTTCTTGCCCCACATCGCCCGCCGCCACAGCTCGCCGAGTTCGGCGTCGCTCGCACCGGAGCGCAGCGCACCGCGCAGGTCCGTCTCGCCGGTCGCGAACAGGCAGTTGCGGACCTGGCCGTCGGCGGTGAGCCGGGTACGGTCGCAGGCGCGGCAGAACGGCCGGGTGACGCTGGCGATCACACCGACCCGGGCCGGCCCGCCGTCCACCAGCCAGCGCTCGGCGGGCGCCGCGCCGCGGCCGTCGGACGGCTCGGGGGTGAGCGGGAAGCGCGCCCGCAGCCGGTCCAGGATCTCCTCTGCGGTGACCATCCTCGAACGGTCCCAGCCGTGTTGGGCGTCCAGCGGCATCTGCTCGATGAAACGCAGCTCGTACCCGCGCTCCAGGCACCAGGCGAGCAGGTCGGCGGCCTCGTGGTCGTTGCTGCCGCGCATCAGCACGGCGTTGACCTTGACCGGGGTGAGCCCGGCGGCCTCGGCCGCGGCCAGCCCGTCCAGCACGTCCTGGTGGCGGTGGCGCCGGGTCAGGATACGGAAGGTCTCGGCGTCCAGGGTGTCGAGGGAGACATTGACCCGGTCCAGGCCCGCGGCCCTGAGCGCGGCCGCGGTACGGGCCAGCCCGATCCCGTTGGTGGTGAGCGAGAGCTCGGGGCGCGGTTCGAGCCTGGCACAGGCGGCCACGATGTCGACCAGACCCGGGCGCAGCAGCGGCTCGCCGCCGGTGAAGCGGACCTCGCGGACGCCCAGGTCGCGGACGGCGAGGGTGACCAGCCGGACGATCTCCTCGTCGGTCAGCAGCTCGGGCTTGGCGAGCCACTGGAGTCCCTGCTCGGGCATGCAGTAGGTGCAGCGGAGGTTGCACCGGTCCGTGAGGGAGACCCGTAGATCGACCGCCTGCCGGCCGAAGGTGTCGAGGAGCATCGCGGCCCCCTTCCCTGGAAAAGCCGACCCGGCCGCCACATACGGCGGGCCGGGCCAGCTTATCCGGGCGATCGGACACCCTTTCGAGGCGTCCGCCATGCGAAAGGCGCGTCCGGCGGATCAGTGCGCGCCCAGTCCGGTGAGCGAGCGGACCTCCAGTTCGGCGTACTTCGCCGCGTCGGCGGTGTCCTTGGCCAGCAGGGTGCCGATCCACCCGGCCAGGAAGCCGATCGGGATCGAGATCAGACCGGGGTTCTCCAGCGGGAACCAGTGGAAGTCCCGGTGCGGCAGGAGCGAGGTCTTGGCTCCCGAGACCACCGGCGAGAAGACCACCAGGACCACCGAGGAGACCAGGCCCGCGTAGACCGAACTGACCGCGCCCGCGGTGTTGAAGCGCTTCCAGAACAGCGAGTACAGCAGGGTCGGCAGGTTGGCCGAGGCGGCCACCGCGAAGGCCAGGGCGACCAGCGCGGCCGTGTTGAGCTGGTCGGCGAAGATGCTCAGCAGGATGGCGATCGCGCCGATCGCCACGGCGGCCAGCTTGGCGGCACGGACCTCCTCCTGTTCGCCCGCCCGCCCGCGCCGGATCACGTTGGCGTAGAGGTCGTGGGCGAAGGAGGCCGAGGACGCCAGGGTGAGCCCGGCGACCACGGCGAGGATGGTGGCGAAGGCCACCGCAGAGATCACCGCGAGCAGGACCGCACCGCCGCCGGAACCCGCGCCGCCGCCGAGCTCCTGGGCGAGCAGCGGGGCGGCGGTGTTCCCGGCCGCGTTGGACGCCTTGATCACCTTGGGTCCGACCAGGGCGGCCGCGCCGAACCCGAGCGCCAGCGTCATCAGGTAGAACACCCCGATGATCCCGATCGCCCAGAGCACCGACTTCCGGGCCGCCCTGGCGGTGGGCACGGTGTAGAAGCGGACCAGGATGTGCGGCAGGCCCGCGGTGCCGAGGACCAGGGCCAGGCCCAGGCTGATGAAGTCCAGCTTGGTGGTGCCGGTGGTGCCGTACTTGAGTCCGGGTTCCAGGAAGGCGGAGGCCTTGCCGCTGGCGTCCGCGGCGGCGCCGAGCAGGCTGGAGATGTTGAAGTGGTATCTGGCCAGGACCAGGACGGTCATCAGCGCGGCCCCGGCGATCAGCAGCACCGCCTTGACGATCTGCACCCAGGTGGTGCCCTTCATGCCGCCGACGACGACGTAGAGCACCATCAGTGCGCCGACCGCGACGACGGTCCAGCGTTTGGCGCCCTCGCCGCTGACGCCGAGCAGCAGGGCCACCAGCGAGCCCGCGCCGACCATCTGGGCCAGCAGGTAGAAGATCGACACCACGATGGTGGAGATCCCGGCGGCGGTGCGGACCGGGCGCTGGCGCATCCGGAAGGCGAGGACGTCGGCCATGGTGTAGCGGCCGGAGTTGCGCAGCGGCTCGGCGATCAGCAGCAGCGCGACCAGCCAGGCGACCAGGAACCCGATCGAGTAGAGGAAGCCGTCGTAGCCGAAGAGCGCGATGGCGCCGGCGATGCCGAGGAAGGACGCGGCGGACATGTAGTCGCCGGAGATCGCCAGACCGTTCTGGAGGCCGCTGAAGCCCCGGCCGCCGGCGTAGAAGTCGGCGGCGCCCTTGGTCCGGCGCCCGGCCCAGACGGTGATGACCAGGGTGACCAGGACGAAGGCGCCGAACAGCGTCATGGTGAGGCCGCGGTGGCCGCTCGCTGCGGTGGCCGTCCGGGACACGGTCAGGACGGTGGTCATTCGGCGGCCTCCTGGGGCAGGCGGGCGGTGTCCCGGCGGCCCGCGGCACCGGTCCGGTGGCTCTCGCGGATGGCGGCGGCCGACGGATCGAGCCTGCGGTCGGCGAAGCGGGCGTAGCACGCGGCGATGGCGAAGGTGCTGGCGAACTGCAGCAGGCCGAGCACCAGGGCGACGTTGACGTGGCCGACGACCCTGGTGGCCATGAAGCCGGGGGCGTAGCTGGAGAGCAGGACGTACAGCAGGTACCAGAGGATGAAACCTGCGGTCACGGGAAAGGCGAAGCCCCGGAAGGATCCGCGCAGTTCGCGGAACTCCTGCGACTGGGCGATTCGCCGGCCGTCGGGCGGGGCCGGTTCTTCGTTCGGCGGAGTGTCCATGCGGTGCCTCCTGACGTCCGAGGTGCACTACGGAACAAATACGACGTGATGGATGTCACACCACACGTGCCGCTGCATGCTAGATCCACAGGGGGGTCGCGCACAGGCCGCCGGGCGCGGCAGGCGACATCTGGCCGAAAATCGATCGCGACACGCCGGAGAGGCGGTGCCCGATCGGGCACCGCCTCTCCTGATGTTCCGTCAGGGGCCTTTCCTCAGAAGCCGATCCGCACCTTGAGTGCGGTGCGCTCGTCCATCGCACGGTACCCGTCCGGCACCCCGGCCAGGTCGACGGTGCGGTCGAAGACCAGGCCGGGCTCGATGGCTCCGGAGAGCACGTCGGGGAGCAGCTCGGGGATGTACGCGCGGGCCGGGGCCACGCCGCCGTTCAGCGAGATGTTGCGGCCGAACATCTGGCCGATGTCCACACCGGCGCTGCCGCCGTGCGGGACGCCGACGTAGCCGACCGCGCCACCGTCGCGGGCGACGGAGATCGCGGTGCGCATCGACTCCTCGGTACCGACGGCCTCCAGTACGGCGTGCGCGCCCTGGCCCTTCGTCAGCTCCTTCACCGCCTCGATCGCGGCCTCGCCGCGCTCGGCGACCACGTCGGTGGCGCCGAACCTGCGGGCGATGTCGGTCCGCACCTGGTGGCGGCCGAGCGCGATGATCCGGCCCGCGCCGAGCCGGTGCGCGGCCAGCACGCCGCACAGGCCGACCGCGCCGTCACCGACCACGGCCACCGTGGCGCCCGCCTTGACCCCGGCGGAGACGGCCGCGTGGTGGCCGGTGCTCATCACGTCGGAGAGCGCCAGCAGCCCCGGCAGCAGCTTCTCGTCGCCCGCCGCCTCCTTGGGCAGCCGGACCAGGGTGCCGTCGGCGTACGGGACGCGCACCGCCTCGCCCTGGCCGCCGTCGTAGCCGACCTGGCCCCAGAAGCCGCCCTCGGGGCAGGAGGTGTGCAGGCCCTCGCGGCAGAAGTCACAGGTCCCGTCGGACCAGACGAACGGGGCGACCACGAAGTCACCGGGCTTGAAGTCGGAGACCTCGGAGCCGACCTCCTCGACGACGCCGAGGAACTCGTGGCCGATCCGCTGCCCGGCCTCGCGGGCGGCCACACCGCGGTACGCCCAGAGGTCGCTGCCGCAGATACAGGCGTTGACCACGCGGACCACAGCGTCGGTGGACCGCTGGATCCTCGGGTCGGGCACTTCCTCGATTCGTATGTCGTTCGGACCGTGGATCACGGTGGCACGCATGAGGAGTCTTCCTTCGCGATTGAACGTACTGCCGTCACCTGCTCGGACGGCCTGGGCTACCTCGCCCGGATGTACGACTCCCCCGCCGCCCACTCTATTCCGCGGTGTCACGTACGCCACTCCTGCCCCTGTGGACCCGATCGGGTCGCTCTTCCCTGTGGGCGGGCCCCTTAGAGTGGTTGACCATGCATACGATCCAGTCCACTGGCGACGACTCCGCCCTGGCGGGCTCCACCCGCACCGCGCCGCTCCCGGCGCAGCGCACCGGTGAGAGCGGCCAGGGCTTCGCCGTGGTCGACGTCGAGACCACCGGGCTCGGCCGCTCGGACCGGATCATCTCCGCCGGTGTGTACCAGCTGGACGCCTTCGGTGAGGTGACCGACAGCTGGTACACCCTGGTCAACCCCGAGCGCGACCCGGGGCCGATCTGGATCCACGGCCTGACCCGCGAGATGCTCGCCGACGCACCCGTCTTCCGGGAGATCGCGGACGAGCTGGCCGACCGGCTGTGCGGGCGCGTGATGGTGGCGCACAACGCGCTCTTCGACTGGAACATGATCTCGCGCGAGTACTCGCGCGCCGGGTTGCGCGCCCCCGTCGAGCAGCGGCTGTGCACCATGGTGCTCTCCCGCGACCTCGGTCTGCCGCTGCCCAACGGCAAGCTGGCCACCCTGGCCCAGTACTTCGGGGTGCAGCAGCGCCAGGCGCACAACGCGCTGGACGACGCCCGGGTGCTCGCCGAGGCGTTCCGGCCCAGCCTGCACCTCGCCCGGCAGGCCGGCATCCCCCTGCCGCTGACCACCTGCGTCGCCGTCACCGACCTCGGCGAGGACAGCCCGGCCCCCACCCGGGGCTCCTGGTCCTCGTCCTACCGGGCGAGCCGGAAGCGGCCGCCGTGCCCCTACCCGAACCCCGGACGCTGGCAGGACGGCAGCCCGCTGGTGCAGGGCATGCGGGTCGCCATCACCGGCGACACCGCCACCGACCGCGAACTGCTGGAGGACCGCGCCGTCGAGGCCGGACTGCACGTCGCCACCTCTGTGAGTCGCCTCACCAGCCTGCTGGTCACCAACGAGCCGGACAGCTGGAGCGGAAAGGCCCGCAAGGCCCGTGAGTACGGCACACCGGTGGTCGGCGAGGACGCCTTCCTGCAGCTGCTGCGGGAGGTGGCCCCGCACCCCGGTGTCTGACCGGAGGGATAAGTGGGCGTAGCGTGCCATTGTGTACCGATTCCTGCTCTCCCGGCGTTGGGCGATCATTTTCCTGGTCGCCCTGCTGCTGATCCCCACCATGATCCGGCTGGGTTTCTGGCAGTTGCACCGCCACGAGGCCCGGGTGGCCCGCAACGAGCTCATCGCGACGAACCTCAAGGACGAGCCCGTCGCCTTCGACTCGATCTCGACCGCCCCGGGCTTCAACGTGCCGACGGACGAGACCTGGCGGGCGGTCACGGCCAGGGGTCAGTACGACGCCGAGCACGAATTCGTCATCCGCAACCGGCTGGAACCGGGCGGGACCAGCGTCGGCTTCTTCGTGATCACCCCGCTGAAGCTGGCCGACGGCAAGGGCGAGGTCCTGGTGAACCGAGGCTGGGTGGACTCCCCCGGCGACGCCACCAGCTACCCCACCGTGCCGAAGCCGCCGGCCGGCGAGGTCACGGTGACCGGCCGGCTGCGGGCCGACGAGACCACCGCGAGCAGCGGGATCAAGGACCGCGGCGGGCTGCCGCCGCGGCAGTTCAAGCTGATCAACAGCGCCCAGCAGGCCAAGGAGAACGGCACCACCGTTCTCGGCGGCTACCTGGAGCTGGTCTCCACCGCACCCGCCCCCGGCGGCGACGCCCCCGAGCTGCTGCCCGACCCCGAGCACTCGGACATCGGCCCGCACATGGCCTACGCGATCCAGTGGTGGCTCTTCACCACCCTGATCCCGGTCGGCCTGGTCGTCCTCGCCCGCCGCGAGGCCAAGGAGCGCCAGGAACGCCAGGCCGCCGAGACGCCCGAGGAGACGCCCGGCGAGCCCGAGCCCGCCGCAGCGGGAGCCTGAGCCCGCCGCCGGTCCCCGGGGGCCGGCACCCCGCGCTGCGGTCAGAGGCCGGCCAGGAAGGCGATCAGCGCCTCGTTGACCTCCTTGGGACGCTCCTGCTGGGTCCAGTGCCCGGTGTCCGGCAGCCAGACGACGTCCCGCAGGTCGGGCACGAACTCCGCGAGCCTGTCGATGCCGTCCTGGGCCGCCCGGTTGGCGACCACGACGTCCCGCTCCCCCGCCACGAGCAGGGCGGGCGGCGTGATCCGGGCCCCCTGCCATGCCGCGGTGAGCTCCCAGGAACGGTCCAGGTTGCGGTACCAGTTCAGCGGCCTGGCGAATCCGTGCTCCTCGAACTCGGCCGCGTAGAAGTCGAGGTCCTCCTCGGTGAGCCAGTCCGGCAGCACCTCCGGATCCCGGAAGATGTCCAGGAACCCGCCGCCCTCCGGCACCAACGGCACACCCGCCGCCCCGAATTCGCCCCTTCCGCCCAGGAGTCTGCGCAGGCCGGCCCGCACATCGCGCTGCAACTCCGCCTCGGGAACGCCCCGTTGCTGGAAGTACAGCATGTAGTACGCCTCCCCGAACAGGTGCCGCAGCACGGCAGTCGGCGCGGCGGTACTGCGCGGACCGGGCGGCACGGAGAGCCCGACCACACCCCGCACCAGGTCGGGACGGAACTGCGCCGAGGCCCAGGCGACCGGCGCGCCCCAGTCATGGCCCACCACCACCGCGTCCTGCGCACCGAGCGCCGGGATCAGCCCGAGCGCGTCCCCGACCAGGTGCGGGATGGTGTACTTCTCGACCTCCTCGGGCCCGCCGGTCCGCCCGTACCCGCGCTGGTCCGGCGCGACCGCGTGGTACCCGGCCTCGGCGAGGGCGGTGAGCTGGTGCCGCCAGGAGTACCAGCTCTCCGGGAAGCCGTGCAGCAGCAGGACCAGCGGGCCGGTGCCCGCCTCGGCGACATGCATGCGAAGACCGCTGGCGGACTCCACGAAGCGGTGCGAAACCTCGGTCATTCGGGATCCCTCCGGTTCACGTCAACTGACTCACTGTCAGCTGTCGTCCGCGCCCGGTCAAGCTCTCCCCCCGCCCGGCGTCCCGATCAGGCACGATGTCCCCATGGATCTCGGACTTCAGCAGAGGGTGTACGTACTGACCGGCGCCAGCCGGGGGCTCGGCCTGGCCGCCGCACGGGAACTGGTCGCCGACGGCGCCCGGGTGGTACTCGGCGGCCGGAGCAAGGAGACGCTGGACGCCGCGGTCGCCGGACTCGGCGGCCCCGGGCACGCGCACGGCGTGGTCGCCGACAACGCCGATCCCACCGCCCCCGGACGGCTGATCGCGGCGGCCAAGGAGCGCTTCGGGCGGTTCGACGGTGTACTGATCAGCGTCGGCGGCCCGACCGCCGGTCCCGTCCTGACCGCCGAGGACGAGTCCTGGCGCGACGCCTTCGAGTCGGTCTTCCTCGGCGCGCTGCGGATCGCCCGGACCGCGGCCGGCGAGTTGGATGCCGGCGGCGTGATCGGGTTCGTCCTCTCCACCTCGGTGCGCCAGCCGATCCCGGGCCTCGGCATCTCCAACGGCCTGCGGCCCGGTCTCGCGATGGCCGCCAAGTCGCTCGCCGACGAGCTGGGGCCGCGCGGCATCCGGGTACTGGGCCTGCTGCCCGCCCGGATCGACACCGACCGGGTCCGCGAACTCGACGCCGCCGGCAGCGACCCGGAAGGCGCGCGCAGGCAGTTCGAGGCCGCGATCCCGCTCGGCCGCTACGGCACACCCGAGGAGTTCGGCAAGGTCGCCGCCTTCCTGCTCTCCCCCGCCGCCTCCTACCTCACCGGCTCGATGATCGCCGTCGACGGCGGCGCCCTGCGGAACCTGTGACAGCCGAGGGGTGCGGGGAACCGCAGGAGCGGCCCAGCACCTCCGGTCCGGTTCCCCTCGGCCCCGGACGGTCCGGTCCGCCGAAGGCCTCCACAGGGGTGCGGGCGACCGGCGCGACCCCCGTGCCCCGGTGCCCGCACTTGGAACCGCCGTGCCACGGACGGGAGAAGCCGAGCGGCCCGGCCCGGGAGAGCCGCTCCCGGGCCGGGCCGCTCGCCGCGGGCCCTACTGCCGGTCGGTCTTAGTCGCCGATGCCGGCCAGGTCGCGCAGCCGACGGGCCTGCGCCGCCCGTTCGGCCGCACGCTGCTCCTCGTACGAGCGTCCGGCGGCACCCTGCAGCAGGGCCTTGGTCTCGATCACCGCACTGCGCGGGGCGGCCAGCAGCGCGGCGGCCAGGTCCTTCACCGCGTCGTCCAGTTCCGCGGCCGGTACGGCGAGGCTGGCCAGGCCGGTGGCCACGGCCTCCTCGGCGCCGACCTGGCGCCCGGTCGCGCAGATCTCCAAGGCCCTTGCATAACCGACCAGTTCGGTCAGCGGCTTGGTGCCGGCCAGGTCGGGTACCAGGCCGAGCGAGGTCTCCTTCATGGCGAACTTGACGTCCTCGGCGACCACCCGCAGGTCGCAGCCGAGCGCCAGCTGGAATCCGGCCCCGATCGCATGGCCCTGGACTGCGGCGATGCTGATCAGGTCGGGACGGCGCCACCAGGTGAAGGCCTCCTGGTACCCGGCGATGGCCGCATCCAGCTCCTTGTCCTCGGCGGCCGCCAGCTGGAGGAAGCTGGGCTCGCCGGGGATGCCCTCCGGGGTGAACATCGCCCGGTCCAGACCGGCCGAGAAGGACGTGCCCTCGGCCCTGAGCACCACCACCCGGACGGTCCCCGGCAGCGCACGGCCGACGGCGGCGAGCGCCCGCCACATCGCGGGCGACTGGGCGTTCAGCCGCTTGGGGTTGCAGAGAGTCACCACGGCGGTCCCGCCGTCGATTTCCAGCCGGACTCCGGCTTCTTCCCACTGCGGATCCGGCTCGATGGCGGGAGCGGTCATGGCGATACCTCCAGCAGACGTACAAGTGCATGAACATGCGGACGAACAGCAGAGCTACTGGAGAGTAACAAATCAAAGCCCCCACCGGACAGGACCTTGTTCACGCGACCGGGAAATACCACGCGGAAATGACGATCGGCGGTCCGGATGGCACCGGCCGCCGAATCGTCTGAAGCTGTCGGATCTGATGCTGCGCACTCGCGCGCCCTGCCGCCTCGGCGCGCTGTAAGGGTGAGCGTGCGGCACCGGCTCACTCGGTGATGGAGCGTCAGGAACCCGCTGCCGCAGTAGCCTTGTTCTTGCCGCGCGTCGCACCGCCGCGGCCCCGGAGGATCACTCCGGATTCGCTCAACATGCGGTGCACGAAGCCGTAGGAGCGACCGGTCTCCTCCGCCAGGGCGCGAATGCTCGCCCCGGAGTCGTATTTCTTCTTAAGATCGGCCGCGAGCTTCTCACGCGCGGCACCGGTCACCCGGCTGCCCTTTTTCAGAGTCTCGGCCACCCGTGCCTCCTCGTAGCTGTGCTCGGTCAGATTCCCATGATCACCCATAGCCAGGCTCCTGGCCACCCATTCGACAAGGTCGATACCGGGAAAGCGCAGTCTGCCGGTGGTGCTCACAGCGCACAAGGGCGCTCACCGTGGGTGCACGCGCCCCCATCAGATCCAGCCATCCGGGGCGAAAGAGCTGATCAGCACCATCGGCCCGCCGCTTGAACAGCGGCGGGCCGATGGTGGCAAAGGTAAACGGAATCCTCCGCTCTCTCATTCCCCGAGTTGCCGAAGGACGAGAGTTTCTACGTCGGATCGCTGATTAGGCGTCTACTTCAGGGTCAGGCCAGCGAGACCAGATCCGCATAGGCGGGGCTCCACAGGTCCTCGACGCCGTCCGGAAGCAGGATGATCCGCTCCGGCTGGAGCGCGTCGACCGCGCCCTCGTCGTGGGTGACCAGGACGACCGCGCCGGTGAAGGAGCGCAGTGCGCCCAGGATCTCCTCGCGGCTGGCCGGATCCAGGTTGTTGGTGGGCTCGTCCAGCAGCAGGACGTTGGCGCTGGAGACCACCAGCGAAGCCAGCGCGAGCCTGGTCTTCTCACCGCCGGAGAGCACCCCGGCCGGCTTGTCCACGTCGTCCCCGGAGAACAGGAAGGAACCGAGGATCTTGCGGATCTGCACCAGGTCGGTGTCCGGCGCGGCGGAGCGCATGTTCTCCAGCACCGTACGGTCCGGGTCCAGGGTCTCGTGCTCCTGGGCGTAGTAGCCGATCTTCAGACCGTGTCCCGGGAGCACCTCGCCGGTGTCCGGCTCCTCGACGCCCGCGAGCATCCGCAGCAGCGTGGTCTTGCCGGCACCGTTGAGACCGAGCACGACCACCCGGGAGCCCCGGTCGATCGCCAGGTCGACGCCGGTGAAGATCTCCAGCGAGCCGTAGGACTTGGAGAGGTCGCTGGCCGTCAGCGGAGTCTTGCCGCAGGGGGCCGGGTCCGGGAAGCGCAGCTTGGCGACCTTGTCGGACTGCCGCACCTCGTCCAGGCCGGCGAGCAGCTTCTCGGCACGGCGGGCCATGTTCTGCGCGGCGACGGTCTTGGTGGCCTTGGCGCGCATCTTGTCGGCCTGCGCGTTGAGGGTCGCGGCCTTCTTCTCCGCGTTCGTGCGCTCGCGCTTGCGGCGCTTCTCGTCGTCCTCGCGCTGCTGCTGGTACTGCTTCCAGCCCATGTTGTAGACGTCGATGCAGGAGCGGTTGGCGTCCAGGTAGAACACCTTGTTGACGACCGTCTCGACCAGGTCGACATCGTGCGAGATGACGATGAAGCCGCCCTTGTAGGTCTTCAGGAAGTCGCGCAGCCAGGCGACCGAGTCGGCGTCGAGGTGGTTGGTCGGCTCGTCCAGCAGCAGGACGTCGGCGTCCGAGAAGAGGATCCGGGCCAGCTCGACGCGGCGGCGCTGACCACCGGAGAGGGTGTGCAGCGGCTGACCGAGGATGCGGTCCGGCAGGCCGAGCGCGGCCGCGATGGTGGCGGCCTCGGCCTCGGCGGCGTACCCGCCCTTGGTGAGGAACTCGGTCTCCAGGCGCGCGTACTTCTTCATCGCGTTGTCGCGGGTGGCGCCCTTGCCGTTGGCCATCCGCTCCTCGTTCTCGCGCATCTTCTTCAGCACGGTGTCCAGGCCGCGGGCGGAGAGGATGCGGTCGCGGGCGAGGACGTCGAGGTCACCGGTGCGCGGGTCCTGCGGCAGGTAGCCGACCTCGCCGCTGCGGGTCACCGTACCGGCGGCCGGGAGGCCCTCGCCGGCCAGCACCTTGGTGAGCGTGGTCTTGCCCGCGCCGTTGCGGCCGACCAGACCGATCCGGTCACCCGGGGCGACCCGGAAGTTGGCGGACTCGATCAGGATTCGGGCACCGGCACGCAGTTCGAGGGCGTTGGCGGAAATCATGGCTGGGAGGAACTCCTGGGACGTGGGCGGGCACCTGGACCTGGACTTGACACAGGGCCGGAGCGCTTGGGACTGGGCGGCGCGCGGAGGTCGGCGTACCACCCGGAGGGGCGCGCCGGCTGCCCGCTAATGCCCGGGGGAAACAGCCATGCGGGCCAGTCTACCGGGCCCGCCGGAGAGCCTTGCTGGAATAATGCGCGACCGCCGTCCCGCCGGCCCGGGCCCGAAGCGCGCGGGCCCGCGGCGAGGACCCGCGAGGTGCGCGGGCCACCGTCCGGTCGCACGGCCGCGCACCACCCGGCGGCGGGTGTCCGGAGCCCCGGTCAGGGCTTGGAGCAGGTGCCCTCGGGCTTGACCGCGGCGAAGGGGACCTCCGGGGTGCCGCAGACCGGCTCCAGGGCGCCCTGGACGGTGTCGAAGACCCGGGTGCCCACGACCGGCCCGTCGTCGACGGCGGCACGGCGCCCGTCCAGCCGGTGCAACAGGACGCCGGGGCCGGTGTCCAGGTGCCAGTTGGGGGCGTCCAGGCGGAACCCGGTGACCAGGCCGGGCAGCGGGTGGCCCGCGCCGCCGGTGCCGGTGCCGGTGCCGGTGCCGGTGCCGGTGCAACTGCGCGGTACCAGCACCGCGTTGTCGGTGTGCACGGTGCGCAGCGGGTCGTAGAGGCACCCGGTCTGCGGTCGCGAGTTGAACCGCAGGTCGCCATCGCGGTCCCGGAAGCCCATGGCCAGCGTCGGTGTGACCACGGCGACCCAGGGCTCGGGCTCGGTGACGGTCTGCAGGGCGGCGGCCGCGCGCTCCACCTCGGTGTCACGGCGCTCGGAATCCGTCCTGGCGTCGGCGCCGGGTTCGCCGGCGGCGCGCAGCCACTCGGCGAGACCGGGCACGGCCCGGTGCCAGCGCACCGAGTGGTCGCTCGGCCGTACCGAGGTGATCATGCCGTCGTCCCAGACCACCACGGCGTTCTCCCCGGCCATCGCCATGTGCAGGGCGGTGGCGCCCTCCCGGCGGTAGGACCACAGGTGCTCGTCGGTGGTCTGGTCGTACGCCTCCAGGCCGGGGCCGACCTTGAGTTCCAGGCTGCCGGTGGCCAGCGACTGGGCGCTCACCGGGCTGGCGTCGGCGATGCCGGGCGCGTCCACCCGGTCCCCGAAGGGCACCGGCCTGTTGGCGTGCGCGGCTGCCCCGGCCCCGAGCACCAGCAGGACGGCCAGGGCTGGGAGGACGGATCGAGAGCTGAGGGGACGAACCGGCTTCCAGGACACGGCCGGAGCGTACCCTCCGCACGCGTGGCCGTCAGCCGAATGCGGCCCTCCGCTCCTGCGGGCGATCGCGGCCCGGCCGGGCCGACACACCGCGCCGACCTGCGCATCTCGCCGGGCAGCCGGGCGGGGCGGCCGCTACCGTGCGACTGCAGCGGCCGGCCGGACCGTTATAGAGGTGAGACGGGATGCGGGTCGACGATCAGGCGGAGCTGGACACCTCGCGGGTGCAGGATCGGCGCGGGATGTCCGACGGGAAGGACGGGAAGGTCGCCGTCGGGGGCGGCGCGGTCGGGCTGATCGGACGGCTGCTCGCGCTCTTCCTGAGCGTCGATCCGAGCACCCTCGGGCTCTTCCGCGACGACCGGATGCGGCGGGCCACCGGCCGGGTCAACCCCGAGAGCCGGCACCACGGATCCTCCGCCCAGCGCCGGCAGTGGTTCGGCACCGGCTACCGGACCGGGGACCTGGCGAAGTGCAACACCTTCGGGTAGGGCCCGCAACGGGACATGCACCCGATCGGTTCCGGCGATCCACCTGGATGCCACTTCTGAGTGACATGCGCATTTTCTGACGGACCGTGGGCTTAACTTCTGAATCGCGGTACTCATCCCCGTACCGCAGCCGGTACCGCCCGACACCTCCCGCACCGGCGCCGTCCCAGAGGAGAAGACCCATGCGACTCGGCCGCCTCACCCTGGCCGCCTCCGCACTGCTGCTGGCGACCACCGCGAGCGTTCCCACCGGCGCGCCACTGAGCCGGGCCGAGCGGCACGTCGCGCTCTCCTCGGGCGCGGCCCAGCCGCACCACACCGCGTCCGGGCCCGACGTCGGACGGGCTGCGCACGAGGTGCCGTTCGGCGCGTTCGTCGGCTCCTGGGACAGCTACATCCCGCAGATCGCCAAGATGGCACGCTGGCTGAACGGCGCCGACATGCAGGTCGGCCACACCTACCTGGCCGGGAACAACTGGAAGGACATCGAGGGTGAGCCGGCGATGCTCGGCCTCTGGACGCAGTGGCGCCAGGGCGACCCCCAGCGGGGGCTCGTCCTCGGCGTGCCCATGCTGGCGCCCAGCGAGGGCAACCTCGCGGACCGCGAGGTGACCCGACTGCTGGCGCGGGCGGACCGGGGCGAGTTCGACTCGCACTTCCTCCAGCTGGCCAGGCGGCTGGTGGCGCTCGGCGGCGGCGACACCGTCCTGACCCTCGGCTGGGAGATGAACGGCATCACCTACACCCACCGCTGCAAGCCCGACCCGGCCGCCTGGAAGGCGTACTGGCGGCGGATCGTCACGGTGATGCGCTCGGCCCCGGGCCAGCACTTCAAGTTCGACTTCGCGCCCACCCGCGGCCTGGACGCCATCCCGTGGACCCGCTGCTACCCCGGTGACGACGTGGTCGACATCATCGGCATGGACAGCTACGACCAGCCCGTCGGCGCCACCTTCGACGACTACGTCTCCGAGCCGTACGGGCTGCAGGACCAGGTCGAGTTCGCCGCCAAGCACGGGAAGCAGGTCTCGTACCCGGAGTGGGGGCTGTTCCGCAACGGGGACAACCCCGAGTTCGTCCGGCGGATGGTGGAGTGGATGCGCACCCATGACACCGCTTACCAGACCGTCACCGACTACTGTCCGCACGGCTTCTGGGAGTGCAACCGCAACCCACGCGCCAGCGCGGTCTTCAAGCAGCTGATGTCGGGATCGAAGGGCGCGGGCCCGCTGACCGGCAGCGGCGGCGCGACCGCCGGTGCCCGCCCGACGCCCGCGCCGTGGCCCAAGCCCACCGCGAAGCCCGGCGAGCGGCCGGGCGAGCGCCCCTCCGGGTGGCTACCCGGCTGGCCGGGCAGCGGCCACGGGGTGCCCGGGACGCGGCTCGACCCCTGGCTCGGCGGCCCCAGGCCGTCAGCTGCGCCGTCGGGCCGCTAGCGCCTCCTTCAGCCTGGGCAGCCTGGTGCCCAGCTGCCGCACCACCGCCCGGCGCACGGTCACCCGTAGTGCGCGGGCCGCTGCGAACGGCGCGAGGCGCCCGGGTCCGAGCACCAACCGCTGGTTGGACAGCTGGTCCGGGCGCCAGCGCTGCTTGTACGGCTCCTGGCCGCGCAGCAGGCTCAGCACGGGGATCTCGGCCGCCCGCACCTCGTCCAGGGCGGCGCCGAACAGCAGCCCGGCGATGTCCAGGCGCTCGCGCAGTTTCGGGTGGGCACCGTACATGTACAGGCCGCCGAAGGACGGACAGAGCAGCAGCAGGTTGATCGCGACCACCTCGCCGTCCAAGCGGAAGCGGTGCAGGGCGGCGCGGCCGGTGGCGACCAGTCCGGTGGTGGACTCGGCCAGATGTGCGGCGAAGCGCTCCCTCCGGTGCTCCGGGGTGACCCCGCGCTCCTGCCACTGCAGGAAGTGCAGCCGCAGCAGCTCCTCGATCGCCTGCGGCACCTCGTCGGGGGTGACCGAGCCGACCTCGACACCCGCCTCCGCGATCTTCCGCTGCTTGACCCGGCTGCGCTGGGCGGTCTTCCCGGGCAGCCGCTTGAACAGCTCCTCCATCGGCACCGCCGGGAGGTACTGGCAGAGCGAGTCGGGTAGCCGGTGGCGGCGGCCGCGCCAGTGCTCGAAGACCCGCTGGACGGCCGCCTGAGGGTGCACCTCGCGCAGCTCCAGGCTGTGCCAGGGGCGGCGCAGCGGGAGGGCGCGGGCGAGTTCGGCGGCCGCCAGGTCGGCGACGGCGTCGTCCAGCAGCACGTCGGTGAAGTCGACCAGGCCGCCGCCGAGGTTGGTCAGGCCGCCGAAGGGGCCGCGGCGCCGCAGGGCCGCGGCCCCGACCAGCCGTCCGTCTTGGCGCACCAGCACCACGACCAGGCGGCCCGGGCGGCCGTACTGGCGCCACCAGGAGCGCAGCCAGGCCGTGGCCTGGAACGAGGTCGCGGCGGCGCACCGCCGGGCCAGGTCGTCCCACTCCTCGGCCACCCGGTCGAGTGCGTCGTCGGTCCGCAGGACCTCGGCCCGCCAGGTGGGCGCGCCGCTCTGTACGGGGAGCGCCGCCCCACTCAGTTGTTCGGTGCTCATCGGCCTTCCCCCGCCTGTGGGGGAAGGCCGCCGGGGTTCTCGGTCATGCCGGGCTTCCTGCCTTCCGCGCCTCGACGGCCCCGGCGCCCCCGGCCCGGGTGCCGGGCGCGGAAGCCGGGGCGGGGAGGGGGACCGCGGCGGCCGGAGCGGTGGCGGGACGGCGGCGGGTCATCATGACGAGGGCGCCGACCAGGACGCCGGCGGCGGTGCCGACCGCGGTGTCCAGCTGGACGGAGGGCGAGGACGGTCCCTCCGGTGCGGCCGCCGGGGCGAGCGGGACCAGCCGAACGCCGGTCTCCTTGCTGCTCGTGTCGGCGAACGCCACCAGGGACCTGGCGACCGCGTCGGCGGCCCGGACGGCCTCCTTCGGGCGCTCGCCGGTCCCGGTGATCTCGATCACCGGCGCATCCGGCGAGGTGGTGCCCCGAACCCGCTCGGCCAACTCCGCGATGGTCTCGTCGAGTTGGGCTGCGGCGCCGGCCAGCACCTGCGGCTGTCCGGCCAGCCTCCCGTACGCCTGGGCGAAGTTGACCGCGGTGGAGCTCTCCCCCGGCCCCTGCGAGACCACCACCACGTAGGAGTTGGCGGCGTAGCTGGGGTGCGCCAGGAGGCCGTAGCCGGCCCCGGCCAGGGCGCCCAGCGGCACGGCGAGTGCCACCGGCCACCAGCGGCGGGTCAGCGCACGTGCGCTGCGGCCCAGTTCGGACATCGGTGACTCCGTGAGGTGTGAGGCGGCCCCGAAGGGCCGGGGATGGGGATGGTGCGCGGGACCGGACGGCGGCCGGCCCCGGACCGCCGCCGCGTCCCCGAGGGCTGCCGCCGCCCGGCTGGTCGGGTGTCATGACGGGACGGCGGTCGAGGGCCGCTCGGGCAGTTCCCGGCGCACCCCCGGGTCCGCGTCGGCGGTGAGACTGTCGTAGAGGCGGCCCAACCCGTCGGCGACACGGGCGATGTCGTAGTGCGCGACGGCCGGGGGCTGCGGCAGGGGGGTGCTGCGGCGGCTCCACAGTTCGCACAGGGCGGCGGTGTAGGCGGCCGCGTCCGAGGGGACGCGGGCAGCCTCGGGGGCGGCCTCGGGGCCGAGTTCCTCCAGGGCCGGGCAGGCGCTGTAGCGGACGGGCAGTCCGGCCGCGAGGCCCTCGAGGACGGCCAGCCCGAACGTTTCCTCGGTCGAGGGTGCGGCCAGGACGTCCATGGCGGTCAGGAGTTCGGGGACGTCCTCGCGCTCCCCCGGGCAGAGCAGCCGCGCTCGTACCCCGAGCCGCTTGGCCCGCCGCACCAGTGCCTCGCGCTCCGGCCCGGCACCGACCAGCAGCAGCCAGGGCTCGCGCAGCGCCGGGTGCTCCCCGGCCAGCGCGACGAGTTCGGCGAGCGTGTCGACCAGGACCTCGAAGCGTTTGCCGGGCACCAGCCGTCCCACCCCGCCGACCACCCAGGCCTGCTGCGGCAGGCCGAGCTCCGTCCTGACGATCTGCCGGACGGCAGCCCTGGAGGCGGTCGGCAGGCTGTAGCGGGCGGCCTCGACACCGTTCGGCAGCAGGTGCACCCGGTGCGGCGGGACACCCCAGGCGTCGAGCGTGCCGGCCACCTGGCGGGAGACCGCAACGGTGGTGCTGCCGAGCCGTTCGGCGAGCAGGTAGAGCACCCTGACCCCGATGGTGGTCCGGCGGCCCTCGATCACCCCGGCTTGCAGCGAGTGCTCGGTGGCGACCACCGTGCGGACCCCGGCCAGCCGGGCGGCCAGCCGCCCGTAGAGGCCGGCCCGGTAGAGATGGGTGTGCACCAGCCGGTAGTCGCCGGAGCGGATCAGCCGGATGAGTCGGGGCAGCACGGTGAGGTCGCGGTTGCCGCGCATCGCCAGGTCGTGCACCACCACGCCCTCGGCGCGCAGCGCCTCGGCGACGGCCCCGGGATCGGTCAGGGTGGCCACCTCGCAGCGGTACCGCTCGGGCAGGTGGCGCAGCAGCAGCAGGAGCTGGCGTTCGGCACCGCCGGACGCCAGGCCGGTGACGACGTGCAGCACCCTCATCGGGCGGTCCCCCGCTGCCCGCCCAGCGGGCCTCGGCGCAGTGCGCACGCCGCGTCGCGCAGCCGGTGGCGGCCCTGCTTGGCGAGCAGCCGCAGGGCGCCGTCCCGTTCCCCGACGTACGAGCGCGGCAAGGCGAACCGGCTGGTGAGCGCGCCGTGCTGGATGGCGCAGGCGTAGTGGTAGCCCGCGTCGCGGACGGCCAGGACGGCGGGCGGGTCGATCGCGCCGTACGGGTAGCAGAACCCGGTGACCGGACCGCCGACCAGCCCCTCCAGCGCGCGCCGGCTCTCCCTGGTCTGCTCGGCGAGTACGTCGGCGGGCAGTCCGGGCAGCGCCCGGTGGCTGAGGCCGTGCGAACCGATCTCCCAGCCCGCGGCGGCGAGTTCGGTGACCTCATCGACCGTCAGCAGCTGCTTGCGGGGGCCCAGCACATCCCAGCCGTTCTCGGTGCCGAGCAGGTCCGGGACGACGTAGGCGGTCGCGGTGAACCCGTGCGCACGCAGGATCGGGACGGCCTGTCCGGCGAAGTCGGCGTAGCCGTCGTCGAAGGTCAGGCCGACCAGCCGCGCCGCCCGGCCGGCGGCCCGGGCCCGCAACAGTTCCCGGACGCTGACGCCCCGCCTGCCGGTGCGGGCCAGCCACTCCATCTGGGCGGCGAACCGGTCGGGGCTGACGGTGAGCCGGTAGGGGTCCTCCTCCTCGTCGGCCACCGAGTGGTACATCAGGATCCAGGGCGCGGCCGTGGTTCTCTCGGCCGGTGCCGGGAGATGCGGTAGCCGGGTGTCAGCGTCCATGGGGCAGCTTCCCTTCAGCGGCCGGGTTCGGGCACAGGGCCCGGACGAGGGCGAGCACGGGGCCGCGGACCTCGGCGGCGCCGAACGCGGTGCCGAGCACGGCGAAGACGAGGAGCACGCAGCCGCCGCCGAACAGGGTGGACAGCAGCGGGTCGGCGGTCAGCGCGCCGGCCGCGGTACCCGCGGCGGCGGCGCCGACGGCGGCGGCCAGCAGCCGGGCCTGGCCGCCGAGCACCCGGGGCAGCCGCAGGGCGATACCGCGCGGCGGCAGCCCGCGCAGCAGCAGCGCGGCGGTGGCGGTGATCCCGGCGGCGTTGCCCGCGGCGATGCCCAGGGCACCGGTACGGGGAACGGCGACGAGTCCGACGCCGATGGTGACCAGCAGTCCGAAGGCCATCGCGGCGACCGGGTACCAGTCGAGCAGGGTGACCGAGCCGGGGGCCGGGAGGGCCCGGCGGTGCCGAGAGCGACAAGCGACAGGCGACGCAGGAGCGCCGGAGTGCGGAGCGTCGGCGCCGGGCCCGAGGACCCGGCGGCCCCAGAGGACGAGGTCCCTGATGCCGGGCTCCCGGCCCGCCGGCGTCGCGGTCGAGCGGTGCGGCAGCCACCGGCGGTTCCCGGCGTGGCCGTTGTACGGCTCGTCGGCGCGCCGGACCACCGGGCGCACCGAGAAGTACGGCCGGACCATCACACCGACCAGCGCCTGGGCGGGCAGTCCGAGGCCGTAGACCCGCATCACGGCGGCGGTGGCGGCGGTGTCGTGCGGGCCGAAGGCGCCGCGCTCGAACAGCAGCGAGACCACCGAGGGCGCACAGGCCATCAGGCAGGCGGTGCCGGCCAGAACCACCGCGGCGGCCTGGCCCAGATCCTTCTCAACCCGGTCCCTGGCCGCCGTCAGGTCACCGGCCGCGAGCGCCCTCGCAACCAGCGGGAAGGT
Organism: Kitasatospora sp. NPDC001175; assembly: GCF_053598215.1. Lineage (NCBI taxonomy): Bacteria > Bacillati > Actinomycetota > Actinomycetes > Kitasatosporales > Streptomycetaceae > Kitasatospora > Kitasatospora sp. NPDC001175. Next base: position 138,209 of record NZ_JBSFJU010000008.1, on the reverse strand, counting down.
CACGGTACAGATCAACACAGCAGCGGTCATGGCGAGTTGGGAGACCTTGGCCGCGTAGTTGAGGTGCGAGATGGTGCCCGGCGGCAGGCCGGAGCCGAGGCAGCGCTCGATGAAGACCTGGGCCTGCCGGGTGAGGGTGAATGCGGCGACCGGCAGCAGCGCGAGCGGGATCAACACCAGCGGGGCCGGCCCCCGGTGGCGCCCCGGCCTGCGGCCCTGGCGCAGCCGGCGGCGGAACGGCCCGATCAGCACCCCGGCCATCAGCAGGCTGCCGAGCGCCACCCCGGCGGCGGCCGAGCGGACCCCGAGCGTCGCGTGGCAGGTGAGCAGCACGGTGAGGATGCCCAGGTTGTACGCGACGTAGATGGCGGCGGGTGCGGTGAAGCGGTGGTGGGCGCGCAGGGCGGAGCCCAGGTACCCGGCGAGACCGAAGGGCAGGACGGTGCAGGCGGTGATCCGGGTGCAGGTGACGGCGAGGCCCGGGTCGGCGAGGCCCGGGGCGAGCAGCCCGACCAGCCAGGGGGCGCCCAGGGCGACGATGGCGGTCAGGGTGCACAGTGCCAGCAGCAGCCAGGGCAGGGTGGACCGGATCAGCCGGCGGACCGGGTCGGCCTGGTCGGGCCGCTCCTCACGCAGCACCAGGGCGAGGCTGAAGGCGGGCACCATCAGGAAGGCCATGGCGTCCTCGATCAGCAGCGGCGCCGCCGTCTCGGGGACCGTCCAGGCGACCAGGAAGGCGTCGGTGCCCTGGTTGGCCCCGAAGTAGCGGGCCAGCAGCAGGTCGCGCAACAGCCCGAGGGCGGAACCGGCGGCGCTGAGCAGGGCGGTGACCCCGAAGGCCCGGGCCAGGAAGCCGGCCCGGGCAGGAGGGTGCGGGGTGGTGCTACCGCCCTTGCGGGCGGGCGGCGGCGCGGGGGTCAGCGGGGCGGCCAGGGCCCTCGGCTGCTCCCTCGTCATGGGCGCACCCCCGAGGAGGCGGCCGCGGGTGCATCGTCAACGGCCGGCTGCGGCGCTGGACTTGGCAGTAGCGCCGCCGTACCGCTCTCGTCGGGGCCGGCGAGAGCGGTCCGGGCGGCGAGGCCGAGGACGACCGAGGTGAGCACGGTGGTCGCCCCGCCGATGTCGCCGTACAGGAAGTCGACCAGGACCCAGACCAGCAGGGCGAGCGCGGCCAGACCCGCTCCCCCGTCCGGCTCCGGATGCCGACCGCCGCAGGCGTGGCGGAGGCAGCCGATCAGCAGGGCCAGGAAGAGGGCGGCGTACGCGAGCATGCCGACCAGGCCCTGCTCGCTGAGGACCAGCAGGTACATGTTGTGCGGGGACAGCAGGGGTTCGCGCTGGAAGCCGATGGTGGCGTCGGCGGTGTCGCTGCCGGATGACAGCCTCAACGGGGCGTGGCTGTCGCGCAGTTGCTGGAAGGCCTTGGGCCCGGCGCCGGTGACGGGGCGGTCCTGCCAGATCCGCAAGGCGGTGGCCCAGAGGTCGTAGCGGTCGCTGACGGACTGGTCGGGCGCGGCGGAGACCGAGCCGATACTGGAGAGCCGCTGGGTGACGCCGTCGGAGCCGATGCCGATTCCGCAGACCAGGACGGTGCCGGCGGCCAGCCCCAACAGGGCGGCGCGGACGGCCAGTCGGGCGTCGGCCCGCAGCACCAGCACGGTGGCGGCGGCGGCACAGGCGATCCAGCTGCCCCGGCTGAAGGAGACGGCCAGCGGGAAGGTGAGGAAGGCGGCGGCGGCGAACATGGCCAGCCGCAGCGGGCGGTTTCCGTCGGGCCCGCGTTCGGCGAGGCCCAGGGCGAGGGCGGCTAGCAGACCGAAGCTGACCACGGTGGACATCGCCATGATGTCGAGGGCGCCGAAGGTGCCGACCGCGCGGATCGGCAGGCCGGTGTAGGAGGCACCGGTCCTGGTCAGGTACTGGTTCGCGCCGACCGCTCCCTCGACCAGCGCGGCCAGCACGAGGGAACCGAGGATCAGCCGCTGGTCGAAGCGGTCGCGCAGGGCATTGAGTACGCAGGCGGGCACCAGCACGAAGACCTGGACCAGCCGGACGAAGCCGGTGAGGCTGGCGGCCGGGTCGATCGAGGTGACGGTGGCGACGGCGGCCGCGCAGACCACCGCTCCGAACAGTGCGCAGGCAGTACGACTGAGCACGGGGGCACGGCCGCGCAGCAACTCGACGGTGGTCCAGCCGACCAGGGCGAGCGAGGCCACATCGGCCGCGGTGACGTGGACGGCGGCGGTGACGTCCTTCTCCCCGCCGGGTACGCAGACCAGCAGCACGGTGGCGGCGGCCACCAGGCTGGGCCGGGTGATCAGGGCACCCCGGGCGGTCCGTAAGGCCGGCCGCACCGGTTCCCCGGGCGCCCGGGTCAGCGCGAGGGCCATCGTCAACTCCCGTCCGGGTGGAGCAGCAGGACGGCGGTACGGAGCAGGATCTTGGTGTCCAGCCAGAGGCTCCAGCCCTCGATGTACCGGTTGTCGTAGCGGGCCCGGTCCTCGATCGAGGTGTCCCCGCGCAGGCCGTTGACCTGGGCGAGGCCGGTGAGCCCGACCGGGACGCGGTGGCGGTCGGCGTACTCGGGATAGGCCTGGCCGAACCGCATGACGAAGTACGGGCGTTCGGGGCGCGGTCCGACCAGGCTCATGTCGCCGCGCAGCACGTTCCACAGCTGCGGCAGTTCGTCCAGCGAGGTGCGGCGCAGCAGGCGGCCGACGGTGCCCATCCGGTGGTCCTGGGAGATGTTCCAGCGGGTGGCCGACTCGTGCTCACTACTGGGGCGCAGGGTACGGAACTTGAGCAGGGTGAAGGACTTTCCATCGAGTCCGGTGCGCTGCTGGCGGAACAGGACCCCGGGCCCGGTGTCGAAGCGGACGGCCAGGGCGCAGGCGGCCAGCACGGGGGAGAGCGCGATCAGGCTGAGGCCGGCGGCGAGGATGTCCAGCCCCCGCTTGACCGGCCAGCCCCGGCGGCGCAGCGCCGGGCGGCCGAGCTTGAGGCAGGGGAAGCCCCAGAGCTGGTCACGGTCGGACCCGGTCACCGAGCCGTACTCGCGCAGTGCGGGGACCAGCCAGATGTGGCAGCCGAGCCGGGCGGCCTCGCGGAGCGCGGCGGCGGTCTCGGCCTCGTCGGCGGCGCCCTCGGTCGCGACCACGTGGTGGATGCGGTGGCGCCGGATCTCGCGCTCGAGCACCTCGCGCCCGCCGAGGACGGGCAGTTTGGCGTCCGGGCCGAGCAGGACGGGGTCGGCGTCGAGGAAGCCGACCGGGCGCAGTCCGTACTCGCGGTGCTCGATCAGGACGGCTGCGACCCGCTGGCCGAGCTGGCCCGCGCCGAGCACCAGGGTGGGGCTCGGGCGGCGGCCGCGGGCGCGGCGCAGCTGGCGGTAGACCAGCGCCCGGCCGCCGGAGGCGAACAGGATCAGGGCGGCCAGGGTGGCTAGCAGGCGCAGCGGGTGTGCGGCGGCGACGTCGGGCAGGCCCTCCAAGCAGGCGGAGAGGGTGACCGCGAAGGCCAGCGCGACGGTGGCCCGGGCGGCCAGCGCGGGGAGTTCGTCGAGAGCGGAGAGGGTGAGCCTGGTGCGGTAGAGGCCGGCGGCGAGGTTGAGCGGAAGCAGCAGGGGCAGCACGGCGACCGCGCCGAGCAGGGGTTGTCCGGTGCGGTCGGCGGTGAAGCCGGTGGCGGCGCAGACCGCGAGAGTGTCGGCGGCCAGCAGCGCGCCGGGAACCACGGCCCGGGAGCGGAGTGCTCGGCGGTGGCGTCCGACCGCCGCGGAGGAGCGGGCCTGGGCGGTCCGGGCGGGGCGGTCGAGGATGGCGGCGCCGGTCCGCCGGGAGTTCGGCAGCGGGCGCCCCGGTCGCGGCACGCTCTCGTGGTCAATGGTCATCAGCGCACGAACTCCCTGTTGTGGGACCGCCTTTGACAGGCTGTGCGGCCGCTCTGGCAGGACGGCCGGACCGGCAACCGCATCGGCGCGGACATCCCGGCTCGATGGATCCGGCTCGGGTGACGCCTGCCGCCGAGAGTGGATTTCGGCCCATTCCCAGACCGCCTTCCGAAAGACCGGCGACTGGAAAAGGAAACGAGACAGGCAAAATCAGACAATGCCGAACAGCGGCTTGGCTGCAGAGGATTGGCTTGCCATTTCATTCCACCCGCCCATTAATCAGACTTTCGCATTTGGACCCTCGTTCGCATGGTCAAGGAGCGAACACGGCGACACCGCCACGGCAAGCGTCCACAGCCTGAGAAACGATCAGGCACCGTCCGGGACACGGGCAGTTGGGCACGGCAAGCGCGACCGGCCGGACGCATCCGGGAATTCCGCAGCCGAAATTGTTCGATAGAGCTCCGCCACTCGCCCCACCATCGATCGCACGTCATGGCGACCGATCACATGTTCCCTGGCTGCCACCCCAATCCGTTCGCATTCAATTAGATCATCGAGCGACTCGGACAATCGCCGGGCGAGTTCCGTCGGATTCTCCGGTGGAACCAGTCCGCGCGCCGACTGCGCCGGCGGCAGCGACTCCCGGGCCCCCGGCACGTCCGTCAGCAACACCGGGCGGCCCGTCGCCATCGCCTCCAGCGGCGCCAGCGCCATGCCCTCCCAGCGCGACGGCAGCACCACCAGATCGGCGGCGGCCAGCCAGGGCCTGGGGTCAGCCACGTCCCCCGCCAGCCGCACCCGGGACGGGTCCGGCAGGGTGCGGACCAGGTCGGCCAGCGCGGTGGCGTCCGGGCCGCCGCCAACCAGGGCCAGCCTCGCCTCCGGCAGTCGCTCGGCCACGCCCGGCCAGGCCGCCAGCAGCACGTCCTGGCCCTTCTGGCGGCAGAGCCGGCCGAGGCAGACCGCGAGCGGGGCGTCCAGGTCCAGGCCGAGCGACATCCGGGCGGCGCGGCGGGCCGCCCGGTCGGCCAAGGCGTGGTGCCGGACGTCCACCCCGTTCGGGACCACCCGCCAGTGCGCCCGCAGCCCGGCCGCCTCGCCGTCCAGCCGCTCCCGCTCGCTCACACAGAGCACCGCGTCGGCCCAGCGGGTCGCGTACCGCTCCCAGCGCTGGGTGGCCGCGGCGAGCACGCCCTCGACGGCCGCGAAGGACCAGGCGTGCGGCTGGAAGACCGTCGGCACCGCCCCCCGGATCGCCAGCCGGCCTGCCAACCCGGCCTTGGCGCTGTGCAGATGGACCACGTCGGGCGCCGCGGCCCGGACGATCCGGCGCAGCCGCCACACCTCCGCCGGCGTCCCCGGACCGGGCGAGCGCGTGGCCGGCCAGTCCAGCACCAGCGCCCCCGCCGCCGTCGCCTCGGCGGCCAGCCGGCCGACCCGCGGGCAGGCCACCAGCACTCTGCAGCCCGCCTCGCGCTGCCCGCGGACCAGGTCCACCACCACCCGGGCGACGCCGCCGTCTACCGGCTGGGAGATGTGAAGGATCGTCATATGCACGGCGGCGAGCCTAGGTTGGCGCCAAGCCGTACTCCGGGCGGTATCACCCGGGACGGGGAACGCAATCACCCGTACGGCTCAGCGGCCGTACGGGCATGCGACCACCCTCCGGAAGCACCGCGGGCCGGCCCCCGAGGGCTTCCGGCAGCGGTGCCCCCGGTGACACCCGAAGCCCCGCCCGTGGTGCCCGGGAGACGCCGGGTTTCAGGCGACTTCGGTGGCGAGGCGGGCGAGGACCTCGTCGTGGATGCGGTTGAGGCCCTTGGGGGCGAAGGTCCGCTCGAAGAAGCCGCCGATGCCGCCCGCGCCCTGCCAAACCGTCTCGACCAGCACCTTGGCCTGACCCGCGCCGGCCGCCGTGACGGTCCAGGTGGTCACCATCGAGGAGTTGGCGTCGGACTCGACCAGCTTGAGCGGCGCCGGCTCGGTGACGTTGAACAGGCAGTCCCGGACCCGCTTCTCGGTGGCCTGGAGCTTCCAGTGCACCTGGGTGCCCGCGCCCCGGCCGCCCGCCCTGACCTCGTACTCGCTGTACTGCGCTGGCAGCAGCTTCGGCCGGGTGACGGCGTAGTCAGCCAGCGCCTCGTACACCCGCTCCGGGGACGCCTGGTAGACCCGCTCGGTGGCGGCGTACACCTGACCCATGACCTGCTCTCCTCCGACTGTGTGGCAACGCTCGCAACGCTCTGCGGCCAGCTCCGATATCGGGCCCAAGCCAACCACCGCTCACCCGAGCTACCAAAACCGGGACCCCGTCCGCCGGCCACCGGGTTAGGGTGGCCGATGTGCTTACCGAGGTGACTGCGATCCGCTACCTGAACCCCTTGCGGGCCGGCGGCTCCGTACCGGGGATCGTCGAGGCCGACGACCTCGGGACGTACGTGGTCAAGTTCACGGGTGCCGCGCAGGGCCGCAAGGCGCTGGTCGCCGAGGTGATCGTCGGCGAACTGGCCAGGCGGCTCGGCCTGCGGGTGCCCGAGCTGGTCCTGGTGGACTTCGACCCGGCGGTCGCCGCCGAGGAACCGGACGCCGAGATCCAGGACATGCTGCGCGCCAGTGTCGGCCACAACCTCGGCATGGACTACCTGCCGGGCGCCCGCGACTTCGATCCGGAGGGCGGCGCCGGTGGCAAACCGCCGATGGTGGACGTCCACCCCGTCGAGGCCGGGCAGGTGGTCTGGCTGGACGCGCTGACCGGCAACGTCGACCGCAGCGTCCACAACCCCAATCTGATGGTCTGGCACGGCCGGCTCTGGCTGATCGACAACGGCGCCGGGCTGATCTTCCATCACCGCTGGTCCGGCGCGCACGCCTCGCTGCTCAAGCGCTACGACCTGAGCAACCACGCGCTCGCCGGCTTCGCCCCGGACGTGCCCGCCGCCGACGCCCGGCTCGCCCCGCTGGTGACCCCGGAACTGCTGCGCGAAGTGGTCGCGTCGGTCCCCGGGCAGTGGCTGGCCGACGAGCCGGGGTTCGGGTCGGTCGACGAGGTCAGGGAGGCCTACGTCCGCCACCTGGCCGCGCGGGCCCGGCAGTCGGCGGCCTGGCTGCCGGAGGGGTTCGCCACCCCCGAACAGCTGCGGCGGACCGAGGCGGAGCGCGCCGCCGCGACCCGGGCGGGGCGCCCTGCCTGGCTCAGGCACGTGCCCGACCTGCACGGCAAGCCGTCGGCCGCACCGGACTGGAGCCGGCACGTCGACTGACGGGCTTGCCGTGGCGCGGGGGCGTCCGTGAATCACAGCGGTTGCCCCTCCCGCGGCATCCGGATGAACGTCCGGAACGCTATTGACATCCTCCCCCGGCCAAAAGGGTCGGCGGGCAGGGAGCGGCGGGAACCTCCGGCAGGTGCTTCACAGACATGACTTGAAGCCAGGTCCGGGCAACTGCCGTGCGATGGCCAGGAGTTAGACCGACCGGCAATAGGGCCCGCGGCGTCGCGTGCCGACAGCTCTCGCCTGGACGCACATTCCTCGTCGCGCGCAGCGCCGCTGCGCTCTCTTCCCCCAGCCTGACGGCCGGGGGGACCCCCGCACGATGCACGCCCAGACTCGGCTCTCGACCCTCCCCCAGCCTTCGGCCGGGAGGTGCCCCCTTCTTCTCCCACGCTCCCTATCGCCGGTCGGTCTTACTCAGAGGCGGTACAGGCGGCGGGCGTTGCCGGCCGAGACCATCCGCTCGATCCTGGCCGCGTCGGCCGCCGGACAGCCGCCGTCCGCCTGCCAGCCGGCGAGCAGCCGCCCGAGGCTGTGCCGGTACTGGGCGGCGCCGACCAGGAAGAGTTCGGGCAGCCCGTAGGCGTCGGTGGAGAACAGCACCTTGCCGAACGGGGCGAGTTCGAGCACCTCGCCGAGCACCTCGGCGGCCCGCGCACCGGTGTGCGTGACGGTGAGACCGATGTCCGCGTACACGTGTGGGAAGGAGGCGGCCAGCCAGGCGGCCTGTCGGTGGTACGGGTAGCCGTGCAGCAGCACCAGCGGAACGCCGCTGGGCTCGACGGCGCGGACGAAGTCGACCAGCAGCGCCGGGTCGGCCAGGTGCAGCCGCAGGTCGGGGTCGCCGAAACCGGTGTGCAGCTGGATCGGCAGGCCGAGCGGTTCGCAGACCTCGACGGCCGTCCACAACAGCCGGGCGAGCAGTACAGGGTCGGCCAGCCTGGTCCGGGGGCCGCTCAGCCAGGCGCCGGCCGCCCGGATCACCTCGGCCTCGTCCGGCGGCCCGGGGGGTACGGCCAGCCCGCACCGGTAACCGACTATGGACTTCAGCGCGGCGGCTTCGGCGCAGGCGCTCTCCAGCGCCGCCCGCACGGCCCGGGACCACCCCGCCGCGGTGCTGTCGACCCGCTCGGCGACGCTCTCCATCCGGACCACCTCGCGGACCTCCGCACCGGTGGCGGCAGCCAGCTCGGCCAGCGGGAGCAGGGGCCGCCCGGCGGCGCCGGTCAGTCCGGTGTCCACCAGGCAGCAGTCCAGGCCGGCCGCGGCCAGCAGCCGGGCGGTCGCCTCGGCGGGGCCCAGCTCGCGCCGCCGGACCAGGTAGTCCGCGGCCGGGGCGTACTCGGGCAGCCCGAGCGCGGGCGGGCACCAGCGGCGGACGGCCAGGCCGGTCGCACTGTCGAAGGGTGTGGTCCCGGCCGCGGGCGGCCGGTCGGACTCGGTGATCAGGGCGGCGAAGGCGGCCGGGTCCAGATCGGCGCGGACCACGCTGTGACAGTGCTGGTCGACCAGCCGCACGGTCAGTACCGCCAGCGGGTCGCGGCGATCAGCTCCTCCGCGCCGAGGCTGCCGAGGAGTTCCACCTCCGCCCGGCGGACCGCGAGCACCGCGGCGTGCAGCTGGGCACCGAGCGCCTCGCGCAGCAGGACGGACTTCTCGTAGGCGTCCACGGCCACCGACAGCTCGCCGGGGAGGCGCTCGACGCCGCTCTGTCCTGCCGGGTCGCCGTGCACCTCAGGCGGCAGCGAGCGGCCGGCGTCCAGCCCGGCGAGCCCGGCGGCGAGCACCGATCCGATCACCAGGTAGGGGTTGGCGGCCGCGTCGAAGCACTTGATCTCGGCGTTGGCCTGGGAGCCGGTGGAGCCGGTGATCAGCCGCAGCGCGGCCTCCCGGTTCTCCAGGCCCCAGCAGCGGAACGGCCCGGCCCAGCGGGAGGGCTGCAGCCGCAGGTAGCTGGCCACACTGGGAGCGCCGAGGGCCAGCAGCGCGGGCAGCTCGGCCAGCACTCCGGCGAAGAAGGTCTCCGCCTCGTCGTGCAGTCCGTAGGGCCCCGAGCCGCCGTGGCCGAGGCTCTGCTCGCCGCGCCACAGACTGAGGTGCAGATGGCCGCCGTTGCCGACGCCGTCCGCCGTGACCGCGGGCGCGAACGAGGCGCGCAGCCCGTAGCGCTGCGAGACGGCGCGCACCGTGTGCCGCACCAGCAGCGCGGTGTCGGCCGCCTCGATCGGGCCCTCGGCGGCGACCGAGACCTCGAACTGGCCCGGGGCGTACTCGGGATGGATCTGCAGGACCGTCAACTCCTGTGCGGTGAGCGCCCGCAGCACGTCCCGGAGGTAGTCGGAGTGCTCGATCATCCGGTTCATCCCGTACGCCGGGCCCTCGGTGGCGGGCCTGCCGTCGGCGTCGGTGACCACCCACTCGACCTCGAACCCGGCGCGCAACGAGAGACCGCGCCGGGCGAGGGCGTCCACCATCCGGCGCGCGAAGCGCCGCTGGCAGCCGGGGTGCGGGGTGCCGTCCTGGGTGTAGCGGTCGACCGGGGCCCAGGCCCAGCCGGGCTGCGCGGCCAGCCGGGAGAGTCTGGTCAGGTCGGGGACCAGCCGCAGGTCGCCCTCCGGGCCGGTGGTGAACGGGCTGCTGGTCATCGAGTCGTCCAGCAGGAACACGTCGAAGCTCGGCGAGGCGCCGACGCCCCACTCGGCGGCGTGCGCCAGCTGGCGGACCGGGATGGCCTTGACCCGGCTGATCCCGGCGTTGTCGACCCAGCCGAGCACCACGCCGTCGATGGCCTCGTCGGTGAGCTTGGCGGCGGCCAGCCGGGCCTGGGCTGCGCGTTCCGCACGGGGCTGCGTGGTGGTCATACGTCCATGCTGCCGTTCCCGCACTCGTTCGGGGGCCAACCGGGCGGATCCGTCACCCGTCCGGCTGGCGGCGGGGCCCGACGCGGGCCGGGCGGATCTGCGACCATGGGTGTCTCGGAGGTCTCCGGCGCCCGTACGGAAATTCGGTTGAAGCGGGCGCCGGCATCGCGGAGAGTGGTCAGTCTGGGCCTCGTCTGCGGTGAAGGGGGCGAAGACCGCACGAGCACATCCCGGCGCCTGTGACACAGGTCACCGGCCGGCCCGAAATATCCGGGGAGAGATTCCCCGTTTACCTCTTCGTCCGCACGATCCGGGGACGCATTCCCCGGATGCACCCATACCGACGGACCCACCTCGAAGGGAGCACCCGACCATGACCGTGACCGCCGCCAAGCCGGCCGGCCCCCGGCTCAGGGCCGACGCCTCCCGCAACCGGGAGCGGATCATCGTCGCCGCCCGCGAGGCCTTCGTCGAGTTCGGTGCGGACGTGCCGCTGGACGAGATCGCCCGCCGGGCCGGGGTCGGGAACGCCACGCTGTACCGCAACTTCCCGGACCGGCGCGAGCTGATCCTCCATGTGACGCTCTCGGTGCTCACCAACGTCGTCGGGCACGCCGAGGCGGCCATGGCCGAGGAGGCGGACACCTTCCAGGCCGTACGCCGCTTCGCGCTCGCGGCCGCCCGCGAGCGGATCGGCGCCCTGTGCCCGCTGCTCTCCGACCACATCGACCGATGCGACCCCGAACTCGCGGCCAGCCGCCTGCGGTTGACACAGGTGGTGACCGAGCTGGTGGCCCGCGCCCAGCGGGCCGGCCGGCTCCGTCCCGACGTCGCCGTCGGCGACTTCGTGGTCGTGCTCACCCAGCTCACCCGTCCACTGCCGGGCAGCGGATGCCTGGCCATGGACGGCTTCGTCCAGCGCCATCTCCAGATCTTCCTGGACGGCCTGGAGGCCCCGGCCCGCTCCATCCTGGACGGCCGCGCCGTGACCCTGGAGGACCTCAAGCGGCACAACTGACCTGCATCTGATCTGCGCTCCGACTTCTCGCACTTCTGCACGCTCTTGTACGTAGATGGGTACCCCCATGTCTGAATCCGCCCTGCAGCCGGATCCCCGGCGGTGGAAGGCCCTCGCCTTCATCGCCCTCGCCCAGCTGATGGTCGTGCTCGACGCGACCATCGTGAACATCGCCCTCCCGACCGCCCAGGCCGACCTCCACATCTCGGACGCCAACCGCCAGTGGGTGATCACCGCCTACGCCCTGGCCTTCGGCGGCCTGCTGCTGTTCGGCGGCCGGATCGCCGACCTGTGGGGACGGCGGCGGACCTTCATAGTCGGCCTGAGCGGCTTCGCGCTCGCCTCCGCGCTCGGCGGCGCCGCCGCCAACACCGGCATGCTGCTGGGCGCCCGCGCCCTGCAGGGCCTGTTCGGCGCGCTGCTCGCCCCCGCCGCGCTCTCGCTGCTCGCGGTGATGTTCACCGAGGCCCAGGAGCGGGCCAAGGCCTTCGGCATCTACGGCGCGATCGCCGGTGGCGGCAGCGCCATCGGTCTGACCCTCGGCGGCCTGCTCACCGAGTACCTGAACTGGCGCTGGACCTTCTTCGTCAACATTCCGTTCGCCGCGGTCGCCATCACCGGCGCCGTGCTGGTGATCCGCGAGCCCGCCCAGGGGCGCAACCGCAGCAAGCTGGACATCCCCGGTGTGCTGCTGGTGTCCACCGGCCTGGTCTCGCTGGTCTACGGCTTCACCCGGGCCGAGTCGGACGGCTGGACCGCGGGCACCACGCTGGGCCTGTTCGCCGCCGCGGTGGTGCTGCTGCTCGCCTTCGTGCTGGTCGAGCGCTCGGTCAAGGCCCCGCTGCTGCCGCTGCGCGTGGTCACCAACCGCAACCGCGCCGGCGTCTACCTCTCGCTGGGCCTGGCCGTGATCGGCATGTTCGGGCTCTTCCTGTTCCTGACCTACTACCTGCAGGTCGTGCTGCGGTACTCCCCGGTCGTCACCGGCCTGGCCTTCCTGCCGATGGTCGCCGGCATGATCACCGGTTCCACCCAGATCGGCGCCCGGCTGATGACCAAGGTCGCCCCGCGCCTGCTGATCGTGCCCGGCTTCACGGTCGCCTCGCTCGGCATGCTGATCCTCACCCAGATCAAGGTGGACAGCTCCTACCCGGTGCACATCCTGCCCGGCCTGATCCTGATGGGCCTCGGCATGGGTACCGCGTTCATGCCCGCGATGAGCCTGGCCACCTACGGGGTCGAGCCGCGCGACGCCGGTGTCGCCTCCGCCATGGTCAACACCTCGCAGCAGGTCGGCGGCGCGATCGGCACGGCGCTGCTGAACACCATCGCCACCAGCGCGATGACCTCGTGGATCAAGTCGCACCAGGCCCTGGCCCAGACCCCGCAGGGCAAGCTGGTGGGCATGGTGCACAGCTTCTCGACCGCGATCTGGTGCTCCTTCGGCATCCTGCTGCTGGCAGCGGCGATCGCCTTCGTCTTCATCAACGTCGGCCGCCCCAGCGCCCAGGAGCAGGCCGTCGAGCAGGAGGACGCCGTTCCGGTCCTGGCGCACTGACGCTACGGCTCCGAGGCCCCGAAGCCCCCGCCGCCCACCCTTGTCAAGGGAGGAGCGGCGGGGGCTTCGTCATGCCCGGACTCCGCCCGCAACTCTTCCTACGCGGCAGTAACTTCGCTACAGTGACCGCACGCACCACCGCCGGGCTTCGGGAGCCGCACCGGCGGGACCGGCGTCCGACGTGCCATCGCGCGTTCCACGGGCCCGGCGCGGATGCCCATTTCCCGGCCGAGCCCCGACTCGGGCGACGGCCGGCACTCCACCAGCGTCAGCGTCGCTTCAGCTCATCCAGCGCGCCTGAGCACCACGGCACTTCCGCAGCACGGCCGGAGCGGACCGGACCGTCCTGCGGTGCCGCAACCGTCATCACCACTCCCCCGCGCCGCCGCACCCTCCTCCGGTACGCCCGCGGCACAGCGCTGCCCCGGCGCAGTACCGGAGCGCGGCGCGGGGACCATGACAAGGAGTCAGGACTCATGAAGCGTCCCTTCCCCACCGTCGCCGTGGTCGGCCTCGGCACCATGGGCGCCGGTATCGCCGTGGCCGTCGCGCGCAGCGGCCGCCGGGTGATCGGCATCGAGGCCGGCCCGGACGCCGCCGCGCGGGCGCTGGCCCGGATCGAGGAGGCCACCGCGCACGCCGTCCAGCGCGAGCGGTTCACCGCCGAGGAGCGTACGGCACTGCTCGCGCTGATCTCGGTCGGCGACCGGCTGGACGCGGCGGCCGACGCCGACCTGGTGATCGAGGAGGTCCCCGAGCAGCTGGAGCTCAAGCGGGAGGTCTTCGCCGAGCTGGACCGGATCTGCCCGCCGGAGACCGTGCTGGCCACCGGCACGACCGCACTGTCGGTCACCCGGATCGCCGCCGCCACCGCCCGCCCCGAGCGGGTGCTGGGCCTGCACTTCTTCAACCCGGTGCACAGCATGAAGCTGGTCGAGGTGGTCCGCACCGTGCTGACCTCGCCGCAGACTGCCGAACAGGCCGCCGAGTTCGCCCGCGAGCTGGGCAAGGAGCCGGTCGCGGCCGGTGACCGGGCCGGGTTCGTGGTCAACGGCCTGCTGTTCGCGTACCTCAACCAGGCCGCCGCGATGTACGAGTCCAAGTACGCCACCCGGGAGGACATCGACGCCGCGATGCGGCTCGGCTGCGGCCTGCCGATGGGCCCGCTGGCGCTGCTGGACCTGATCGGTGTGGACACCGCCCGTACCGTGCTGGAGGCGATGTACGAGCAGTCCAGGGACCGGCTGCACGCCCCCGCGCCGATCCTCGGCCAGCTGGTCGCGGCCGGGCTGCTCGGCCGCAAGTCGGGCCGCGGCTTCTACACCTACGAGGCGCCGGGCTCGTCGAAGGTGGTCGCCGACCAGGCCGCCCGCACCGGCGCGCCCGCGGCCGCCGGGCGCCAGGTGCGCGCCGTCGGCGTCTGCGGCTCGGGCACCATGGCGACCGGGATCGCCGAGGTCTTCGCCAAGGCCGGGTACCGGGTGCTGCTCGCCGCCCGCAGCCAGGACAAGGCCGACCGGGCCCGGGCGCAGCTGGCCAGGTCGCTGGAGCGGTCGGTGGCCAAGGGCCGGCTGACCGAGGAGCAGTCCCGGGCGGCGCTGGAGCTGGTGGTCCCGACCGGTTCGTACGCCGAACTCGCCGACGTGGACCTGGTGGTGGAGGCGGTGGCCGAGGATCTGGCGGTCAAGCGCGAGCTGTTCGCGACCCTGGACAAGATCTGCAAGCCGGGCGCGGTGCTGGCCACCACCACCTCCAGCCTGCCGGTGATCAGTTGTGCGACCGCGACCTCGCGGCCGCAGGACGTGATCGGGATGCACTTCTTCAACCCGGCCCCGGCGATGAAGCTGGTCGAGGTGGTCTCCACCGTGCTGACCTCGGCCGATGTCACCACGACGGTACTGGAGTTGTGCGCCGCAGTGCGCAAGCACCCGGTGGGGTGCGGGGACCGGGCCGGGTTCATCGTCAACGCCCTGCTGTTCCCGTACCTGAACGACGCGGTGCGGATGCTGCAGGAGCACTACGCCACGGTGGACGACATCGACACCGCGATGAAGCTGGGCTGCGGCTACCCGATGGGCCCGTTCGAGCTGCTGGACGTGGTCGGGCTGGACGTGTCGCTGGCCATCGAGAAGGTGCTGCACCAGGAGTTCCGCGAGCCGGGTCTGGCGGCGGCGCCGCTGCTGGAGCACCTGGTGGCGGCGGGGTGCCTGGGCCGCAAGACCGGCCGCGGTTTCCGCGACCACGCACGCCGGTGACCGGCCGGCCGGCGCAGGGCCCTGCGCCCGGCTCCCGCCCGGTCGGCGGGCTGCCTCCGCGCCCGGCCTGGGGCCCGGGGACGGTCTCCTCCCGGTGGCCCCGGCCGGCCTCGACCGGGCCGGTGGCACCGGTGCGCCGCCCCAAGGCCGCGGGCCCGGCCGCCGGGGCGTGTAGCGTGCCTGACATGGATCGGGATCAGTCATCCGCGGAGCAGTCGGCCCTCGAAGAGGCACTGGCAGTACAGGCGCTGGCGGCGCAGTCGGCGGCGGGGGTCTCCTCCGCCGGTCACCGGCGGGCGGCGGCCCAACGGCAGCAGATGCGCCAGGACCTGGCCAAGGCCGCGATGGAGCTGTTCGCCTCGCAGGGGTACGAGGAGACGACGGTCGATCAGATCGCGGCCGAGGCCGGGGTGGCCCGGCGGACCTTCTTCCGGTACTTCCGCTCGAAGGAGGAGGCGATCTTCCCGGACCACGACGACACCCTGGTCCGGGTGGCCGACCTGCTGGCCAGCGCCGGGCCCGAGGAGCACCCGCTGGACGTGGTCTGCCGCGGCATCAAGGAGGTGCTGCGGATGTACGCCTCCACGCCCGGGGTGTCGGTGGCCCGGTACCAGCTGATCCGTCAGGTCCCGGCGCTGCGCGAGCGGGAGATCGCGGTGGTCTCCCGGTACGAGCGGCTGTTCACCCGGTACCTCCTCGGCCGGTTCGACGCGGCCGAGGAGATCCCGCCCGGCTGGCGGCGCGGCGGGGACGACGACTCGATGCTGGCCGAGGTGTCGGCGGCGGCCGTGGTCGCGGCGCACAACCACGTGCTGCGGCGCTGGCTGCGCGCGGGCGGCCACGGCGACGTCGAGGCGCAGCTGGACCACTCCTTCGAGGTCATCAGGGGGACGTTCTGGGCGACCGCTCCGCACCGGATGCGACGGCGTGGCACTCCCGTGGCACCCGGTGCCAGTGATGACACGCTGTCGGCTCTCGGAGGGGCGGCAGTGAGCGCACTGAGTGCCAGCCCCGGCGGTGAGGTGCTCATCACAGTGGCGCGCACCGACGCTCCGCTGGACCTGGTGGTGGACCGGATCAGGGCCGCGCTGAACGGCACTCCGGCAAGCTGATCACGCAGGTCAGACGGGTTTTCAGGGCCCGTTCCGCAGTAGCGGGACGGGCCCTTCCCGTGCCCGTTTCACGGCTTTCGAACGGCCGTCGCATTCACTCGAATTGATGACACCCAGTGTCTTTACGAGTGGCACAGGGTGCCACTACCTTGTTACTCGCCAGTCGCGGCGCCGCGGCTCCCCACCTCGGCGCGCCTCGTCCGGTGCGACTCCACCACCCGTCGCAGGCACCACCCACCCTCAGACCGACAGTGAAGCCGGTGTCCGCTCCCGGCTCCCCCAGACGCCCTGTGCAGCCCCTCACACAGGTACGCCTTCGGAGGCAGCCATGAAGGAAATCCTCGACGCGATCCTCAGCCCCGACAGCACCCCGGCGGACTTCGCCGCGCTCAAGCTGCCGGAGTCCTACCGAGCGGTGACGCTCCACAAGGACGAGGAGCAGATGTTCGCCGGCCTCGACAGCCGCGACAAGGATCCGCGCAAGTCCCTCCACCTCGACGAGGTGCCCCTCCCCGAACTCGGCCCGGGCGAGGCCCTGGTGGCCGTGATGGCCAGCGCGGTGAACTACAACACCGTCTGGAGCTCGATCTTCGAGCCGGTCTCCACCTTCGGCTTCCTCGAGCGGTACGGAAAGCTCTCCCCGCTCACCAAGCGCCACGACCTGCCGCACCACATCGTCGGCTCCGACCTCGCGGGCGTGGTGCTGCGCACCGGCGCCGGGGTCAACGCCTGGAAGCCCGGTGACGAGGTGGTCGCGCACTGCCTCTCGGTCGAACTGGAGTCCCCGGACGGCCACAACGACACGATGATGGACCCGGAGCAGCGCATCTGGGGCTTCGAGACCAACTTCGGCGGCCTGGCCCAGCTGGCGCTGGTGAAGACCAACCAGCTGCTGCCCAAGCCCAAGCACCTCACCTGGGAGGAGGCCGCCTCCCCCGGGCTGGTCAACTCCACCGCCTACCGCCAGCTGGTCTCGCGCAACGGCGCGGGCATGAAGCAGGGCGACAACGTGCTGATCTGGGGCGCCAGCGGCGGGCTCGGCTCGTACGCCACCCAGTACGCGCTGGCCGGCGGCGCCACCCCGATCTGCGTGGTCTCCAGCGAGCAGAAGGCGGAGATCTGCCGCGCCATGGGCGCCGAGGCGATCATCGACCGCTCCGCCGAGGGCTACCGGTTCTGGAAGGACGAGCACACCCAGGACCCGCGCGAGTGGAAGCGGTTCGGCTCCAGGATCCGCGAGTTCACCGGCGGCGAGGACGTGGACATCGTCTTCGAGCACCCGGGCCGGGAGACCTTCGGCGCCTCGGTGTACGTCACCCGCAAGGGCGGCACCATCGTCACCTGCGCCTCCACCTCCGGGTACATGCACCAGTACGACAACCGCTACCTGTGGATGTCGCTCAAGCGCATCGTGGGCTCGCACTTCGCCAACTACCGCGAGGCGTTCGAGGCCAACCGCCTGATCGCCAAGGGCAAGATCCACCCGACGGTCTCCAAGGTCTACCCCATGGAGCAGACCGGCCAGGCCGCCCTCGACGTCCACCACAACAAGCACCAGGGCAAGGTCGGCGTGCTCTGCCTGGCCCCGCAGGAGGGCCTGGGCGTGCGCAACGAGGAGTTCCGCGCCAAGCACATCGACGCGATCAACCGTTTCAGGAACATCTGATGACAGATCAGAAGCGTGACCGGCCCTGGCTGATGCGCACCTACGCCGGCCACTCCACGGCGAGCGACTCCAATGCGCTCTACCGCCGCAACCTCGCCAAGGGCCAGACCGGTCTGTCCGTCGCCTTCGACCTGCCGACCCAGACGGGTTACGACTCCGACCACGTGCTCGCGCGCGGCGAGGTCGGCCGGGTCGGCGTGCCGGTGGGCCATGTCGGCGACATGCGCACCCTGTTCGACGGCATCCCGCTCGAACAGACCAACACCTCGATGACGATCAACGCCACCGCGATGTGGCTGCTGGCGCTCTACCAGGTGGTCGCCGAGGAGCAGGGCGCCGACATCGCGAGGCTCACCGGCACCACCCAGAACGACATCGTCAAGGAGTACCTCTCGCGCGGGACGCACGTCTTCCCGCCCGGCCCGTCCGTGCGCCTGATCACCGACATGATCGCGTACACGGTCGCCAACATCCCCAAGTGGAACCCGATCAACATCTGCAGCTACCACCTGCAGGAGGCCGGGGCCACCCCGGTCCAGGAGATCGCGTACGCGATGTGCACCGCGATCTCCGTCCTGGACGCCGTCCGCGACTCCGGCCAGGTGCCGGAGATGCGGATGGGCGAAGTGGTCGGCCGGATCTCCTTCTTCGTGAACGCGGGCGTCCGCTTCGTCGAGGAGATGTGCAAGATGCGCGCCTTCGCCCAGCTGTGGGAGAAGGTGACCCGCGAGCGGTACGGCATCGAGGACCCGAAGCAGCGCCGCTTCCGCTACGGCGTCCAGGTCAACTCCCTCGGCCTGACCGAGGCGCAGCCGGAGAACAACGTCCAGCGCATCGTGCTGGAGATGCTCGCCGTCACGCTGTCCAAGGACGCCCGCGCCCGTGCCGTCCAACTGCCCGCCTGGAACGAGGCGTTGGGCCTGCCCCGGCCGTGGGACCAGCAGTGGTCGCTGCGGATCCAGCAGGTGCTCGCCTACGAGTCCGACCTGCTGGAGTACGGCGACATCTTCAACGGCTCCACGGTCGTCGAGGCCAAGACCGCCGAACTGCTCGCCGGGGCCGAGGCCGAGATCGCCAAGGTACTGGAGATGGGCGGGGTGATCCCGGCCGTCGAGTCCGGCTACCTGAAGTCCAACCTGGTGGCATCGCACGCCGCCCGCCGGGCCCGGATCGAGTCCGGCGAGGACAGGATCGTCGGGGTCAACTGCTTCGACACCACCGAGGAGAGCCCGCTCACCGCCGATCTGGACACCGCCATCATGGTGGTCGACCCGGCCTCCGAGCAGTCCGTCCTCACCGCGCTCGAACAGTGGCGGGCCGGCCGCGACGAGGCCGCCGCCCAGGCCGCATTGGAGCAGCTGAAGGCCACCGCCGCGACCAGCGACAACCTGATGCCCGCCACCCTGGCCTGCGCCCGCGCCGGCGTCACCACCGGCGAGTGGTCCTTCGCCCTGCGCGAGGTCTTCGGCGAGTACCGCGCCCCCACCGGGGTCGGCAGTGCGCCGGTCGCGGTGGCGGCCGAGCCCGGCGGCGAACTCGCCACCGTACGCGAGGCGGTGGCCGCCACCGCCGCCGAGCTGGGTGCGGGCAAGCTGCGGCTGCTGGTCGGCAAGCCCGGCCTGGACGGCCACTCCAACGGCGCCGAGCAGATCGCGGTCCGCGCCCGCGACGCCGGTTTCGAGGTCGTCTACCAGGGCATCCGGCTGACGCCCGAGCAGATAGTCTCCGCCGCGGTCGCCGAGGACGTGCACTGCGTCGGCCTGTCGATCCTCTCCGGAGCCCACCCGGAGCTGGTTCCCGACGTGCTGCAGCGGCTGCGCCGGGCAGGGGTGGAGGATGTGCCCGTCGTCGTGGGTGGCATCATCCCGGCTGCGGACGCCGAGGCCCTCAAGGCCGCGGGGGTCGCAGCAGTCTTCACCCCGAAGGACTTCGGCATCACCACCATCATCGGCCGGATCGTGGACGAGATCCGGCTGGCCAACAGGCTCCAGCCTTGGGCCGCGACGCTGCCCACCGACCAGCACGCCGCGACCAGCTGACCCCGGAAGGAACCACCCGCACATGACCGCACAACCGTCGCCCGCCGCCGTCAACCACCTGCGGCCCCGCCGCTCCTGCCTGGCCGTTCCCGGCAGCAACCCGCGCTTCCTGGAGAAGGCCCAGGGCCTGGCCGCCGACCAGGTCTTCCTCGACCTGGAGGACGCCTGCGCCCCGCTGGTCAAGGAGAGCGCCCGCCACAACATCGTGGACGCCCTCAACAGCGGCGACTGGGGCGGCAAGACCCGCGTCGTCCGGGTCAACGACTGGACCACCCACTGGACGTACCGGGACGTCGTCACGGTCGTCGAGGGCGCCGGCCCGAACCTCGACTGCATCATGCTGCCCAAGGTCCAGGACGCCACCCAGGTCAAGGCGCTCGACCTGCTGCTCACCCAGATCGAGAAGACCATGGGCTTCGAGGTCGGCCGGATCGGCATCGAGGCGCAGATCGAGAACGCCAAGGGCCTGGTCAACGTCGACGAGATCGCCGCCGCCTCGCCGCGCCTGGAGACCATCATCTTCGGCCCGGCCGACTTCATGGCCTCGATCAACATGAAGACCCTGGTGGTCGGCCAGCAGCCCCCCGGCTACCCGGCGGACGCCTACCACTACATCCTGATGCGCATCCTGATGGCCGCCCGCGCCAACGACCTGCAGGCCATCGACGGTCCCTTCCTGCAGATCCGCAACCCCGACGGCTACCGCGAGGTGGCCGGCCGCGCCGCCGCGCTGGGCTTCGACGGCAAGTGGGTGCTGCACCCGGACCAGGTCGCCATCGCCAACGAGGTCTTCTCCCCCAGCCAGGAGGACTACGACCACGCCGAGCTGATCCTGGACGCCTACGAGTGGTGCACCTCGGAGGCCGGCGGCGCCAAGGGCTCCGCGATGCTCGGCGACGAGATGATCGACGAGGCCAGCCGCAAGATGGCCCTGGTCATCGCGGGCAAGGGCCGCGCCGCCGGGCTCCGGCGCACCTCCAAGTTCGAGCCCCCGCAGTCCTGACCCGCCGAGGAGACCACTGAGATGCAGTTCGGACGCACCTACGAGGAGTTCGAGGTCGGCGCGGTCTACAAGCACTGGCCCGGCAAGACGGTCACCGAGTACGACGACCACCTCTTCTGCCTGCTCACCATGAACCACCACCCGCTCCACATGGACGCCAACTATGCGGAGAAGACGACGGACTTCGGCAAGAACGTCGTGGTGGGCAACTACATCTACTCCCTGCTGCTCGGCATGTCCGTCCCGGACGTCTCCGGAAAGGCCATCGCCAACCTGGAGATCGAGTCGCTGCGCCACATCGCGCCGACCTTCCACGGCGACACGATCTACGGCGAGACGACGGTGCTCGACAAGTGGCCGTCCAAGTCCAAGGACGACCGCGGCATCGTCTACGTCGAGACCAAGGGCTACAAGCAGGACGGTACGGTCGTCTGCATCTTCCGGCGCAAGGTGATGGTGCCGACCGAGACGTACATCAAGGAGCGCGGCAAGGGGGCACCTCCCGGCCGCCAGGCTGGGGGAGAGCAGCCCGGCCGTCCCACTCCGCTCTCCTGAGGTCCCCCGGATCTCCCAAGGCCCCGGTCGGGTAGGCCGCCGTCATCGGCCGACCCCCATCCGGACACGGGGGCCCTGCTGCCGCAGCCACGCCGGCAGGGTCCCCGTACACCCCCTCACCCGCCGCCGCTCGGGACGCACTGCGCGCGGCGAGACCTCTAACACCTCTCTTCTTCTCTCTATATACGGAGTCGCACGATGGGACGCCTCGCACAGACCGACGGCCTCACCGAGATTCAGCGGGACATCCTCGCCACCGTGCGGGACTTTGTCGACAAGGAGATCATCCCGGTCGCCACCGAGTTGGAGCACAAGGACGAGTACCCGACCGCGATCGTGGAGGGGATGAAGCAGCTCGGCCTGTTCGGCCTGACCATCCCCGAGGAGTTCGGCGGCCTCGGCGAGTCGCTGCTGACCTACGCGCTGGTGGTCGAGGAGATCGCCCGCGGCTGGATGTCGGTATCCGGCATCGTCAACACGCACTTCATCGTCGCGCACATGATCAACGCGCACGGCACCCAGGAGCAGAAGGAGTACTTCCTGCCCAGGATGGCGGCCGGCGAGATCCGCGGCGCCTTCTCGATGTCCGAGCCCGGCCTCGGCTCCGACGTGGCGGCGATCACCACGAAGGGCGTCAAGGACGGCGACTTCTACGTCCTCAACGGCCAGAAGATGTGGCTGACCAACGGCGGCACCTCCACCCTGGTCGCGGTCCTGTGCCGGACGGACGAGGGCGGCTCCACGCCGTACAAGAACATGACCACCTTCCTGATCGAGAAGACTCCCGGCTTCGGGCCCAACCCGACCGTCCCCGGCCTCACCGTGCCCGGGAAGATCGAGAAGATGGGCTACAAGGGCGTCGACACCACCGAGCTGGTGCTCCAGGACGTCCGGCTCCCGGCCGGCCGGATCCTGGGCGGGGTCCCCGGCAAGGGCTTCTACCAGATGATGGACGGCGTCGAGGTCGGCCGGGTCAACGTCGCCGCCCGCGGCTGCGGCGTCGCCCGCCGCGCCTTCGAGCTGGGCATCTCCTACGCCCAGCAGCGGTCCACCTTCGGCAAGAAGATCGCCGAGCACCAGGCGATCCAGTTCAAGCTGGCCGAGATGGCCACCAAGGTAGAGGCCGCGCACCAGATGATGGTGATGGCCGCCCGCAAGAAGGACAGCGGCGAACGCAACGACCTCGAGGCCGGCATGGCGAAGTACCTCGCCTCCGAGTACTGCAAGGAGGTCGTCGAGGACGCCTTCCGGATCCACGGCGGCTACGGATTCTCCAAGGAGTACGAGATCGAGCGCCTCTACCGCGAGGCCCCGATGCTGCTGATCGGTGAAGGTACTGCGGAGATCCAGAAGATGATCGTGGGACGCCGCCTGCTGGAGGAGTACCGCATCGCGGAGTGAGCGGAGCAACACGCCGGTGACCCAGCGGCCGGATTCCGGCCATGCCGGACTCGGTCAACGCCGATTCCGGGCTCGGGGAACACCGTGCAGTAGAGCCATTCGAAGGCCGGGGGGCAGGCGTGCGGGCCCGCCTCCGGGCCCCGCCGTACCGCGCGGTCCCCGGGCCTGGTCAGCCATCGGGGGCGGTACGGCGGTTCGGGGAAGGTCGTAGGGCGCGCACCCATAGGTGCGCGCCCTACGGCACATCCGCACGCCTCGAGACGCCCAGGAAGGCTCCCAGGGCGTGCTCAGCACCCTGTCGAACCCCTCCCGAGGGGGCGGTGCCGCCACCTGACCGGCAGTCAGTCGGGACCCGTCCCGTCGCTCTCACCCGAATTGAGACATGGGTCACGCGCCTCGTTCAGCCCCTTGGGGAACCGCGTCGAACCGAGCTACGGTCGTACACATAGCAGGCACAGATCGGCGCCGCACCGGACTCCTGAACACGCAGGCGGCTTGCCCACCTACCGCCTGGTCCCGATAGCATCCACCGGGACAGTAGCCGTCCCCATCTCAACCGATCCCCGCGGTGGCCCCCGTCCAGCGGCCATGATCCCCCGCGACTAAGGTCTTCGATGCCCATCAGCCCGTCCCCTCACACCTCCGCTCCGACCGGCGCCTTCGACGCCCCGGCGGATGGTCGGCGTCCCCGCGTGACGATCGCGCGCGGTGCCACCCCCTGGTTCGTCCCGACCCTGGCCACTGCCGCCCTCACCACCGCCCTCACCCGGCGGAACGGCAAGTGGGCCCTGGCAGCGGTACCGGCCTGCGCGCTCGGCGCGGGCATGCTGTGGTTCTTCCGCGACCCGGAGCGCGAGATCGGCACCGGCAGAGTGATCTCCCCGGCCGACGGTGTGGTGCAGAGCATCGACGCCTGGCCGGACGGCCGCACCCGGATCGCGATCTTCATGAGCCCGCTCAACGTCCACGTCAACCGCGCGCCGCTGCCCGGCACGGTGACGTCGGTGGAGCACGTCGCCGGTGGCTACGTCCCGGCGTTCAACAAGGACAGCGACCGCAACGAGCGGGTCGTCTGGCACTTCGACACCGAGCTCGGCGACATCGAGATGGTGCAGATCGCGGGGGCCGTGGCCCGCCGCATCGTGCCGTACGTGGACGCCGGCACCAAGGTCGAGCAGGGCGAGCGGATCGGACTGATCCGCTTCGGCTCTCGCGTAGACACCTACCTGCCGGCCGGCGTCGAGGTCGGCGTAGAGGTCGGCCAGAAGACCACTGCCGGGGTGACGCGCCTTGACCGTGACTGATCCTGAGACTCTCGTCGGCCTGAGTGACGAGGAGGAGACCAGCCTGCACCGCCGCCGCTGGGCGCGCGACCGCGAGCTGCGCGCTCCCCGCTCGCCGCAGCACCTCTCCACCGCCGACTTCCTGACCCTCGGCAACGCCGTCTGCGGCTTCATGGCGATCTACTCGATCACCACCGGGGTGCTGATGCCGCACCTGATGGGCGACTCGATGCCGAACCGGCACAGCGCCGCCACCGCGGTGACGCTGCTGCTGATCGGCTCGATGTGCGACCTGTTCGACGGCCTGGTCGCCCGCAAGCTGCGCTCCTCGGCACTCGGCGCGGAGCTCGACAACCTGGCCGACCTGATCAGCTTCGGCATCGCGCCGGCCTACTTCGTCGCGGTCTGGGGCATCGTCTCGCCGGACAGCAACCAGCAGCTCTCGGCGTTCATCGCGGTGACCGTGCTGCTCGCGGTGGTGCTGCGGCTGGCCCGGTTCTCGGCCGTCAAGATGCGGCCCGGGATCTTCCAGGGCATGCCCTGCCCGATGGGCGCGATGACGGTGATCGCCATCGTGCTGCTCGAGCCGCCGCTGCTGCTCGGGCTGCTGATGATCCTCGGTGTGGCGTACCTGATGGTGAGCCGGATCGAGTACCCGAAGCCGCAGGGGCTGCTCGCCACCGCGACGCTCTGCTGGATCGTGGTCTCCATCGGCTGCCTGGCGGCCTGGGCGGCCGGCCTGCCCGGCGGTGACACGCTGATGCACATCGGGGCGATCGCGCAGATCACGCTGGCGGCGATGGCTCCGCTGCTGGTCATCCGCCGCAAGGTGGGGCAGAAGGTGGGCGACGTGCGCGCCCGCCGCGCGGAGTCGCGGGGCTACTGAGGCCCACCCTGAACACCGGAAGGGGCCCGGATCCTTGAACAGGATCCGGGCCCCTTCGTCGTTCTCGGGGAACCCTGCAGAGGGCCTTCGCACGGAATCCGGGGCACGAGCGTCCGCTGCCCGGAGGACCGGGCCGTCCCTCCCCGGGACCCGGCACTCTGCCGCCCGGAGGGGCTAGGCGCCGCCGCGGTGCACGCTGAAGGCGGAGCGGCGGGCCGCGCGGGCGACGGCGGGGTCGGGATGGACGCCCGCGACGGCCGTGAGGACCGAGGCCGCGCGGGGGTGGCCGGACTGGCGGGCCCGGTTGAACAGTCGCACCGGCTCGCCCGCCGAAGCGCCCTCCACATGGCCGACCAGCAGCTCGGTCTCACCGTGGTCCAGTACGGCGGCGGCCGTGTCCACCCAGAGCCAGGCGGCGTCCACCGCCCCGAGCACATCGGCCGGGGAGACCCCCTCGTCCGACTGCTCGGCCAGCCAGAGCAGCGCGTAGGGCCGCAGCACCGGCTCGTCCACGGCGGCCCGGACGCCCTGCTCGGCGGTGCCCCCGGCGACCCGGAGCGCCTCGAAGGCGAGCCCGCGCAGCAGCGCGTCCTCGCCCCGGGCGGCGTCCAGCAGCTCGGCGACCGCGCGGTCCACGGGACGGGCGGCGACCCAGGCCCGGTACTCGGCGCGGGCCGGGCCCGGGGAGTAGTTGGCGCAGGCGTCCAGCAGCTCCAGGGCGCTCTGCTCGATGTGCCCGGCGGCCGTCTGGGCGACCGTGCAGATCTCCTCCAGCTTGGCGCGCACGGCCCAGTGCCCGAGCAGCGAGAGCTCCGCGGCCTCGTCCCGGCGGACCAGGGCGCCGACGGCGGCGAGGCCGTCCAGCATCCAGTCGAGGACGGCGGCGACGTCGGAGGGGGCGACCGGCGGGGAGTCCACCTGCGGCTCGCGGCAGGTGCCGCGGACGGCGGAGACGGCCGAGGCCGCGTGCGGGACCGGGGAGAGCGCCAGGGTGCCCGTCCCGACGCCGTGGCGGCGCTCGTCCAGGCCCCGGCGGAGCAGCTCCAGCAGCTCGCCGTCGGAGACCGGGCCGTCCACCAGGTGCAGGAAGGACAGCAACTGCGGCGCGTGGTCGACGGCCTGCCCGGCGAGCACGGCGAAGACCCCGCGCATCGCGGCGGGCGGAACGGGGGCGACCAGCGTCCAGGAGTCGAACAGCGCGGACCAGCCCCGGATCACGGCCTCGTCGTCGTGCTCCCAGGCGTGCAGCCGCCAGCCCGGCCCGGCGCCGCCCTCGCGCGGCTCGACCAGGCCCACCAGCAGGGCCTGACCCCAGGCCTTGGCCGCGGCGCCGACCGTCATCGCCAGGGCGTGTCCGGCGTCCCGGGCGTCCTCGGGGAGCAGCTCGCCCCGGCGGTCGACCTTGTCGAGCTCGCCGGCCCAGCGCGCGATCCGTACGGCGTCCGCGAGCATCCGGCGGGCCAGCGGGGCGAGCTCGGCCGGAGCGGGGAAACCGTCGGGCACCGGGACTCTCCCGCGCCCCGGCTTGGGTGCCGGGACGCGGCGGCGGGCTCCGGCGGGGTGGCCGGGGTACGCGCCGTCGGCGCGGCGGGCCGCACCGGGCAGACGGGTCACCGTCGCACCGGTACCGATCGTCGGCTGGAGCGGGGCATCACGGTCGCGCGGGTTCCGAGACGTCACGCCGTGCAGTCTTCCCCGTGCACCGGCCTTCTGTCACATCGGGTTCGGCGCGTCTTCGGCCGCCCGGTGTGAAGAGGTGGAAGAGATCGGGCAACAACCCGCAAACCGGGCTTGACATTCGAATGGTTGGCTTGTTCTGACTGTCGTGCACCCAACAAATCGATCGACCATCCGCCAGATCCGCACCGGAACCGGACCCTCGACACTTCCAGCTAATGTGATTGAATATCTACGGAGAGTGACAGTGTTTTCAGAGTAGCGGAGTGAGCCAGCGCCTCAGCACCTCGGCGTAGCCGTCCGAGTCGGCGTTCCAGAGCTGGGCGTGCTCCGCGTCCGGCACCTCGTGCAGGCTCACCAGGTCCCAGCGGCGGTGCGCCAGCCGGCGGGCGGCCTCGATCGGTGCGATGCCGTCGGCCGGGCTGCCCAGCAGCAGGGTCGGGAGGTGCAGGTCAGTACCGTCCGCGAGACGGGCGAGGGCCGCCGGGTCCACCTTGGTACGGCCTTCGGCGGCCAGGGCGCCGAGCTCGGCGAGGACACCCGGGACACCGGCGCGGACGCTCTCCCGGCGGACGCTCTCCTGCCAGTCGAGGATCGGGGAGTCCAGCACCAGTCCGGCGACCGACTCCCGCCGGGTGGACCTGGCGGCGGTCAACAGGCACATCGTGGCGCCCAGCGACCAGCCGTACAGCACGACCCGTCCCGCGCCACTCTCCAGGGCGAGCCCTACGGCCGCCTCGACGTCCCGCCACTCTGTCTCACCGAAGTGGCCGAGTCCGTCCGGTGGGTGCGGGGCGTCGGCGTCGCCCCGGTAGGTCACGGTCAGCGTCGGCAGTTTCAGCGAGTTCAGCACCGGGAGCACCGGGAGCGCCTGGGTGCGGTCGGCGCCCGGGCCGTGCACCAGGATCACCCAGGTGCCGCGCATGGCGTGGACGTACCAGGCGGGCAGCAGCCCGAGGTCGCCCTGGGCGACGGTCTCGGTGAAGTCGAGGCCGAGGGCGGTGGCCGGATCGCCGAGGTGGACCCGGGGGGTCAGCTCGACCTCGGTGCCGACGGTGAGGGTTCCGCTGTCGACACGCTCCAGCCGGCGGGTGACGGTCTGGATGTCGGTGCGCAGCACCCCGCCGACCACCGCGTGGCCGCCGCCGGCCCACTCCAGCGCGTACCGGCCCGCGCGTACGGTCTGCGGGGCCCGGGTGAGGGTGACGTGTCCGGCGGCGACCTCGTGCACCCGCAGTGTGGCGGCCAGGCCCGGCTTCCCGGGCTGCGGACGGACCGTGCGCTCGGACACCCTGCGGCCGATCAGGATGACCGCAGCTCCGGCTCCTACTGCGGTGGCCGCCACGGCGGCGGCGGTTCCCCAACGCATAGTGCTCCCCGGTGTGACCTTCATGGGCGGTACCTTCCAGTCCACTCTCCGCACGGCGGGCCTGCCACCGGGGCGTAGTCCGTCCGTGCGGACGGTGGGCCGGGCCTTCGCGGCGGCGGGCAGCCGGGCGGCTCCGCGGAGCCGGCGCCACCCCCGTGCGGTGTGCCGCGCGGTGGGCGGTGGACGGCCGAGACGGCTGTGATCAAGCCCTCCGCGCGGTTTGTTGACTCCCGGTCGCGGACCGTGGTGGGATCTTTCAGCCAAACGGAGGCATGCAGAGGAAGCCGGTGCGAATCCGGCGCGGTCCCGCCACTGTCACCGGGGAGCACGCTCGACTCATGGTCACGGCGGTCCGGTCGTCCGGCTGCTGGAAGGCCCGAGGGTGTGTCCGACCCGGGAGCCAGGAGACTCTCGCCCCCGGTACGTCGATCCAGGGCGCGGACCCTGAGTGAGGACACGCACGCCATGCAGGCTGCCCTGGCCGCTGTGCGGCCGCCGTTCGACCCGGCCGTGCCCGCCTTGCGGTCCGCCTCCGCCGCTGTGTCCGCACCGTGCCCCGCCTGAACCGCGCCGCCGCCTTCGCACTGGGCAGTGTCGCCGGCTACCTGGCCGACGCCGTCCTCGCCGACCCCCGGCGCGGGCATCCGGTAGCCGTCTTCGGTGCCGCCGCCGGGCGGGTGGAGCGCGCGCTCTGGCGCGACCGGCGGGCGGCGGGCGCCGGGTACACCGCAGTCTGCGTCGGTTCGGTCGCGGCCGGGGCGCACCTCGCCGAGCGGGCGCTCGGGCGCAGCCGGTACGGGCAGGCGGCGCTGGCCGCCGCCGCGACCTGGACGGTGCTCGGCGGTACCTCGCTCACCCGGGAGGCCAGGACGATCGGCCGTTCGCTGCGGGCCGGCGATCTGGCCGCCGCCCGGGAGCGGCTGCCGCACCTGTGCGGCCGCGACCCCAGCACGCTGGACGAGCAGCAGATCGCCCGCGCCGTCGTCGAGTCGGTGGCCGAGAACACCGCCGACGCCGTGGTCAACGCGCTGGCCTGGGGTGCGCTGGCCGGTACGCCGGGGCTGCTCGCCTTCCGGGCCGTCAACACGCTGGACGCGATGGTCGGTCACCGCTCGCCGCGCCATCTGCGCTTCGGCTGGGCCTCGGCCCGGCTGGACGACGTGGCCGGCTGGCCCGGTGCCCGGCTGACCGCCCTGCTCACGGTGGCCGCCGCGCCCGAGCCGCGGACCGCCTGGCGGGTCTGGCGCCGGGACGGCTCCGCGCACCCGAGCCCCAATGCCGGGCAGGCCGAGTCGTGCTTCGCCGGGGCGCTCGGGGTGCGGCTGGGCGGGACGCTGCGGTACGGCGAGCGGGTGGAGCACCGGCCGGTGCTCGGTGGGGAGTTGCGGCCGGTCGAGGTGGCGGACATCGAGCGGGCGTGTCAGCTCTCCCGACGGGTCGGGGCGTTGGCGCTGGCGGTCACCGTGACCGGGCGGGCGCTGTGGACCTGGCGGCGGGGGCGGTCGTGAGCGGCAACCCGGGAACGAGTGGCCGCAGAAGGACTGTTGAGTGGAGCGGAGGAGCATGAGCGGGGCACTGCTGGTCGCCGGGACGACCTCGGACGCGGGCAAGAGTGTGGTCACGGCGGGCATCTGCCGCTGGCTGGCCAGGCAGGGCGTGCGGGTGGCGCCGTTCAAGGCGCAGAACATGTCGCTCAACTCCTTCGTCACCGCCGACGGCGCCGAGATCGGCCGCGCCCAGGCGATGCAGGCGCAGGCCGCCCGCATCGAGCCGGAGGCTGCGATGAACCCCGTGCTGCTGAAGCCCGGCGGCGACGGCCGCAGTCAGGTGGTGCTGCTCGGCAGGCCGGTCGCCGAGGTGGGCGCGCTGGACTACCGCGAGCGCAAGCCCGTACTGCTGGAGCGGGCTCTGGAGTGCCTGGCCGATCTGCGCAGCCGGTACGAGGTGGTGGTCTGCGAGGGCGCGGGCTCGCCGGCCGAGATCAATCTGCGGGACCGGGACATCGCCAACATGGGGCTGGCCACGGCCGCCGGACTGCCGGTGGTGGTGGTCGGGGACATCGACCGGGGCGGGGTCTTCGCCGCGATGTACGGCACGCTGGCACTGCTCTCGGCCGAAGACCAGCGGCATGTCGCGGGCTGGTTCGTCAACAAGTTCCGGGGCGACGCCAGGCTGCTGGCGCCCGGTCTGGAGATGCTGCGTCAGCTGACGGGCCGCCCGGTGCTCGGCACCCTGCCGATGCTCTCCGGGCTGTGGCTGGACGCCGAGGACTCGCTCGACCTGACCACGGTGGTGGACCGGGCGGAGGCGAGCGGGCCGGTCGGCCGGGACGTCCTGCGGGTGGCAGTGGTGCGCTTCCCGAGGCTCTCCAACTTCACCGACGTGGACGCGCTGGCGCAGGAGCCCGGCGTGCTGGTCCGCTGGGCGACCCGGCCAGAGGAGCTGGCCGACGCCGACCTGGTGGTGCTGCCCGGCACCCGGGCCACCGTCGCCGACCTGGCCTGGCTGCGCGAGCGCGGCCTGGAGCCCGCACTGAAGGCGCGGGTGGCCGCCGGGCTGCCGGTGCTCGGGATCTGCGGCGGATACCAGATGCTCGGGCGGGTGATCGTGGACGAGGTGGAGTCCAGGGCCGGCGAGGTCGCCGGGCTCGGCCTGCTGCCGACCCGGGTGGTCTTCGGTGCCGAGAAGGTGCTGGCCCGGCCGGTCGGCGAGGCGCTCGGCGAGCGGGTCGAGGGCTACGAGATCCACCACGGTGTGGTGTCGGTCGAGGGCGGCGAGACCTTCGTCACCGACGGCCGCGGACACGGCCTGGACGGCTGCCGCCTCGGCCCGGTCTGGGGCACCACCTGGCACGGCGTGCTGGAGAACGACGCCTTCCGCCGCCGACTGCTGCGCCGGATCGCCGAGTCGTCCGGGCGGGAGTTCGTCCCCGCGCCGGACACCTCGTTCGCGGCGGCCCGGGAGGCCAGGCTCGACCGGCTCGGCGACCTGATCGAGGAGCACGCCGACACCGATGCGCTGTGGAAGCTGATCGAGAACGGGGTACTGGACGGACTGCCGTTCCTTCCGCCCGGTGCACCGCGACTGATGGAGAGCTGAGAGCTGATGAGTGACCTCCCGTACCCGTTCACCGCGATCGTCGGCATGGCCGACCTGCGGCTCGGGCTGCTGCTCAACGCCGTCTCCCCGGCGGTGGGCGGGGTGCTGGTGCGCGGCGAGAAGGGGACCGCCAAGTCGACCATGGTGCGCGCGCTGGCCGGCCTGCTGCCGTCGATCGCAACCGTGCCCGGATGCCGGTTCGCCTGCGACCCCGCGGCGGCCGATCCGCAGTGTCCGGACGGCCCGCACGCCCCGCAGCCCGCCGAGCAGCGCCCGGCGCACCTGGTCGAGCTGCCGGTCGGCGTCTCCGAGGACCGGATCGTCGGCTCGCTCGACCTGGAGCGGGCGCTGGCCGAGGGCGTCAAGGCCTACGAGCCGGGACTGCTGGCCAAGGCGCACCGGGGCGTGCTCTACATCGACGAGGTCAACCTGCTGCAGGACCACGTGGTCGACCTGCTGCTGGACGCCGCCGCGATGGGCCGCTCCTACGTGGAGCGCGAGGGCGTATCGGTGCGGCACGCGGCCAGGTTCCTGCTGGTCGGGACGATGAACCCGGAGGAGGGCGAGCTGCGTCCGCAGCTGCTCGACCGCTTCGGCCTCACGGTCGAGATCGCCGCCACCCGCGACCCGGACGAGCGGGCCGAGGTCGTCCGGCGGCGACTCTCTTACGACGCCGACCCGGCGGGCTTCGCCGCGCGGTACGCGGACGACGAGCGGGCGCTGGCCGAACGGATCACCGCGGCACGGGAGTTGCTGCCGAAGGTGGCACTCACTGATCTGGCGCTGCGTCAAATCACCGCCGTGTGCGCGGCGTTCGAGGTGGACGGCCTGCGGGCGGACATCGTGATGGCCCGGACGGCGGTCGCGCTGGCGGCCTGGGACGGGCGCACCGAGGTGGCGGAGGAGGACGTCCGCCGGGCCGCGCGGCTCGCCCTGCCGCACCGGCGCCGGCGCAACCCCTTCGACGCGCCCGGGCTGGACGAGGAACAGCTGGACCGGACGCTGGCGGAGCACTCGGAGCCGTCCGGCCCCGACGAGGACCCCGGCCAGACCCTCGACCAGGGCCCCGATGGCGACGGCGACGGGCCGGGCGACGGCGGCCCCGGTGGCGGCGGTGGAGCTCCCGCACCGGGTGACGCCCCCGACGGCGCCGCCGCCGCGCAGAGCGAGCCCGCCCCGGAGGCGGGCGTCCCGCCGCAGGGCACGGGCGGCGGCGCCAAGGCGCCGGTGGCCGCCGCCGGAGACCCGTACCGCACCAGGCTGTTCAAGGTGCCCGGCACCGGGAAGGGCGCCCAGGGCCGCCGCTCCCCCGCCGAGACCGACGGCGGGCACACCGTCCGGGCGCGCCGTCCGCAGGGCGCGCTGCACCGGCTGCACCTGAGCGCCACGCTGCGCGCCGCCGCCCCGCACCAGCTGGCGCGGGGCCGCGACTCACGCGCCCTGGTGCTGCACCGGGACGACTTCCGCGAACAGGTGCGCCAGGGCCGGGAGTCCAACCTGGTGCTGTTCGTGGTGGACGCCTCCGGGTCGATGGCCGCGCGACAGCGGATGACGGCGGTCAAGGGCGCGGTGATGTCGCTGCTGATGGACGCCTACCAGCGCCGCGACAAGATCGGGATGATCACCTTCCGGGGTTCGGCCGCCGAGCTGGCACTGCCGCCCACCTCCTCGGTGGAGGTCGGCGCCGCCCGGCTGGAGCAGCTGCCGACCGGCGGCCGTACGCCGCTCGCGGCCGGCCTGCTGCGCGCGCACGAGGTGCTGCGGGTGGAGCGGATGCGCGACCCGCACCGCCGTCCGCTGCTGATGGTGGTCACCGACGGCCGGGCCACCGGCGGGCGGGACGCGCTGGCCCAGGCCGGGCGGGCGGCCGGGCTGCTGGCCGGGCAGGGCGTGGCGAGCGTGGTGCTGGACTGCGAGTCCGGCCCGGTGCGCCTGGGGCTCGCCCGCACCCTCGCCGCCCAACTGCGCGCCTCCGCAGTGACCTTGGACGAGCTGCGGGCCGACGGCGTCACCGCACTGGTCCACGCGCACCGCACCGCCTCCTACGACCGAAAGGCAGCCTGAGCCATGCCGAAGGGCATTCCCGAGTCCGTCCCCGATGACGGCCTGACGACCCGCCAGCGTCGCACCCTGCCGATCACCGCCGTCCACACCGGCCCCGGCAAGGGCAAGTCCACCGCCGCCTTCGGGATGGCGCTGCGGGCCTGGAACCAGGGCTGGTCCATCGGGGTGTTCCAGTTCGTGAAGTCCGCCAAGTGGAAGGTCGGCGAGGAGAACGCGCTGCGCGTGCTCGGCGCCTCCGACCAGGGCGGCACGGTGGACTGGCACAAGATGGGCGAGGGCTGGTCCTGGCTGCAGCGGTCCACCGAGATGACGATGTCCAGCGAGGAGGCGGCCAAGGAGGGCTGGGAGCAGGTCAAGCGCGACCTGGCCGCCGAGCGTTACCGCTTCTACGTGCTGGACGAGTTCACCTACCCCATGCACTGGGGCTGGGTCGACGTGGCCGAGGTGCTGGAGGTGCTGGGGGAGCGCCCCGGCAGCCAGCATGTGGTGATCACCGGCCGCTACGCGCCCGAGGAGCTGACCTCCTTCGCCGACCTGGTGACCGAGATGACCAAGGTGAAGCACCCCATGGACGCCGGCCGCAAGGGCCAGCGCGGGATCGAGTGGTAGTCCGACGCACGTGAACATCCCCCGTCTCGTCATCGCCGCGCCGTCCTCGGGCGCGGGCAAGACCACCGTCGCCACCGGGCTGATGGCCGCGCTCTCCGCCCGGGGGCTCGCCGTCTCCCCGCACAAGGTCGGCCCGGACTACATCGATCCCGGCTACCACTCGCTGGCCGCCGGACGGCCCGGGCGCAACCTGGACGCGTATCTGTGCGGCCCGGAGCGGATCGCGCCGCTGTTCCTGCACGGCGCGGCCGGGGCGGACATCGCGGTGGTCGAGGGCGTGATGGGGCTGTTCGACGGGGCGGGGGGCCGCGGGGAGCTGGCGTCCACCGCGCACGTGGCCAAGCTGCTGCGGGCTCCGGTGGTGCTGGTGGTGGACGCCTCCTCGCAGTCCCGGTCGGTGGCCGCGCTGGTGCACGGCTTCGCCTCCTGGGATCCGGAGGTCCGGCTGGCCGGGGTGATCCTCAACCGGGTCGCCTCCGACCGGCACGAACTGCTGCTCCGCGAGGCCCTGGAGGAGGGCTCCGGCGTCCCGGTGCTGGGCTCGGTGCGGCGGGCGGCCGGTGTGGCGACGCCGTCGCGGCACCTGGGCCTGATCCCGGCGGTCGAACGCTCCGCGGAGGCCCTGCGGGCGGTGGGCGACATGGGTGAACTGGTCGCCGCCTCGGTCGATCTGGACGCGCTGGTGGCGCTCGCGCGCAGCGCGCCGCCGCTGGACGCCGAGCCGTGGTCGGCCGCCGGGGAGGTGTCGGCGGTCCCCGGGCGGCCGAGGATCGCGCTCGCCTCGGGTGCGGCGTTCTCCTTCTCGTACGCGGAGAACGCGGAACTGCTGGCGGCGGCCGGGGCGGAGGTCGTCCCGTTCGACCCGCTGCACGATGCCGGACTGCCGGACGGCACGGCCGGCCTGGTGATCGGCGGCGGGTTCCCTGAGATGTACGTCAGCGAGCTCAGCGAGAACGCGGCGCTGCGCACCTCGATCGCCGCGTTGGCCGCCTCCGGTGCGCCGGTGGCCGCCGAGTGCGCCGGACTGCTGTACCTGGGCCGGGAGTTGGACGGGAAGCCGATGTGCGGCGTGCTCGACACCACCGCCCGGATGACCGAGCGGCTCACCCTCGGCTACCGCGAGGCGGTGGCCGTCCGCGAGAGCGTGCTCGCCCCGGCCGGCCTGCGGGTCCGCGGGCACGAGTTCCACCGCACCGTCTGCGAGCCCGGCTCGGGCCCGCAGCCCGCCTGGGGCTGGCGCGGTCCGGACGGGCCGCGCACGGAGGGCTTCACGGCAGGCTCGGTGCACGCCTCGTACCTGCATCTGCACTGGGCGGGCGCACCGGCGCTGGCCGAACGGCTGGTCCGCGCGGCGGCCGGGTACCGCGCGGCCTGATCTGCGGCCGCGTGGATCCGGTGCTCCGACTCGGCCGCAGCGGAGCCGACCCGCTCCGCACGGGTCGTCGCCGCAGGCGGTGGCGACCACGCCGGCCCGGGGCGGCGGTGCGCTGACGGTGGTTCAGCCTCCGGTCCCGTCCGTCACCGGGACGCCGTGGATGTTGCGCGCGATCGCCTCGGCGGGCAGCGCGCACCGCAGTGCCCAGTAGTAGACGGCCAGCGAGAAGGCGACCACCACCAGGATGTCCCACCACAGCGGCAGGTTGCCGGCGGCTCCCGCGCCGAAGCCGCCCTGCCAGGAGATCAGGCCCATCCCGACCAGGTAGACCGGCAGCCAGCGGCCCGCGGCGAAGTCCATCCGCGGGGCGTCCGGCAGGCCCTTGGCGTTGGCGTACCAGGCGTACGAGCCCATCAGCAGGTAGCCGATCAGGATCGCCAGACCGAGCCGCCACAGGGTGTCCCAGCCGGACCAGTAGATCACCAGGCCGGCGACCGCGAAGGCGACCGGTGAGACGACCGCGCCGCCCGGCAGGCGGTACGGGCGCTCGGTCTCCGGCAGCCGCCTGCGCAGTACCCCGAAGGCCAGCGGCGCTCCCGCGTACATCAGCACCACCGCCGAGGTGATGAAGCTGACCAGCCGCTGCCAGCTCGGGAACGGCAGGAAGCAGAGCGCCCCCGCCACGAAGGCGACGATCAGACTGACCCAGGGCACCGAACGCCGGTCCGTCCACTGGAGTGCCCGCGGGGCGTAGCCGTTGCGGCTCAGTCCGTAGGAGATCCTGGAAGTGGAGGTGATGTAGACCAGTCCGGTGCCGCCGGGGGAGATGATCGCGTCGGCGTAGAGCAGCACGGTCAGCCAGCCGAGGCCGATCAGGGTGGCGAGTCCCGCGAACGGGCCGACGATACCGGGGTAGTTGAGCCCGGCCCAGCCGCTGGTGAAGGTCTCGGGCGGCAGCGAGGTGATGAAGACCGCCTGGAGCAGGATGTAGATCAGCGTCCCGAGGGCGACCGAACCGATCACGGCCCGCGGGATGTCGCGCCGGGGGTTCAGGCTCTCACCGGCCCACTGGATCGCCTGCTCGAAGCCGAGCAGCGCGAAGATCACCCCGCTGGTGCTGATCGCCGCCAGTACGCCCTTGGCCCCGTACGGCGCGAAGCCGCGCACGGTGAGGTTTCCGCCGTGGAACCCGGTCAGCGCCAGCGTCAGAACGGTGAGCAGCGGGATCGCCACCTTCCACCAGGTGGCCGCGCTGTTGGTGTGGGCGAGGACCCTGACGCCGAGGAAGTTGATCACCACGAAGAGGGCCATCAGGCCTGCCGCGACCGCGATGCCCGAACCGGTGAGGGTGTGGTCGGGGTGCAGGAAGCCGCGGGCCCAGCTCCAATGCCCGGCATAGTTGATCATTGCCTGGACCTCGATCGGCGCGATCGTCGCGGCCTGCAGCCAGGAGAACCAGCCGAAGGACATCCCGGCGAAGCCGCCGAAGGCGTAGTGCGGATAGCGGGCGGTGCCGCCCGCCACCGGGAACATCCCGCCGAGTTCGGCGTGCACCAGGGCGAGCAGCACGATGGCCACCGCGCCGATGCCCCAGGAGAGCAGCGCGGCCGGTCCGGCGGTCACCACCGCGTTCTTCGCCCCGAACAGCCAGCCCGAGCCGATGATCGCGCCGACCGAGGCCCACAGCAGACCGATCAGGCCCACCTCGCGACGCAGCCTGCCGTTCCCTTCCGCGCCGGACGGAGTGATCTGGTCGGTCGATGCCATGCGTTCGGCCTCTCGGGACTCTGTCGGAGGGTGCGCGGGGACCGTGCGGCGGTGTCGGGTCGGGGTGTCGCGCGGTGCGCTGACGCCGACGGTGCCGCAGATCCGGCACGGAGGAGTCCCGGCGACCCGGACACGCGCGGGCACAGCCGCCCCTCGGCCGAGTCGTCGGATGGTATGTCCGGCTTGCTGCGGCGTCCCGGCCCGCACCCCAGGTCACCACCCCCAGCCCCGAGGCGGCACCTGGCGGAGTCCGTCGTGCGCCGGGCCGGTGCCGGACGCACGATCGGTTCCCGTGTCCGGTCGGTCTAACCCTGTCGCCCGCTCAGTGACTTGAAGAAGTGCACGTCCTCGTGCCCGCCCGGGATACCCAGGGTCCGGCCGGTCTCCTTGTAGCCGTGGCGCTGGTAGAACCCGGGCGCCTGGAAGGTGAAGGAGGACACCACCATGCGGTCGCAGCCGCGCCGCAGTGCCTCCTCCTCGGCGGCCCGCAGGATCCGGCTGCCCCAGCCGTCCTTGCGGCTGTCCTCGCGGACCCAGAGCAACGAGACCCCGCACAGGCCGCCCCAGGTCCACCCGGCCAGCCCGCCGATCAGTTCGCCCGCCTCGTCGGTGACCTTGACCGAGAGCGTGCCCTGCTCGGCCACACCCGTGGCCGCCGCGTTGAAGGCGTCGAGCCCCTCGCTCAGCCGCTGGTTGAGGTCGGTGTCGCGCTCGCCGACGGTCAGGGTCGGGCCGCTTCCTTGATCACTGTTCATGGGCCGGAGTATGGCAGCCCGCCCGGCCGCCCCACCTGCGATTTCCGGCCGGTCCCGGACCGGCCCTCCGGTCGGCTCGCGGCGTCCGGCAGACTCGATCGGCATGGACAACTGGTACGAGCGGTACGAGACAGCCGATGGAGTCGTCCGCATCACCGAGCCGCACGTCGACCCGCTGCTGTCCGCGAATCTGTGGTGGTTGCACGGATCGGACCGTGACATCGTGGTGGACACCGGCCTCGGTGTGGTTTCTCTGCGCCGGGAGATCCCGCAACTGTTCGAGCGGGATCCGCTGGCGGTCCTCACCCACGCACACCTGGACCACGTCGGCGGAGCACACGAGTTCCGCGAGCGGGCCGCGCACACCGCGGCGGCCCCGCTGCTGGCGGAGGGTGTCCCGGCGAGCCTGTACGGCGCCGAGCTCTACCGGCTGCTCGGCATCGACGCAGCGGGAGAGCCCGTCCCCGAGCTACTGGTCAAGACCCTGCCGCACCCCGGCTACGACCCCCGGACGTACCGGGTCGAGCCGGTAGCCCTGACCCGCCGGCTCCAGGACGGCGACCGGATCGACCTGGGCCGCCGCACCCTGACCGTGCTCCACCTGCCCGGTCACACGCCCGGCTGCATCGCCCTGCTGGAGGAACGCACCGGGGTGCTGTACTCCGGCGACGTGGTGTACAGCGGGCACCTCATCGACGACCTGCCCGAGTCCGACGTGCCCTCCTACCGGCGCACCATGGAGTTCCTCGCGCAGCTGGACGTGTCCGTCGTCCACCCGGGCCACGGGCGCAGCTTCGACCGTGCCCGGCTCCGCGAGCTGGCCGGCGGCTACCTGCGCCGCACCGCCGGGCAGCACGGACACTGAGCGGCCTGGGTATCCCCGGCTCGGTCCAGGTCGGCTAGCCTTTTGACCGACTATCAGCCTGTAAGTAGAACTCATGGGGGAGCGGCTGTGGGATTGTGGGACGACGTCAAGGATCTGGGCAGCTCGGCGGTGCACGTCGCCGAGGACGTCTTCTGGGCCCCTACCAAGATCGCGCACTGGGTGCTGACCAAGATGTTCGGCGACCCTGACGCCGAACTGAACAAGTACGCCGCCCAGCTCGAGGAGATGAGCCACGAGGTGGAGGCGCTCGGCAAGGAGATCAACACCGCGCTGAGCCAGCTCACCTGGCACGGAGCGGCAGCTGACGCCTTCATCGCGCACGCCCAGGGCCGGGTCAAGGAGCTGAACACCGTGGCCGACGAACTCGGAGATCTGGGCAAGGAGATCAAGGGCCTCGCCGACGCGTTCTGATCCGCCCGCGTCCACATCCACACCGCACGAAGGAGTACCGCCCCGTGGGCGACCAGTTCGGATACCAGCTGCAGGAGCTGGCCAAGATCCAGAGTGACTTCCAGAAGATCACCCAGCGGATGACCGAGATGAGCCAGCAGGTCGCGGCCATCAAGGCGGCCGTCGAGAACGCGGCCTCGATGGACGTCGCGGCCGGCGCGCCGTTCGGCGTCGGGAACTTCATCGCGGTCGCGGCCAACGTCGCGCACCGCGTCAAGGCCATCAAGGACAAGGCCGAGCAGTTGGAGGCGGCCAAGAAGAAGCTCACCTCGGATCTCGCCGAGGACGAGCAGAAGATCAAGCAGGTGATCTCCCAGTACCAGCAGGCCGAGCAGAAGATCGCGGATGAGCTGAAGAAGAAGCAGGAGAGCCACGAGAAGCCGAAGTCCCCGCACACCGGGACCGACGGGGTCGGTGGCGGCAGTGGCGGCGGTGGCGGTGGCGGCGGCGGCCACACCGGTGGTGGCGGCGGTGGCGGTGGCCACACCGGTGGTGGCGGTGGTGGCGGGGGTGGCGGCGGCCACATCGGCGACGGTGGCGGCGGCACCGGCGACGCGGGCGGCCCCGGCGGCCTGCACGACGGCGGTGAGATCAAGGACCACAGTCGCGGCGACTGGAGCACCCACTTCATCAACGGCTCCAGCAGCTGGGAGGACTGGCCGGCGAACAGCCACTCGCACCTGCACCCGAAGAACGGCGAGGGCGCCGGCGTCGTCGACCGGCCCAACCTCGACGGGCTCTCCGCCGACCGCCGCGGCATCGTGGAGCGCGCCCTGGAGCGCGCCGAGCACAAGCTCGGTTACAGCCAGGGCGCCGAGACCAACGGCTACCGGGTGGACTGCTCGGGTCTGGTCTCCTGCGCCTGGGGCCTGCCCGGTCCCGGCCTGGACACCTACGGCCTGATGTCGTCCAGCATCTCGCACCGCATCGGCAAGGACGACCTGCAGCCGGGCGACGCGATGATCATGGGCGACCACACCGTCATCTTCGGCGGCTGGGCCGACGCGTCCCACACCCAGTACATCGCGATCGAGGACAGCGGCAGCCAGGGCTGTGTCTCGCACGTGATTCCGTACCCCTACTACCACAACGACCAGCGGTACCTGCCCTACCGCCGCAATGGCGTGTCCTGATCGCCGGACGGTAGCAGCCTGACCGGCCCCAGCCGGACACAGGGCCCCTCGCGGTGTTCCGCGAGGGGCCCTGTCTGCACAAATTCGCTGGAGCCAGCGGACCGGGCCGCATACCGTGGCCCGGTCCACGGCTGACGCGGCGTCGTCGCCCGTGCGGGCGGCAGCGCGATGGGGAGGGAAGAGAACAGTGGAGTACAGCGGATGGGCCGACGAGCGGTTCGGGGCGGTCGCGGACGCGTTCGCCCGGAACTTCGCCGAGCACGGCGAAACTCGGCGCGGCCGTAACCGTGTTCGCCGGCGGACGCAAGGTCGTCGACCTGTGGGGCGGGATCGCGGACGAGCGCGACGGCCGGCCCTGGACCGAGGACACGATCGCGCCGGTCTTCTCCTGCGCCAAGGGCCTCGTCAGCATCTGCGCCCACCTGCTCGCACAGGAGGGGCGGCTGGACCTCGACGCCCCGGTGGCCCGCTACTGGCCCGAGTTCGCGCGGAACGGCAAGGAGGCGATCACGCCGCGGATGGTGCTCGGGCACCGCGCCGGCCTCCCCGCGCTCGACCGCGTGCTGAGCTTCGAGGAGATCACCGAGTGGACCCCGGTGGTCCACGCGATCGAGGAGCAGCAGCCGCTGTGGGAGCCGGGTGCGGCCCACGAGTACCACGGGCACGTCTTCGGCTTCCTGATCGGCGAGCTCATCCGGCGGATCACCGGGCTCACCCCGGGTGCCTACTTCCGCAAGACCGTCGGTGACGTGCTGGGGCTGCGGACCTGGATCGGCCTGCCGCAGGACGAACTCGAGCGGCTGGCCCGGCTGGCCGAGGCCGAGGGGCGTCCGCCGATGCCCGGCCCCGAGACCCTGATCATGCGCATCGTGACCATGAACGGCGCACTCGTCTTCCCCGGCCTCGACCAGCCCCGCGGCTGGAACGACCCCGCGCTGCTCACCGCCGAGTTCCCCGGGGCGGGCGCGGTCTCCTCCGCGAGCGGCCTGGCCGCGCTGTACGCCGCCGCCGCGACCGGAGTCGACGGCTCGGCCCGGCTGCTCACGACGGACACCGTCACGGACGCGTTGCGGGAGCTGTCGGCCGGCCCCTCCTGGTCGGGCTTCCCCGACCTGGGCGCCCGCTGGGGTGCGGGCTTCCTGCTGGACGCACCCCGGTTCCGGCCCATGCTCGGCCCGCGCAGCTTCGGCAACGACGGCGCGGGCGGCCAGTTCGCCTTCGGGGACGACGAGTTCGGGGTGGGCTTCGGCTACGTCGCCAACCGGATGGTCGGCTACGGTGACGCCCGGGCCAAGCAGCTCGTCGCGGCCGTACGGGAGTGCCTGGGCTGAGGCGTACGGCCCTCGCCGGCCCCCGAGGACCGGCGAGGGACCGCCTGTTGAGCCTGTCGATCCGATACGTCCCGGACGAGCCCGGATCAGAAGGGCTTGGTCGGCAGGTACTTGCCGTCGAGCGTGATCACCGCACGCTCGCCGCCCTCGGGGTCGGCGACCTTCTTCACGTCCAGCTTGAAGTTGATCGCCGAGATGATGCCGTCTCCGAACTGCTCGTGGACCAGGGCCTTGAGGGTGGTGCCGTAGACCTGGAGCATCTCGTAGAAGCGGTAGATGGTCGGGTCGGTCGGGATGCCGCCGGGGATCGAGCCCCGGGTGGGGACGGTCCGCAGCAGCATCACCGCATCCTCGTCCAGGCCCAGCAGCTCGGCGACCGCCCGGGCGGACTCCTCCGGCAGGGCGTGCTGGCCGAGCACGGCGGCGGTGGTGAAAGCGACCGACAGGCCGGCGGCGTCGGCGATCTGCTGCCAGGTCAGGTCCCGGCGGATCTTGGCCTCGACGGCGACGACGGCCAGCGCCTGGCGGGCGGCGGGGTCGAACTGTGCGTGCACCATGGGAAGTTGGTCCTTTCTGGTATGCCGGTCCGCGGGCCGGAGCGGCAGGTTCGGGTGCCCCGCGAGACGGGACTGCCCCTGATCACGGGGAGGGCGGGAGTCAGGCCGCCAGGCCGGGGACACCGTCGGCGTCGAGGACGGCGACCGCGCCGGTGGGGATGTCGTAGACCCAGCCGTGCAGGGTGACCTTCCGCTCCGCCAGGGCGCGGGCCACCGACGGGTGGGTGGCCAGATTCACCAGCTGCGCGCGGACGTTGGCGCGCACCAGCGCGTCCACCCCGGCACCGGCGGCGCGGGCCAGGGCGGCGTCCGCGTGGCGCAGCCAGCCGACGATCGCCGGCAGGGCGCCCAGGTCATGGCCTTCGGCCAGGGCGGTCATCGCGCCGCAGGCGGAGTGCCCGCAGACGACGATGTCCGTGACGCCCAGGACGGCGAGGGCGTACTCGATGCCGGCCGCGACGCCGTCCGGGCCGGGCGCATGAGCCGGGACGAGGTTGCCGGCGGTGCGGATGACGAACAGTTCGCCCGGCTCGCTGCCGGTGATCAGCTCCGGCACCACGCGGGCGTCGGAGCAGCCGATGAACAGCGTCGTCGGCCGGTGGGTGTCCGCCAGGCGGGCGAAGAGCTCCGCCTTGGCCGGGAAGACCTCGCGCCTGAAGCGCGCGAGTCCTGCTGCCAGGTCTGGCACGGTCACTCCCTTCGGTGGGCGCCGCCCTGTGGGGCCGGCTGAATCCACCATGCACGACCTGTTGCTATAGCGTCCAAGACTTGCTGTCGATAGATACCAGTGATGTCATCTATGGTTGACGCATGGCCCTGGAACTGCGTCATCTGCGCTATCTGCTCGCCGTCGCGGAACACGGCAACTTCACCCGCGCCGCCGAAGAGCTGCACATCTCCCAGCCCACCCTCTCCCAGCAGATCAGGCAGTTGGAACGCACCGTCGGCGTACAGCTGCTGGACCGCACCGGCCGCACCGTACGGCCCACCGACGCCGGCGCCGCCTACCTCCACTACGCCCGCCGCGCCCTGCGCGACCTGGCCGCCGCCGAGCGCGCCCTCCATGACGTACAGGACCTCTCCCGCGGCCACCTGCGCCTCGCGCTCACCCCCACGTTCACCGCCTACCTGGTTGGTCCGCTCACCGCCGAACTGCACGGCCGCCACCCCGGCATCACCCTGGAGATCAGGGAGATGACCCAGGACCGCATCGAGTCGGCGCTGCTCTCCGACGACCTCGACCTCGGCATCGCCTTCGACGGCCCCCACCTGCCGGGCATCGCCCAGGCCGCCCTGTTCACCGAGACCCTCAGCCTCGTGACCGGCCCGCGCCCCGACGCCCGCCCGGCCGCACCACTGTCCGTCCACGAGCTAACTGACTATCACCTTGCCCTGCTGAGCGGAGACTTCGCCACCCGCAGCCACATCGACGCCTACTTCGACCGCCACCGGGTCAGCCCCCGTATCGCCGTCGAGGCCAACTCCATCCAGGCCCTCACCGAGATCGTCCAGCGCACACCGATGGCCACCGTCCTGCCCGACGCGGTCACCCACGACCACCCCCACCTGGCGCCCGTCCCCCTCGAACCCGCCCTGCCCGCACGGACCGTCGCCCTGCTACGCCGCGAGAACGCCTACCAGAGCGCCGCCGCCCGTACCTTCACCCGCCTCACCGAGGACCTGGTCCGCGCCCGCGGCTACGCCCCGGCCTGACCGCCGCACCCCCGCTGGGCTCACCCCGCGACTCGACCCTGGCCTGAGCCGCCGGTCGCCGCTGCCGGTCGCCGCTCTCAACGGCAGCTGCACCACCGCTGTTCAGGCGGTCCGCACGGGGCCCAGCCGACCACATCCACCATACCCGGTGTGATCTGCGTCTCTCCATGTCAACCAGACCCGCGCGGCCGAACGTAGGGAGTTCGAGTAGCCGATCTTTCAAGGAGCCGACCGTTGACCGAGGAGGAGTTCACCGAGTTCTACACGCACTCGGTCCGCCGGCTCACCGGCCAGCTGCATCTGATGACCGGTGACCTGCACGAGGCCCAGGACGTCGTACAGGAAGCGTTCGTGCGG
This sequence comes from Kitasatospora sp. NPDC001175, assembly GCF_053598215.1. Lineage (NCBI taxonomy): Bacteria > Bacillati > Actinomycetota > Actinomycetes > Kitasatosporales > Streptomycetaceae > Kitasatospora > Kitasatospora sp. NPDC001175. Next base: position 94,269 of record NZ_JBSFJU010000008.1, on the reverse strand, counting down.
GCGTGGGGCCGGCGCAGGCGGCTGGACCGCGAGGCGGCACCGGAGGCCTGGGTCCGTACGGTGGCCTGGCGGCTGGCGGTCAGTCGCTGGCGGCGCACACGGACCGCGGCCCAGGCCTGGCTGCGCCACGGCGACGCCCCGCAGGTCGCCGGCCCCGTCCCGGACACCGTCGACCTGACCGCCGCGCTGCAGCGGCTCCCGCCCAGGCAACGCCTGTGCGCCGCCCTGTTCTACGTCTGCGACCTGCCCGTGGCGCAGATCGCCACGGAGACCGGGATGGCCACCGGCACCGTCAAGGCCCACCTGTCCCGAGCACGGGCCGCCCTGGCCCAGCACCTGGGCGAACCCTCCCACACCGAGGAGAACGCCGATGACTCCCAGTGATGAGCGCGTCGCCGCCCTGCTGCGCGCTGCCGCGGCGGAGGCTGCCGCGCGGACCGAGGTCGTCCCCGCGGCGCGGATCGCCGCCTTCGGCAGAAGGCGTCACCGGCGACGGGTGGCCGCCGCCATGGCCGGCGCCGCCTGCCTGTGCACCGCCGCCGCGGTCCTGACGATCTCCCTCACCCCCGGCGGCAATCCCGTCCGCACCGTCAACCCCATTGCTCCGGCCGGGACTTCACCCTCCACCGGGACCGCCTTCCCCAGCCCCACTCCGACGGAGCAGGCCAGCGCGAACCCGAGCCCTCCCTCTCCGTCCCGCACCGCCACACCGACACAGCCGGGCGGATCAACGCCCTCCCGCGAGCCCTCGATCTCCAGCCCGCCCCCGACCACCAGCCTGCCCCCGATCTCCAGCCCGCCCCCGACCATCAGCCCGCCGCCGACCACCAGCCCGCCCTCGATCTCCAGCCCGCCGCCGACCACCAGTCCCACCGCCGGCATCCCACCGCGCTGACCCGCCCCGGCGGCCCCGAACCCCTCCGACGAACCAGGACGTTCATGCCCAGTCCGTCCCTGCACGACCATGTCCGCCTGACCGGCCGGCTCCCGGCACCGGCCATCACCGCACCGCCAGCCGCGCCCCCGGCCGCACCGCGCAGGGCCGACCCGGCCCGTACCCCGCTGGGGCCCGCCGCGCCGCGGCGGGCCTGGTACGCGGCCCGGCCCGCCCTCGCCGTGTACACGGCGGCACTCGTGCTGCACCTGGTACTGCTGTCCGCCATGATCCCCCCGCACGGGCCCGCGGTCAGCGACCGGCTCCAGGCGTGGGACGGACGGCTCTACACCCAGATAGCCGCCGAGGGTTACCCGCACGGTTTCACCTACACCCCGGACGGCGAACTCACCGGCAACAACCTGGCGTTCTTCCCGCTCTACCCGCTGGCGGTCCGCGCCGTTCACGCCGTGACCGGCCTCGGCTGGGGCACAGCGGCGATCGTCGCCGCCCAACTGGCCACCATCGCCGCGCTGTTGATCGTGCACAGACTCCTGGCCCGCTTGTACACCCGGCGCACCGCCACCGTGGGCATCGTTCTGCTCGCCGCTGCGCAGCCCATGTCGATCACGTTCTTCATGGCCTACAGCGAGTCCCTGTTCCTCGCCCTCGCCGCGGCCACCCTCCTCGCCGCCCACCGCCGGGCCTGGCTCACCGCCGGTTGCTGCGCCTTCCTGACCGGCCTGACCCGGCCCGTCGGCGTCGCCGTCGTCGCCGCCCTCGCCCTGGCCGCCCTCATCCAGCTGCGCCGCGAGCGGCGGCTCTCCTGGCGGCCCATCGCCGCCGCCCTGCTGGCCTGCACCAGCACCCCGGGCTATCTGTGGTGGGTCGCGGAGCGCGTCGGCCCGGTCGACGCCTGGTTCACCATCCAGGAAGCCGGCTGGGGAACCCACTGGGACCGGGGCAGCTCCCTGTGGCAGTTCCTCACCGAGACCCTGCACTCCGGCGAGGGCTGGGTTCCGGTCAGCGTCGCCGTGCTCCTGCTCGCCCATCTCCTCGCCGCACTGCTCGCCTGCCGGCGCACCACCTGGCCGCCCCTGCTCGTCCACGGCGCGGTGATCATCGTGCTCACCCTCGGGCAGAGCAACTACTACCACTGCAAGCTCCGCCTGCTCACCCCCGCCCTGATCTTCCTCATCCCCACCGCCACCGCACTCGCCAGGGCCCGCCCCGCCACCCGCGCCCTCGTCCTGGCCGCCTCGGCGCTGTTCGGCTGCTGGTACGGCGCCTACATGCTCACCACTTGGCACTATGCGATCTGAGCGGGCGGGGGCTTCCTCGCGCCACAGGCGTACGACCGCGTGTTGCGGACCGCGTCCGGACGTCTCGTAGCGGCCGTCCGGCCCGTCACGAAGCGGGGCAGAACTCCGCCGACAGCTCGTCGGTGAACACCGTGATCGGCCCACTGCCCTTCACCCAGTCGCCGTTGACGTTGGTGGCGAGCAGGCGCCGGCCGTCCCGGGTGCCGTAGGTGTAGCTCCACGAGCCGTTGATGGCACCGCCCATGCCCCAGACGGTGGCGCCGCAGTCCAGCTTGATCGAGCTGACGCCCAGGCCGTAGGTCGTGTTGTCGATCCACTTGCCCTTGGGCGTCGGGATCATCGTGAACATCTCCTCCTGCTGGGCGGGCGGCAACAGCAGTCCGCCCAGCAGCGCGCCGAAGAAGGTGGCGAGGTCGGGGGCGGTGGAGATCATGTCGCCGGACGCCCAGCCCCAGGACGGGCTCAGCTCGGTGACGTCGTAGGCGGGGGCGTTCGGGTCGAGGTCCCAGAGGTGGGAGTACGCGCGTCCGTGCGGCCCGTGGATGGTGACGTCGTCGGGGGCGGGCGTGTAGGTGCCGGTCAGGCCGAGCGGAGCGACGATCCGCTGCTCGATCTGCTCGGCGAGGGTGCTGCCGGTGGCCCGTTCGACGATCATCCCGGCGAGGACGTAGTTGGTGTCGGAGTACGTCCAGCCGGCACCGGGGGCGAAGTCGGGCTGGTGGGCCATGGCGATCCGGACGAGCTGCTCGGGGGTGTAGCGGTCGAAGCGGTGCTGCAGGAAGGGGGTGCCCTTGTTCTCGTCGATGACCTTCTCGTCCACCGCGAAGTTGTAGATGCCGCTGGTGTGGTTGAGCAGTTGTCGGACGGTGATCCGGTCGGGCTCGTAACCGGGGCCGTCGACGACGCCGGGCAACCAGTGCTCGACGCTGTCGTCGAGGCTCAGCCGGCCCTCGGCGGCGAGCTGGAGCAGGACGGTGGCCACGAAGGTCTTGGTGGTGCTGCCGATCCGGAACCGGTCGTGCGCGTGGCGGGCCCGCCAGGTGGCGGTGTCGGCGACGCCGGCGCTGCCGAACCAGTGGCGGTGGCCGTCCCGGACCTCGGCGACGATGCCGGGCACTCCGCCTTCCGTCACGGCCCGGTCGAGGACGGTCTGCACGCCCGGGTGGCCGCCCTGCTCGGCCTGATCGGCGAACGCCGGCGTGGCGGCGGTGGCGGTGAGCACGGCCCCGGCGAGCAGGGCGGTGACGGTGGCGCGGGTGGTGATCCTCATGGCGCGTTCCCCCTTGGTTGTGTTTCGCATTCCGGGAAGAACTGTCCCGTTGATTCACAGGTCCGTCAACATCAACTCTGCGCCTGTACTGCAGATCTGCAGATAGAGGCATGAATTTCCTTGCAATGGGCCTGCTGGCAAATGCAACACCAACCCATCTCCATTGCAACAACCTCCATGCCGGACGGATACTGTCCTGGCGATCGCGAGGAAACGAGGACGGATGCCCGGAGCCAGACTGACCCAGCAGGACCGCCGCCGGATCGCCACCGGCCTGGCCGAGGGACTCGGCTACGGCGAGATCGCCCGCGGCCTCGGGCGGCCGACATCGACCGTCACCCGCGAGATCGCCCGCAACGGCGGTCCGTCCGGCTACCGCGCCGACCACGCCCAGCGCGCGACCGTCCAGCGCTCCCGCCGCAGCCATACCACGGCAGCCTCGCGCACGGCCGTCGCAGCCCCTGGCGCCGCAGACCGAGACCCTGCCGCCGTACGCGAATTCGCCGACCAACTGGCCGAGTTGCTGGTGCACAGCGGCATGCCCCGGATGGTGGCCCGGGTGCTCGCCTGCCTCCACGTCACCGACGACGGCAGCGTGACGGCCGGCGAACTGGTGCAACGGCTGCGGGTCAGCCCGGCCTCCGTCTCGAAGGCGATCGGCTACCTGGAGGGCCAGGCGCTGGTCCGCCGGGAGCGCGACGAACGGCAGCGCCGCGAGCGGTACGTCATCGACGACGACGTCTGGTACCGCGCTCTGCTGGCCAGCGCCGAACGGAACGCGATGCTCGCCGGAATCGCCCGCCACGGCGCCGAACTGCTCGGCCCCGCCACGCCCGCTGGCGCCCGGATGGACGGCGCGGCCGCGTTGCTGGACCGGATCGGCCAGGACATCGTGCGGACCGTCCGGCAGTGGCACGAGGAGAGCGGCTCAGCCTCGTCCTGAAGCGACACATGTTCGGCCGCGCCGGCTTCACCCCTCTGCGCGAGCGCGTTCTTCGCTCCTAATATGCGGAACCGGCCGCCAGCTCCAGGAAGCGCAGCCCGATGTCGGTCACCTCGTCTGCCGTCCACTCCAGCGCCGGGCCGGTGAGACTCACCTCCGCCATCGCCAGGCCGGGTGCGGCATCGGTCCAGTGCGAGACGAACCAGGTCCGCTCCTGCTCGGCGAGGGCCAAGTGGGCCGCGTTCAGGGCCTTTGCGGGGTGCGGGAGCCAGAGCTGGAACTCGTGGGTGGGCGGGACGACGGGGTGGATCCGGGCACCGGGGAGCGCGGCCAGGGCCGGGGCGAGGGTCGCGGCGTGACGGGCGAAGGCGGGTAGCTCGGACAGGAGGGTATCCAGACCCGCCAGCGCGGCAAGCGCGGCCGGCCACTGCTGGAAGAGCGTGCCGCCGTAGCGGTGGCGCCAGGTGCGGGCGTAGGCGGTGAGCGCCGCGTCGCCGGCCAGTGCAGCACCGCTGATGCCGCGGAGGTCCTTGTAGAAGGAAACGTAGACGCTGTCGGCGAGCGCCGATATCTCGTCAAGCGGCTTGCCGAAATGGGTTGTCGTGTTCCACAGTCGGGCACCGTCGAAGTGCACCCGGGCACCGGTCGCGCGGGCCGCCTCGGTGAGCTCGACCAACTCTTCCCAGCTCGGCAGCAGATAGCCGGGGTCGCGCAGCGGGAGTTCGACCGCCAGGGTGCCGAACGGCTCGCCCAGCGCGCCGAGTTCCTCGGTGGTCGGCTGCCGCTGCTCGGTGGTGGGCCACAGGCCGCGCAGACCGGTGAGCTGGGCGTAGGCGTGCCGCTCGTGCCGCTCCAGATGGCTGAGCGGATGGAGTGCGACGGCCGAACGGCCGGTCAGCTCGGCGCCGTAGCGCAGCGCGACCTGCTGGGCCATGGTGCCGGTGGGGAAGAAGACCGCGTCCTCCTTGCCCAGCAGCGCGGCGGTCCGCTCCTCCAGTTGCTGCACCGGGCCGTCGCCGCCGTAGATGTCGGGCTCGACGTCCAGCCCGTCCAGGGCGGCGAGTTCGGTCAGCCGCTCCCGGATGCTGGCGGAACGCTCGCCGGAGAGAAACCGCTTGCAGGCCCTGCGGGCCGCGCGGCGCCGCTGTTGATCATTGGCAGTGCTCTGATCATCGCTCATCCGGCGATTCTCGGCTCGACAGGTCAGCCGGGCCAAGCACTTTTCGCAGGCGAAGGCCCCGGGCCTGACCCCGGTCGTGCAGGCAGAACCTGAGCGGGATCCGGCCGACATGGGCGGCGGCACGGGAGGAGTGGGGCAGCTGGTTCCCCGGCGCCCCACCCCCGCCGACATTACGGATCGCGAACTCGCGGAGCGGCGGTGGCCCGGCAGCGGGTGTACCGGGCCACCTTCCGCTCACCGGGCGTCGGTGCGCCTTTCGAGGCGGGTGCCGTCGCGAAGGGTGATCGACATCAGGTCGCTGGGACCGTCCAGTTCCAGGCGGTGCCAGCGACCGCGGGGGACGATCACGGCGCTGCCCGCCGCAGTCGCACCATCTCCTCCGCGCCCGGGCCATCAACGATGCCCTCGGCTACCGGCCGACCCACCGGTCGCTCGGGTACCAGCTCGACCTCTAGCCGACGACCTGTAGCCGACGACGCGGCCGGGGCGCCCCGTTATCCCGTTCGGGCGCCCCGGCCTGCCGCGCGATCGTCGACACACTCGGCAGTCCGCCGCCCCGGCCCCGGTCCGGCGGCCCGCGATCCGCTGCGGACGGCTCGTCGCCCCCGCCGGGTCTCGGTCACCGATCAAACGATTGACCTGCTCATCGGGGCCGTGGTGGGATTCCGGGGCTGATGGGGCAGACGGGATCACCGGGGGTGTTCGAGTGCGGGACGTGGTCGTGGGGGTGGGGGCGAGCCGGGGGGTGGCGGCCGGCGAGGTGCTCGGCCTGATCGACGCCGTCTTGGCCGAGACCGGCCTCGGACGTGACCGGATCGCCCAACTGGCCACCGTACGCGGCAAGGCCGAGGAGCCCGGCCTGCTGACGGCGGCCCGGGAGTTGCGGGTGCCGCTGGTCGGCCATGAGGCCGAGGCGCTGGCCGCCGTCCCCGTTCCGCATCCGTCCTCCTCCGTGCTGGCCGCGGCCGGTACGCCGAGCGTCGCGGAGGCTGCAGCCCTGCTCTCCGCGCCCGACGGCGAACTGCTGGTCCCCAAGCGCAAGTCCGCCCGGGCCACCGCGGCGGTCGTCCGACAGTCCTCGCCGCGAGCCACCCCACCGCCCCCTTCCGCCAGGAGCCACGACGTGATGACCATCGAGCCCGATCTCCGCCACCACGGCGACGCCGAGGTGCGAAGCGCCGGACTGGTCGACCTGGCCGTCAACGTCCGTACCGGCACGCCGCCGTCCTGGCTCCGCGAGCGGCTGGCCGCCACCCTCGGCGATCTCGCGGCCTACCCCGAGCAGAGCGCGGCCCGGGCCGCCGTCGCCGCCCGGCACCGGCGGCCGGTGGACGAGGTGCTGCTGACCTCGGGTGCGGCCGAGGCTTTCGTCCTGCTCGCCCGCGTCCTGAAGCCGCGCCATGCCGCGGTCGTGCACCCTCAGTTCACCGAACCGGAGGCCGCCCTGCGCGACGCCGGGATCACCGTCCACCGGGCGGTCCTCTCGCCCGCCGAGGGGTTCCGGCTCACGCCGGGTGCGGTGCCCGAGGAGGCCGACCTGGTGGTGCTCGGCAATCCGACCAATCCGACGTCCGTGCTCCACCCGGCCGCCGGAGTGGCCGCGCTCGCCCGGCCCGGGCGGACGCTGGTGGTCGACGAGGCGTTCATGGACACCGTCCCGGGTGAGACCGAGTCGCTGGCCGGGCCCGGGTTCCGCGACCTGCCCGGCCGCGTGGTGGTGCTGCGCAGTCTGACCAAGACCTGGGGGCTGGCGGGACTGCGGATCGGCTATGTGCTCGGCCCGGCCGGCCTGGTCGCCGAACTCGCCGCCGCCCAGCCGCTCTGGCCGGTCTCCACTCCCGCGCTGGTCGCCGCCGAGGTGTGCAGCGCGCCCGCCGCGCTCGCCGAGGCCGAGCAGGCCGCGCGCACCACCGCCGAGCAGCGCACCCACCTGCTGGGGGGCCTCGCCGCGTTCCCCGGCGTCCGGGTGCACGGCGAGCCGGCCGCCTCCTTCGTGCTGATCGAACTGCCCGGCGCGGCGGCGGTCCGCGAACGGCTGCGCGCGACCGGGTTCGCGGTGCGGCGCGGCGACACCTTCCCCGGCCTCGGTCCCGACTGGCTGCGGATCGCGGTACGGGACGAGGCCACCACCGACCGCTTCCTCGCCGCGCTCGCCACCGCCATCGAGGGCTGAGGGCCGTGCGGCGGATCGCCGACTGACGTCAACCGCCGTCACCTCTCGGCCACTTCGGCGGGCGTCGCGCCCCGGGTAGCCGTGACGTCACGCCGGGGCGGGCCGCCAAGCACGGGCGGCGGCGATCCGCCGGGTGGCGCTGGGGTGGGTGGCGAAGAGGAGTTCCAGCAGCCGGGGCGGGTCGACGTCGGAGACGTTGGTGACCGCGAGGCGGCGCTGCATGGCGATGAACTGCTCGGGATCCGAAGTGAGTTCGAGCGCGTGCCGGTCGGCCCGGGTCTCGACCCGGCGGCTCACCGCGCACTGCGGCGGCCCGGCTGGGGCACCGATCAGCGCGGCACAGGCAGCCAGCAGCGGCAGCGAACGCGGGTCGGCCGCGTCCGCGGCGCCGGCGGCCGTGAGCAGCACGGACCGGTCGGCGAGCAGCCCCATCAGGGCGACCGCGACGGCCGCGCCCAGCGCGCCCAGGACCGTCCCGGTGAGCACGTCCCGGTGTTTGACGTGTCCCAGCTCATGGGCCACCACCAGCTCGACCTCGCGTGGCTCGGCGGCGGACAGGAGCGTGTCGTAGGCGACGATCCGCCGGGTGGCGCCGAAGCCGGAGACGTACGCGTTGAGGGCGGTGGTGCGGCGGGAGGCGTCGGCGACCAGCACCTCCTTGACCCGGATCGCGTCGCGAGCGGCCAGGTCGAGCAGAGCGGTGCGGAGCGGGCCCTCCGGCATCGGGGTGAAGCGGTTGAAGACCGGTTCGATCAGCAGCGGATACAGGAAGGACAGGGTGGTGGTGAGCAGCGCGGCGAAACCGGCGGCGGGCAGCCACCAGCCGTGCGGGGAGCGATCGGTGAGCGCGTACAGCCCGTACACCACCGGCAGTCCGAGCAGCAGGGTGAGCCCGAGCCCGCGCAGCGCGTCCACGGCCCAGCCGGCCCAGCCCTGGGTGACCAGGCCGTAGCGGCGCCGTACCACCCGGACCCCGGCGCCGAACGGGAGTTGCAGCAGCTGCCCGATCAGCACCAGGGCGGCGGCGCCGGCCAGCACCCGCGCGGTGCGCGAGCCGCCTAGGACTGAGCCCGCCGCCGTGACCAGTCCGGCTCCGGCCGGGGTGAGGCCGAGGGCGAGGGTGCAGAGCAGCCCGGCGATCCGGCCGCCGAGGGCCCACGGCAGCTGGGCGCGGCGCAGTGCCCGGCCTCGGGCCACCTGCTCCGGAGTGAAGTCGTCCATGGCGCAAGCGTAGAAGCGCCGGGTGCCGTAGCGGAGGGTGTCCCTGGCCGGAGGCTGTCCCGGGGCCGGTGGCGGGTTACAGCTCGGCGAGGAGGAGCGGGAGTTCGCGCATGTCGTGGAAGACGACGGTGCCGGGGCCTTCCAGCCAGTCGGCGGGGGTGAGCCCTCCGGCGTAGCCGAGCGAGCGCATGCCGGCGGCGCGGGCCGCCTCGACGCCGTACCGGCTGTCCTCGACCACGACGCACGCCGCGGGGTCGACGCCCGACTGCCGGGCGGCGTGCAGGAACAGGTCCGGGGCCGGCTTGCCGCGGGAGACCTCGGTGGCGCTGAAGACGCGGCCCGCGAAGCGCTCGTAGAGGCCGGTGTGGCCGAGGGTGTGGCGCATCTTCTCGTGGGAGCCGCTGGAGGCGACGCACACCGGCAGGGTGATCTCCTCCAGCGCCTCGGGCAGCCCCTCGACCGGGGAGAGTCCGGCGTCCACCGCCTCCCGGTGCAGTTCCACGAACCGCTCCTCCCAGGTGTCGGCCGTCTCCCGGCCGAGCCGGTCGGCGATCTGCTCGCCGATGGACCGGCTCGAGCGTCCGACGAACCGGCTGATCACCTCGGCTTCGGTCAGCGGCCAGCCCAGCTCAGCGCCCAGGGTGACGTGCACGCGCACGGCGATGCGCTCGCTGTCGACCAGCACCCCGTCGCAGTCGAAGATGACGAGTTCAATCGGCTTGATCATTCCCGCAGGATAGGGGAGTTGGGACTGCGGAGTCACCGTCGTATCCGACTGCGGAAGAGGCAGGACGAAAAGAACCCGCCGGGCGTCTCCGTCGTGGGGGAGAGACGCCCGGCGGGCAGTGTCGGCTGGGGCCGGATCAGACCTGGCCGGCCTTCTCCAGGGCGGAGCAGCAGGTGTTGACCAGCAGGCGGGTCACCACGTACGGGTCGACGTTGGCGTTCGGGCGGCGGTCCTCGATGTAGCCCTTCTTCTCGACCTCGACCTGCCACGGGATGCGGACCGAGGCACCGCGGTCGGAGACACCGTAGCTGTAGACGTTCCACGGGGCGGTCTCGTGCTTGCCGGTGAGGCGGGACTCGATGTCGGCACCGTACTGGGTGACGTGCTCCAGGACCTTCTCCTGGCTCTCGCCGAGCGACTCGCAGGCGGTGATGATCGCGTCGTAGCCCTCGCGCATCGCCTTGGTGGAGAAGTTGGTGTGCGCGCCCGCACCGTTCCAGTCGCCACGGGCCGGCTTCGCGTCCAGGGTGGCGTCGATGCCGAACTCCTCGGCGGTGCGGTACAGCAGGTAGCGGCCGATCCACAGGTCGTCGGAGACGGTCAGGGCGTCGACCGGGCCGATCTGGAACTCCCACTGGCCGGGCATGACCTCGGCGTTGATGCCGCAGATGGCCAGGCCGGCCTCGATGCAGCGGTCCAGGTGCAGCTCGACGATCTCGCGGCCGAAGACCTCCTCGGCGCCGACGCCGCAGTAGTAGCCGCCCTGCGGGGCCGGGAAGCCGCCCTCGGGGAAACCGAGCGGGCGGGAGCCCTTGAAGAAGGTGTACTCCTGCTCGATGCCGAAGATCGCCTCCTGCGCGGCGAACTTCTCGGCCACCTCACGGAGCAGCGCACGGGTGTTGGACTCGTGCGGGGTGCCGTCGGTCTCCAGGACCTCGCACAGGACCAGGATGTTGTCACCGCCGCGGATCGGGTCCTTCACGACCTTGACCGGCTCCAGCACGCGGTCCGAGGCGTGGCCCTCGGCCTGGTTGGTGGAGGAACCGTCGAAGCCCCAGGTGGGGATCTTGTCCGCGTTGGCCAGAACACGAGTCTTGGAACGGAGCTTGGCCGTCGGCTTGGTGCCGTCGATCCAGATGTACTCGGCCTTGATCGCCATCGCGGGGTACCTCACTGCTTGGGTGGTGGGTGCCTGCGTACTGTTGCAAGCCGCCGTTTCCCGGTTGTTTTTCCTATGTAACGCCCATGTGAACCAACCGTCCGCAGTGGCACGCTCACACACCGGCAGTGCCAGGCCGCCGCGGGCCCGGTGCCCCGGCGCGCACAGAGCGGTGCCCCGGAGCGCTCGAACCGCACTCCGGGGCCACGTTCGCCCAGCTGCCAGGGCATGCGCCCACCAAAGGGCGGTGTCAGCCGCAGTGGAAGGCCGCGTTGCCGAACCGGCCGCTCCAGTACCAGGCGTGGTTGCGAATCGGGGGTGTCGTTGTCGAAGGTCTCCGCCCACAGGCTGATGCAGTGGCCCTGGGCGTTGACGCGGACCGGCCCGGCGAACTGGCTGTAGAGCCTGCTGTCCGTCGGGTCCTGGTCGATCGCGGTGCGCGTGCAGTCGCTCGCCGGAGACGTCTCCGCGCAGGCCTCCAGGTTGACGTAGGTGTGGCTCGGCGTGCCGGAGAGAGCGGGCACCTTCACGTTGACGGCGCAGTTCTGGCCACTTGACGAGTCGTAGTACAGGTGCGCCCAGCTGAACACGTTGCCGTTGTCGTCCTTCACCGCGTACGGCGAGCCGCTCACCTCGCTGCCGGAGCAGCCCCAGCCGCCAGCCGCGGCCGGGCCGGCGGTGGCGAACGTCAGCCCGCCGCCGAGGGTGAGGGCCGCCATCGCCGTGACGGCGAGCCGGCGGACCGTTCCACGTATGCCACGCATCTTCTGGCGTCCTTTCACGGATTTGCCCACAGGGCCGCGCCCTTCCTGGCGCGCCCGATCACCCGGCCAGCGTGGCGAACCGGTGTAACAACTCCGTCTCACCACGGTACTGCGGGTGGAAACCGGACGACAGCCCACCCGGAGGAGCTCACCCCACACGTCGGGTCTGCCGTGCTGCGGGACCCGAGGGAGGAGGGCGGTGGCGCACCCGCCGGCTTCCTCCGTGCTTCGGCGGCGGCGCAGGCCACCGCGGTTCGAACACGACCGGAGGGCGGTGTCAGCCGCAGTGGAAGGCCTCGGGGGCGAACTGGCCGCTCCAGTACCAGGCGTGGATGCGGTTGGAGGTGTCGTTGTCGTAGGTCTCCGCCCACAGGCTGACGCAGTGGCCCTGGGCGTTGACGCGGACCGGCCCGGCGTACTGGCTGTAGCGCTTACTGAAGTCCGTCGGGTCGTCGTCGGCCTGGGTGGACGTGCAGTTGCCCGGGGACGTCTCCGCACAGGTCGCCAGGTGGACGTAGGTCCAGCTCGGCGTGCCGGAGAGAGCGGGCACCTTCACGTTGACGGCGCAGTTCTGGCCACTTGACGAGTCGTAGTACAGGTGCGCCCAGCTGAACACGTT
>NZ_JBSFJU010000008.1:0-81918 GCF_053598215.1 Kitasatospora sp. NPDC001175 | reverse complement strand
GGCGTCCTTTCACGGATTTGCCCACAGGGCCGCGCCCTTCCTGGCGCGCCCGATCACCCGGCCAGCGTGGCGAACCGGTGTAACAACTCCGTCTCGCCACGGTACTGCGGGTGGAAACCGGACGACGACCGGCCCGGAGGAAGGTGCGACGTTCACCGCGGTGGGTGCGGTGGGTGCGATGGGCGCCGATCGACCTGCACCGCCGCCACCTGCGGCAGCAACTTCTCCAGCGCGGCGACAGGCGCCACCACGCTGGCACGCGCGGTCAACCCAGCAGCATCAGAGGCGCGTTGAAGCACTCGCCGGTTACGAGAATCCTGCATGAGCCAACTTTCAGGCAGACCCTTCGCCGTGGGTGAACGCGGAGGTCCCACATGCTGGCCTGCGCGTCGATTTCGGCAGTTCAGCGGCCGCTGAGCCGATCCCTGGGTCCGTCTCGCGGCTGCCTATAATCGGGCGGGGGTGGTCTGTGCTCAGACCAACATGGGACCTGAGCTGCCGGCGCTCCTGGGGGGATGGTTTGGAGACTCGATTCGGGCTGCTCGGGCCTCTGTCGGTGTGGGACGGCCCAGAGCGGCGCAGCGTCCCGGGCCCGAAGGTGCGGCTGCTTTTGGGGGCCCTGCTGCTGCAGCCCAACCAGGTCGTATCCCTCGACCGGCTGCAAGAGGTCCTGTGGGGAGACGAGCCGCCGCCGACCGCTGTCTCCTCGTTGCACAACCACTCCGCCGGGCTGCGCAGGTGTCTGGGGCCCCGGCTTGCTCAGCGGCTCCGGGCGATTGCGCCTGGCTACCTGCTGGAGGTTCGCGACGCGGAACTGGACAGTCAGCTCTTCGCTGTCCATGTCCAACGGGCTCGGGCCGCTCAGCGGCGGCAGGACTGGCCGGCGGTCGAGTCCGAGTCGGATGCTGCGGTGGCGCTGTGGCGGGGCCGGCCGTTCGCGGACGTGCCTGCTCTGATCGACTGTTCTGAGGCTGCCCGTCTCCTGGAGCTGCGGCTGCAGGCTCTGGAGTGCCGCTTCGAGGCCGGGCTCCATTTGGGCCGGCACCAGGAGATGGGGGCCGAGCTGGCACTGATCGCGGCCGACTACCCGCTGCACGAGGCGTTCCACCGCCAACTGATGCTGGCTCTGCACGGTAGCGGCCGCACCGCTGACGCCCTCGAGGTCCACCGGGCGCTGAGGGAGGCCCTCGCCGAGGAACTCGGAGTCGACCCCGGCCGCCTCGTGCAGGACGCCTACCAGACTCTCCTCGCCGCGGACCGATCCGCCGCAGGCCACCCGGGGCGGGAGAGTCGGCCCGCCGGCATTCCGTCCCAGCTGCCGCGACCCGTCAGCGGATTCGTCGGCCGCCGGCGCGAGTTGGAGCTTGTGACCGCCGCGCTGGCAACACCGAGCGGTCTCGGCCTCCGGGGCGGCGGCGACACCGCCGCGACCGTGGTCATCTCCGGCATGGGCGGTGTCGGGAAGACCGCCCTGGCCATACACGCGGCCGACGCCCTGCGGGCCGACTACCCGGACGGGCAGCTGTACGCCGACCTCAACGGCTTCGCCGCCTCGCCGCCTCGCGAGCCGCAGGAACTACTGGCACGGTTCCTCGTCGATCTCGGTATCCCCGGACCGGACTTGCCCGACCACGCCGACGATCGGGCCGCCCTGTTCCGGGCCACCCTCGCTGAGCGCCGCGTACTCCTGCTCCTCGACAACGCCGTCGACAGCACCCAGGTCGCCCCGCTGATCCCCGGAGGCAGCCGGTGTGCCGTGATCGTGACCAGCCGTCGCGCCCTGGTCGGCCGCCTCGACGGCACGCACATCTCTCTGGAACCGCTCGGGTCGGAAGGGCATGAGCTGCTGGCCTCGGTCTGCGGCCCGGACCGGGTCACCGCTGAACCCGACGCCACCCAGCGCATTCTCGCCGCCTGCGGCGGCCTGCCCCTGGCGCTGCGCCTCGCCGCGGCCCGCATCGCCAACCGCCCCAACTGGCCACTGCAGGTCATCGCCGACCGGCTGGCCGATCCTCCTCGTCGGCTCGAGCTCCTTTCCGTCGACGACACCTCGGTGCGCACCGTGTTCGCGATGAGCTACCAGGCCCTGCTGGACAGCGGCCGCCAGGTGGAGGTGGATGCCGCCCGCGCCTTCCACCGCCTGGGACTGTGGTCGGGCCACCCGCTGTCCCTCGAAGCCGCTGCGGCCCTCCTCGGCGAGCAGGTCGACGTCGCGCTCGACCTGCTCGATGTTCTGGTCGATGCCCAGATCCTCCAGTCACCGGCGGCGAACACCTACCAGCTCCACCACCTGGTGGCCGAGTACGCGGCCGAACTCGCCCGCTCCCGGGAGACCGCAGAGGCCCGGAACGCCGCCGTCGGCCGCCTGCTCACTTGGTACACGGCCGCCGTCCACCGTGCCGACTCGCTCTGCTGGGCTTACGGAAGCGAGGCAGAGGTCGAGCTGCCGCCTGCCTCCTCCCCGCTGCCCGAACTCACGTCGGCTGAGCACGCCCTGGCCTGGCTGCGCCGGGAGATGCCTGCCGTCAGGTGCGTCGTCCAGCGAGCCGGCGACTACGGCCTGCCCCACTTCGCCTACTCGATCGCCACCATGCTGCGGGGCTACGGGAACAGCTACTGGTGGGACGGCCACTGGGAGGCCGTCGTCACCGACGCGCTCGCCACTGCCCGCGCCCACGAGAACCGCAAGGCGGAGGCCGACCTGCACAACCTGCTGGCCGCCAGTCATGGCCTGACCGGCCGGTACGAGGACTGCCTGACCCACTTGAACGCGGCAGAGGAACTGCACCGCTCCAACGGAGACCTGCGCGGCCTTGCCGCAGTCCTGGGCAACAAGTCGCTGCTCCTCGACGAACTCGGGCGCCGTGATGAAGCCTTCGACGCCGCCGAGCGCTCGATCGATCTGTACCGAGAAGCCACCGGCCGCGACAACATGATGGCTCTCCACGGACTTGCGGGCCTGTACCTGAAGGCCGGGCACGCCGGCACCGCAGAGCCCATCTACCGGCGGGTCCTGGAAGAGTTCCGGCGCGACCGTCTCCCCGGGCCGGTCGCTGCCACCCTGATCAACCTCGGCGACACCCTTCGGTGCCTCGGGCGGCAACAGGAGGCCCTCGCGGCGCTCGACGAGGCGCTCACCATCACCGAAGACCTCGAAGACCACTCCGGCACGGCGGACACCCTTGAGACGATCGCCCGGGCCCACGCCGGCTCCGGGAACCTGGAGGCGGCCAGGGACAGTTGGACTCGTGCTCTCGCACTCGCCCGTCAGATCGGCGCCGCACGCGTGATCACCGACAGTCTCACGGGACTGCGGTCGCTCGATCCCTCGGACGAGCCCGGAGCCGATGACCGCGCCGGACGTTGAGCCCGGGAGGGCGGGACCGCCGCAGCGATGCGGCGGTCCCGCCTTCCCGGTCTACAGGAGGACCCCGTCGCGTACCGCGTGAGTCCTGCGGCCGGCCAGGTGCGATCAGGTGTAGCAGTAGTTCATGTTGCCCCGGTGGTGACCGGCGGTGCCGGTGGACCAGGTGGCGTTCCCGTTGACGTCGTAGAACACGAAGTTGCCGTCGTCCCTGATCTCGGCGTGGCCGCCCGGCGCCGGGTTCAGGGCTCCCATGGTGCAGACGATGTGGCCGGAGGAGTTCATCAGCTTGACGTATCCGGACTTCGACCAGTCCAGGGTCGTCACGCCCTTCCCGCTCGTGCCCGAGGCCCACAGCGGATACTGGTCCTCCCCGTCATAGCCGTAGAGCACCAGATTGCCGTCGGCCAGGAGGTACAGTCCCGTCAGAAGGTTGTTCGAGCCTGCCCCAGAGCCGCCGGCCTGCCAGTCGGGCTGGGCGAGGGTGAACGTCGCGACCGACGCATCGGCCATCGCAGTAGTGGCGGTCATTGCGAGCGCACCGGCGGCCGCGGCGCACACCATGGCGACGCGCCCCAGGCGCCTGCGCGCCCTGGAGGCACCGGGCTTACTGAGTATCACAAGTGTCCCTTCGACGTGCCGCTTCGCTGCTCATCGCCGGTGCGCGGCAGAACGGTTGGATGGTGGGCGGACGCTGTGCCGCCGATGCCTCTGGGCAGGGCCCAGCCGCGCGGGTCTGCGGCTGGACCGGGTGCTCAGGTGTAGCAGTAGTTGAGGTTGCCCGGCCCGTTGGAGGTGTTGGTGGACCAGGTGGCGTTGCCGTTGCCGTCGTAGAAGACCATGTTGCCGTCGTCCTGGATCCGGACCGTTCCCCCCGGGGCGGGGTTGAGCTTGCCGAGGGTGCACACGACGTGGTTGGAGGCGTCCAGCAGTTTGGCGTAGCCGGACCGCGACCAGTCCACGTGGGTCACGCCCCGGCCGCTGGTGCCACTGGCCCACAGCCGGGTCCCCCCGTCGGTGTCGCTGATGGTGTGCAGCACCAGGTTGCCGTCGTTGTACAGCTCCAGCGTGACGCTGGAGGAGGACACGCTGGTATTGGCGTACCAGTCCGGCTGAGCGAGGGTGAAGGTGGCGGCCGTGGCGTCCTGCGCCATCGCCGCCGTGCCGGACACACCGACTGCGACGAGAGCCGCCGCGCCCACCACAGCGGCCCGCAGCCCGGCCTTCCTCAGACGTGAACCCGGGAACTGACGTGCCGTCATGCGATCTCCTCAATGGATGTGGTGCGGGATTCGGCCGAGCATGGCGCCTCGAACCGGGCAGTGCACTGATCGTGTCGTCAGCCACTCATAGTTGACTCATGTGTTGATCACACACGACGGAGGCGAGCTGGAACTGGATCCGCCAGAACGAAGCAGACCGGCGCGATACCGGGGATCGCCCCTTGCTGCGCCCCTCGCGCACACCGGTCGCGCGTCGCACGCGGGATACAGCGCTGATACGACCCCAGCAGGCCCGCCTCCACTCGGAGGGCGGGCAGTCGTGCTGTCGCGTTCTGATCGGACGCGAACGAATCATGACGCAGTCGTAGATAACTCGTGTAACAATCTGCCTGCCCATCATCACAGGGGACACGTCGTCGCCGAGCCAGGGGGTTGCGGCGGCTGCGGCGCTCGGCACGACCGGAGCACCAGCAGAGCACAGGGGGGATGCCGGAATGTTCGAATCGCACACGGTCGGCCGCGGCGAGGTGGCCCTTGTCCCGTAGGCCACGACCTCTTGATCCCAACGACGGCCCGCTGCAGGCGTTCGCGTACGAGCTGAGGTGTCTGCGGCAGGAGGCCGGCAACCCGACGTACCGGGCACTCGCGGCGACGGCGGGTTTCAGTGCCACGACGCTGAGCGATGCCGCCGGTGGCATGCGCAAACCCACGCTCGAGGTGACGCTGGCGTACGTCGGCGCTTGCCGTGGCGACGTCAAGCTCTGGGAGAAGCGCTGGTACGCGCTCGACCGCCGACTCGCCGGCACGGCTGGAGCCGATGCGCAGGTCCGGCCCAGTGCGCGGGATCAGCCCGATGCGCGGGTTCAGCCGTCGCGGGTCCAAGGCCCCCGGATCGTCTCGGCGGTGATCGGGCCGACCGAGGCGAGCGCCGAGGAGCGCGGCCCGGTGGTGGACGCGCTGCCGGAGCACGGCTTCGGACCCGAGCCGGTCGACGGCGAGGAGTCGAGCGCACCGCGCCCGCGCTGGTGGTGGCCACGGGCGTGGCTGCCTGCCCTGGGCTTCGCCTTGGTGCTGGGGCTGACCGGCCTGCTCGTGGTCTGGCAGCGCGCGGCGGGCGGCACGGACACGGACGCCGTGTCAGGCTGTCCGGCCAGCCCGGCCGGCGGGACGACCTTCCACGGCACGACCTACGCCGGGGACACGCGGGTCCGCAGCGGCGCCACCCGCGGCGCGTCAGTGATCGGCGATATCCCGCCCGGATGCAAGGTCCACTTCGTCGGCTTCTGCATCGGTGACGTCGTGATGGACTACACGGGCGGGACACCCGACGCGCGGTGGTTCGAACTGAGCGGCGGCGGGATGGTCTCGTCGGCCACGGTGCACGGCAATCCGCCCGCAGGCTCGAAGCCGGACGTCTGCCCCGGTGGGCTCCCGGCTCCCGTTTCGATCTCTCTGACGGTCTCTCAACATCCGACCGATCCCGATGGCCTGGACCTGCACGCCACCGGCTCCTACCTCGGCATCGTGGGGTTCGCCGCGTACTTCTCCGACAGCGGTCAGGCGGTACCGGCGCCGCGCTGGCACCAGCTCGGCCTGACCGACGTCGGCCCCGAAGGGTTCACCGTGCCCTGGCACCTCGCCAAGCGGACGGCCGATCAGGGCCCGATCCGGCTGGCCGCGGTCGCCTGCCTGGGTGGTGACGGTCCCACCGACGTGGTGGACGCCCTGGCCCTGCCGCCTGCCGCCGTTCCCACGCAAGCGCGGCCGGTGCCACTGGGCGAGGGCGAGCGGAGCGCGGCCGCGCAAACCGCCTGTCGCTACCCCACCAAGTAGCACCGTCCAGGTAACAGCATCGCCCGGCAGGGCGGGGGTTCACCGTTCGGGAACCGGGTCTGGCCCGCCGGATGGCACAGGAACGTTACGGGCTACGCGAAGAGTGGGCCGCGCGGCGCGGCCGAGCGACGGCACCCTCGGCCGCGCCGTGCCCTGTCCCCCGCCTCGGCTACACCACGCCGGTAGCCACCGGCAGCGGCAACCCGTACACGCCGGCGGGGGTCTGCGGCAGCGGCCTCGGCGTGGTCGACTCGCACGCCCTGCCCGGCGCGGTGGTCTACCTGCTGTTCAACGGCGCCACCGGTCAGAACTGCGTCACCACCATGGCCACCCACCCCGCCGGCCAGGTGGCGATGGACGCGACACCGGCCGCGCAGGGCGGCACCCCGGCGAGCAACCCCGGCAGCTTCACGTACTACGCGGGCCCGGTCACGCTCGCCGCGCCGAAGGTCTGCGTGCGGTGGGGCGGCTCCTACGCGGGTGCCTCGTGGACCAGCGACTGGAGCCACTACGACTGACGGCTGCTGTGCCCACGGTGCCGGCTCCGCCGGGGGCCGGCACTTTCCGTCTCCTCAGGCCGCCCCATCGGGCCGCCCGTCCGTTGTCCGGTTGTCCGGCTGTCCGGATGTCCGGATGTCCGGACACCGTCCGGGAAAGTCGACGCCCCCTACTGACGGCTTGTTCAGGATGAATGCGCTGTCCGGAGTTGATCACCCATCACCAATCTCCGCAGCCCTAACACCGTGTCGGCGCATTAGTAAGGAGTGACTGATCGTCACGGGCGCGCCGCCAAGCGCGCCCGTCGCCTTCCACCACCCACGGCAGAGGAGAACAGGCGAGTGGAGTTCGGGATTCTCGGGCCCCTGCTGGTCCGCGACGGCGGGCAGACCCGCGCCGTCCCCGGCCGCAGGCAACGTGCGCTTCTCGCGGCGCTCCTGATCCGGCACGGGCAGCCGACATCGGCGGATTTCCTGGCGGAGGCGGTCTGGGACGGACAGCCGCCCCGGAGCGCGTCCGCCGCCCTGCGCAACTACGTGATGCGACTGCGCAACGCCCTGGGCGAGTCGGGCAAGCGGATCCGGACCACCGCCGGCGGCTACCTGATCGACGTCGACGACCAGGAGCTCGACGTCCAGCGGTTCACCCTGCTCCGGAAGCAGGGCGTCTCGGCACTGCGGCATCAGGACTTCGAGCGCGCGGCCACCCTGCTGGACGAGGCCCTGGGGCTGTGGCGGGGGTCGGCGTTGGAGGACATCCCCTCGGACGTCCTGCACCGCGAGGAGGCCCGCTGGCTGGCCGAGGCCCGCCTGGACGCCTTGGAGGCGCGGACCGAGGCGCGGCTGTGCCTGAACGGCGACGCCGATGCTCTCATCGCCGAGCTGCGCGCGCGCACGGCCGAGCACCCGGAACGAGAGCGGCTCTGGGGCCTGCTCATGACGGCGCTGTACCGGGGCGGGCGGCAGTGCGAGGCGTTGACCGTCTACCAGCGGATGCGGCAGACGCTGGTCGAGGAGATCGGTGTCGAGCCCGGCCGCGAACTGCGCGAGATCCACCGACGAGTCCTGCGCGGGGAGCCCGATCCGTACGGGCCGACCAAGGCACGCTCCGAGCCGATCAGCGCGGTCTCCGTGCCGGCGACCAGGCCGGCCAGAGAGTCCGTGGCCGCGACCGGGCAACCGACAGCCGGGGAGCCGGCGACCGCGCGGGTGAGCGCCGGCCCGGGGACGGTAGCCGTGACGCCCTGCCAGCTTCCGTCGCCCCTGCCGGAATTCACCGGCCGCGAGGAGCAGGTGTCCCTGCTCGTCGACCGGCTGACCGCCGCGAACCGCCTGGCACCGTTCGTCGCGGTGATCTCGGGCCAGCCCGGGGTCGGCAAGAGCGCGCTCGCCGATCAGGTCGCACACGCCGTCCGGACTGAGTTCCCGGATGGCACACTCCGCGCCGACCTCCACGCCACGGCCGAGCAGCCCGCCGCCCCCGCCGCCGTGCTCGGCGCCTTCCTGCTCGCCCTGGGAGTTCCCGCCGAGCGGCTACCGGTCGGCCTGGACGAGCGCGTCTCGCTCTACCGCTCGCTGCTGACCGGCCGCCGCGTGCTGGTGGTGCTGGACGACGCCCGCGACATTGCGCAGCTGCGCCCGCTGCTGCCGAGCGACCCCGGCTGCGCGGCGCTGGTCACCAGTCGCCACCGGCTGCCCGACCTGCTCGAGGCGCTGCCGCTCGGACTGGACGTGCTGACCGTACCGGAGGCCGAGCGGCTCATGCACCGGCTGGTCGGGTCGCCCCGGGTGGCGGCCGAACCGCAGGCGGTGGCCCGGATCGTCGACGCCTGCGGTCGACTCCCGCTGGCACTGCGGATCTGCGCCGCCCGGCTCGGCGCGCGGCCCGCGTGGAGCATCGGGTACCTCGCCGACCGCCTGACCGACGAACTGCTGCTCGACGAACTGCGGGTGGGAAGCCTGGACCTCAGGGCCCGGGTGGCGGCCAGCTACCGGGCACTCGATCCGAGCGCCGCGTGGGCCTTCCGGGTGCTGGCCACGGCCGCGGACGGCCGGTTCTCGAGCGCGCAGGCAGCCCGGGCCATGAACCTGCCGCTGCTGGTCGCGGAGGAGGTGCTCGAACGGCTCGTGGACGCCCATCTCCTGGTCACCGACACCCCCGGCAGCTACTCCTGCCCCGCCCTACTGCGCGCCTTCGCCCGCGAGTTGAGCCACCCGCAGGGCCATCCTCGGGTCCGGGTACTGCCGGTGCCCGCAGCTAGGGCGCGTATTTGGTTGTGATCGAGTATGGGTGCAGATCTGATGAGGGTGCTGTTGATCAGGCCGCGAGTGTGAGGTGGTCGCGGTAACGGGCCTGGTGGTTGCGGGCGAACTCCTGCTTCTCGTGCCAGGTCCAGTAGGTGTCGAAGTCGGCGTCGGCTCGTAGCGCGCGGAGTGCCGGGTCACCCCCCGCATCCGCTCCGGCCATCGGCCGGCACCTCGTCCAACCCGAGTCGCGCCGTCAGCCGGACACAGCCACAAATCCCGTGTTACGCGCCTGTTAGGCGCCTGTTAGCCGATCCCGAGAGGCTGGCACCGCTGACCGCACGACCAGCACGGCACATGCCCGCCATGGCGTTCGGTCGAATCCCGCACCACATCCAATCAGGGTCCCGGGAGTCCACGACCAGGCTGCTTCTTCAGCGCAGCAGGCCAGCGACGTGGGGCGGCCCCTCAAAGGATCTGCACCCTTTCCGTTTCCTGAAAGAAGGTTGTTTCGCCATGTCCATCCTGAAGAAGATCGCTGCCGTCACGGCCCTTGCTGTGCCGATGCTCGTCGCGATTCCCGCGACCGCTCAGGCCTCCACTCCGTCTGGTTGTTCCAGCGTCACGCAGATCGGCAGCACCGCCTACCTCAACGTCGGCGGGGAGACGATGGCGTCGGTGAAGCAGTACAAGGGCTGCGGGAAGAACTACTCCTACCTGTACGTGTGGCAGAGCTACCGCTCCGCCCACAGCGACTGGGATGCGTGCGCGGCCATCGTCACCAACGGCGGACACTCCGTCCAGGACCCCCAGTGCGGCCACAACGAGGTGGAGCTGTGGTCCTTGGGCGCCGACACCCTGTCGCAGTGCACCCAGGCCCTGGGCTGGAACGGGAACGACGGCATGCCCTACCCCGGCGACATCGCCGTCAAGACCGACGAACGCTGCTGACCGTCCGGCCCACGGCGACCACTGGGGCGCCGGGTCCCCGAACGGCTGCTGCTGACTGTCCGACGGATTCCCCGAAGCCGGTCACGTCCATCGAGCAGTACTGACCCCCGAACCGTCACCAGAAGTTGTACCGGTCGCCCGGCGGCGCCGGGGCAGCGGCAAGTGCACCTGCCCCGGCGCCGCCCTTCTGCGCAGCAACCACGTCAGCGACGGCCGCACCGACCGGCGGTGCGGCTGAGCGCTGCCCCGGTCGGGAGCCCTCCATCGGAGCCCTCACCCGCCTGCTGCCCGACACCGGGACGAGGTCGGGGCCGATCCCTCCACCGAACCAGAAGGAACCACCACATGGCATCCGCCATCAAGACCCGCAACGCCGCAACCCGACTGCTCGCGGCCGTCGCCGTCCTCAGCGGCCTGGTGCTGAGCACCGCACAGGCCCACGCGGCGACCCCGCCGTCCTCTGCCGAGGTATCGGCGGCCACCACCACCGCGCTGCCCGAGGTGGACATGGAAGCCACCGTCCTGGCTGCCCAGATCGATCCCCGACGCCCCGACAGCACGCAGACCCCGGGGGCCCATGACTCGGTCCTGGCCGTCGAGCAGGCTCTGCAGGCCCGTGGCTTCCTCGACGCCCGCTGGGTGGACGGCTACTTCGGCACCAGCACCACCGCCGCCTACGCCGCCTTCCAGCGCTCCCTCGGCTACACCGGTCTGGACGCCAACGGACTGCCCGGCGTCACCTCCCTCACCGCGCTCGGGCAGGGCCGGTACACCGTCACCCACCAGATCAGGGCCGGCGCGCGCCTGCAGCGCGACGGATACACCGTCGACACCCGCACCCAGAACATGCTCACCGAAGCCGAACGCCTCCTGGGCTTCAGCCTCACCCTGTCCCAGGGCTCCTACAACCCCGGCGGCGATCCCACCTCCGCGGGCACCCACGACGGCGGTGGTGTCGTGGACATCAACGTCGACGGCATGTCCAGCACCACCCGCACCGCCGTCGCCAAGGCACTGCGCCAGGTCGGATTCGCCGCCTGGGTCCGCAACCCCACCCAGGGCGACTGGCCGTGGCACATCCACGCCGCGGCGATCAACGACACCGATCTGTCCACCCAGGCCCAGAACCAGACCGGTGACTACTACCTCGGCCTCAACGGCCTGGCCAACCACGGCGCCGACGACGGCCCCCGCATCCCCATCCAGACCTGGGAGCAGTACCAGCGCAGCCACTGACCGCGCACGGTACCACCCGAGCACGACCAGAGAACCCGTTGATGACACGTCACGAAAAGAGTAGGCCTTGAAGAAGATACGCACCACGCTCGCCGTCGCCGGCACCGCACTGGCCATGGCCGTCCCCCTCATCGGCGCCACCTCCGCCCCCGCCTTCGCCGCGTCCCGCGACGGATCCTGCGACGACGGAGAGTTCTGCTACTACTACAACAGCAACGAGGCCGGCTCGGTCTCCGACTTCACCGGCTCCATGAGCGACCTCGGAGCCACCCAGCCGAGCTGCTACGAATTCAAGGGTGCCGGCAACGGCCAGGGTGTCTGCGTCAAGAACAACGCCGCGTCGGTGTGGAACCGCACCGACAAGACCGTCCGCGTCTACTTCAACAGCGGCTTCGGCGGCGCCAGCCAGGACTTCGCCCCCGGCGAAAAGGGCAACCTCAACTCCACGCTGAAGAACAACAACGCCTCTCACCAGTTCCTCGGCGGCGGCGGCAGCAGCACTGGCTCCCAGAGCGCCACCGACGACTTCGACCACCGCAGCCGCGGCTTCGCCGACGACAACTGCACCGCCTTCGCGGCGTACCGCATCGCCAGCCGTCTCGGTGTCCCGGACTTCAACAACTTCTGGGGCGGCGTCACCTGGGGCGACGCCCACAGCTGGGCCAGCGCCGCCCGCAGTGCCGGCGTCACCGTCAACACCACCCCCACCGTCGGTGCCATCGCCGTCAACACCGTCCACAAGAAGGGCCACGTCGCCTACGTCAACGCCGTCTACTCCGACGGCTCCTTCGACGTCGAGGAATACAACTGGAACCACGACCTCGCCTACGGCACCCGCAGCCACCTCCACGTCAGCAGCGAAGATCTCGAATTCCAGTACATGCTCCACTTCTGACCAACCACCAGCAGGACACCCGGCACACCTGAGCCAAGGTCAGCTTCACAGCCGGGATGATCTTGTGGGTGTGCAGGTCACGGCGGTGTGACGATGTGCGCCGAACGCAGCGGTACGCATCGAAGCCCCGTCGGACAGGCGATCTCTCCAAGTCGCCTTCGTCCGACGGGGCTTCGACGTGCCGCCTGGGTTCCGCGCCACACGCACCGGGCGGCGACGGTGGCGTGTCGCGCGCCAGGCTTTGACGATGTGCACCGTCACGCCCCGGCGCTCGGCCTCCGTGGTGATGAGGTCGAGTTGGTGGCGCGCGCCGTCCACGAGCACGACCCAGGGCCGGCGGTGGGTGGGGTCGCGGTGCTCGGCCTCGTCAAACGCGGCGGTCACGACCTGGGCGGCGGTGTCGTCGACCGAGCCGGTCAGCCACTTGGCCCTGGCCTTGGGCCCGGGACGGCGTTCGCGCGCCTCGTCCTGGCCGTCGCCGCCGTGGGGGGCGGGGTCGGTAATGATGTCGTCGACGCCGCGTTTGGTGGGCTCGGCGTCGTGGACCGCTACCAGGGTGGCCATGCGCTTGCGGCCGTGCTTCTCCCCGGCGGCGAGTCGAGGACGGTTAGGGCAGTCGCCAGTCCACCGGCTGCGCGCCCTGACCGACCAGCATCTCGTTCGCCCGGCTGAACGGACGGGAGCCGAAGAAGCCCCGGTCCGCCGACATCGGGCTCGGGTGCGCCGACTCCACCGCGGGCACCGGCCCCAGCAGCGGGCGCAGGTTACGGGCGTCGCGCCCCCACAGGATCGCCACCAGCGGACCGCCGCGCGCCACCAGCGCCCGGATCGCCTGCTCGGTGACCTCCTCCCAGCCCTTGCCCCGGTGTGCGGCCGGCTTGCCCGGCGCGGTGGTCAGGGCGCGGTTGAGCAGCAGGACGCCCTGCTGCGTCCACGGGGTGAGGTCGCCGTTGGAGGGCGGCGGGAAGCCCAGGTCGCGGCCGTACTCCTGGAAGATGTTGATCAGGCTGCCCGGGATCGGGCGGACCTGCGGCGCGACCGAGAAGATCAACCCGACAGCGTGAGCAGATGACAGATCCGATAACAGCGCCTGACCGGGTCGGCACCATGCCTTCCGTCGCGCCCGGGCCGGGCGGGCCGAGCACTAGCTGTGCAGGCGGCCGACGCTGACGCGCCGTCCGCGGGCCGCACGGTCCCTGGCCTGCACCACCAGCAGGGCGACCGCCAGCCAACCGAGGCCGACGAGGACCTCGAGCGCCAGCTGCACCAGCCACGGCGAGCCGGCGGTGGCGGCACGGATCGCCTTGAGGCCGTGGCCGAGCGGCAGGACCTCACCGAGCACGGCCAGCCAGCGCAGCTTCGAGGCGAGTGGGGAAACGATCGCCGAGGCGGCCAGCACGAAGTAGGAGCCGAGGTTGCCGTAGAGGACGTCCCGGCTGCCGCCGACCGCGAGGGCGGCCAGCGCCAGGCCGAACATGGTGGAGGTCGTCGCGGTGAGCAGGTAGAGCGGAAGCACTGCGGTCAGGGAGCCGAGGCTGCCGGCGAATCCGAGCACCGGACCGTCCACCAGCAGCACCAGCAGCGAGTAGAGGAATCCGGACGTCAGGTACGGCAGCGACCGGCAGAGGTAGACGGCACCGGGCGGCAGCGCACCGGTCTGCAGCCGGTAGTAGGTACCGGACCACTGATCGGTCATCGGCACGTCGCAGACGCCGATCACCGTGTCCGTGCAGGCGGCGAAGGCGATCGCGCCGATGAAGGCGAAGTGCGCGCCGCTCTGGCCACCGACCAGGCGCCCGAGCATGGTGTAGAAGATCCCCTGCAGCAGCAGCCGCGGCAGCGTGGTGGTCAGCTGGACCTTAAGCGGATTGTCGGCGAGATAGATCAGGTAGCCGGTCCTGATCGCCTCGAGATGGCGCCGGGCGTGCTCACCCAAGGTCGATTGTCCCCTTTCGGCGCGCCCGGTCCACGACGCGGCGGAAGAGGACGTGGCCGGTCACGTAGTACAGCGTGATGAGCAGGACGAGCATCGACAGGGCCGTGAGCGGGACGGCGCCGCCGCCGGCGACCCTGCCAAGGAACTGATCGGCCCAGTAGAGGCTGATCAGCCGGGACAGCCAGGAGAGCTGTCCGGGGATGAGCGAGGTCGGGATCAGCAGTCCCCCAAGGATGAACACCGGGTAGGTCAGCGCGGCGGTCACGTGCACGGCATGCCGGGTGAGCACGAAGAGGCTGCAGAGCGCGAACCCCAGGGCCGTTCCCGAGAGGGCGACCAGCACCGCTCCCAGCAGCATCCAGGGCACGGCGTCGAGCGGCACCCGGGCTCCGGTGACCAGCGCCAGCACCAGGCTGGTGCCGACCAGCGTGGTCAACACCAGCAGTGAGCTGCCAAGACACTTGCCGATGACGACCAGGCGCGGATCGGTCAGGCTGGTGAGGTTCCTGGCCAGAGTGCCCTCGGCGATCTCGCGGCGCAGAATGCCGCCGACGGCCCACAGGGTCGCGCCCCACAGCGAGGTGAGCAGGATCGCGATCAGCCGCGATGCCCGTTGCGCCGGGGAGTCGGCGCCGCCGTGCTGGCCGGCCATCACCACGTAGAAGACCACGGGCTGGACCACCGCCGTGATCGGCACGGCCGGATGGCTGCGGATGACCAGGATCTGCATCCGCGCGGAGGCGGCCAGGATCCGCACCCAACGGGCCCCCACCCGCGCCACGGCCGTGGCGAAGCCGGTCCGCGCAGCGCCGTTCGGCGCACCGCTGCTCATGTCTGGGCCTGGAGCTGGATGAAGGCGTCCTCCAGACGCGCAGGCAGTACCTCCATGCCCTCGATCCGCGCCTGCCCCAGCGCCTCGCCGAGGCCGACGAGCACCGCGGGACTCCACTGCGGGAGCTGCAGGGTCAGCTGCCAGCCCCCGGCATCGGCTTCGATCCGGACGCCGACCGCGCCCGTCGGGCGGAACCGCTCCTGGGCCGGCGCGGCACCGGAGCCCCGCACCACGACGGTGGCGGTGTA
This sequence comes from Kitasatospora sp. NPDC001175, assembly GCF_053598215.1. Taxonomy (NCBI): domain Bacteria; kingdom Bacillati; phylum Actinomycetota; class Actinomycetes; order Kitasatosporales; family Streptomycetaceae; genus Kitasatospora; species Kitasatospora sp. NPDC001175. The sequence continues at coordinate 66,659 of NZ_JBSFJU010000008.1, read as the reverse complement.
TCCCAGGCTGGCTGAGAAGTCGGCCACCGACATCTCGTGGGTGACCCGGCCCTTGTCCAACATCACCACACGGTCCGCGAGTTCTTCGACGTCGAGCAGGTAGTGACTGGTCAACAGGACCGCCACGCCGCTGCGGCGCAGCGAGGCGACCGAGGCCCGCAGCCGAGCCGCCTCGACCGGGTCGAGACCGACCGTGGGCTCGTCGAGCAGCAGCACCCGCGGGTCCGAGATCAGGCCGATGGCGATGTGCAGCCGCTGGCGCATTCCCTTGGAGAACGACTCGACCCGGCGGTCGGCGGCCTGGGCGAGCCCGACCTCCTCCAGGGCCGAATCCAGCCGCGCCATCAGGCTGCGGTGCGCGATGCCGTCCAGCATGCCGAAGAACCGCAGGTTCTCCCGGGCCGTCAACTGCCCGTACAGTCCGCGGTCTCCGCCGAGGACCACCGACTGGCGGGCGCGGACCGCGGTCGGGTCTCGCAGCACGTCCGCCCCCAGCACCCGGGCAGTGCCCGTGGTGGGCAGCAGGAGGGTCGAGAGGATCTTGGTCAGCGTGGTCTTGCCGGCGCCGTTCCCGCCGAGCAGGCCGACGATCTCCCCTTGGCCGACGGTGAAGGAAACCCCGTCCAGGGCAACCAGGTTCTTCCCGGACTCGGTGAACACCCGTCCCACGTCCAGGATCTCGATCGCCGGATGGTCCACGGCCCTACCCTCCTCACGATCCGCGGCGAGCGCCGCGGCACACGGATGAGCGGGGGGCGGCTCGAAAGCCGCCCCCCGCAGACACACGAGTTAGATCACCTCGGCGGCGTACTCGTTGTCCTCGATGATGTCCATCTCGTTGTTCTCCATGGTCAACTCCTCATCAACTATCGGCTGTTGCAACGCCGTCGCCCGTTGCGACGACGTTCCTCTCGATCAACTGCGCGGTGGCAGTGTCGAGAAGTTCTCGGGGGGTCCCGGCAAGGTCGGGGTCGGCCTCGAAGCTGCGGTGCACGTCATCGAGGGACCGGCCATCCAGCTCGCGCCAGAGGCGGACCGTGCCTTGCTTGACCCGGTATCCGGCGTCCGGTCCGGCCATGCCCCAGGAATCGGAGAGGCGGACGGGCACCACCCAGGGGCTCCTGGTCGGACCGCCGTCCTCCCAGTGGTCGGGGCAGGCGGCGATGTGCGGCGCCGGCGCGTCCCAGCCGTCGAGCAGCGCGTTCACCACCAGGTGACCGGCCACCCGCATGTTCTCGGTGACGACGCGGGTCGTCTCCTCGATGCCGCCGGGGGCCTGCGGCAGCCGCAGCCCGTCCCAGATCCGCGGGAGCACCTCGCGCAGCGCCTCGTTGCGGGCCGTACGCCGCAGGAGGAACTTGCGGCCCAGGTAGACGTCTCCGACGGCGGCGAGCACGCATTCCACCGCGCACTCGACGGCGATCGAGGAGGACTGCAGCGCGGTGAGTTCGTCGCCGACCTGCAGCGCCCCCAGCGCGTCCTCGCCGAAGCCCGACACATCGTAGGCCCAACGCGTCATCAGGATCTTACGGACCGTCAGCTTGGCCTGGTCGGTGGACGGCAGACCGCTGTCCTTGTCGATCAGCACCGAGCCGATCGCGTACCGGATCGACGGCTGCAGTTCCACATCGCCCACCAGGACCTGCCAGCGGTCCGTGCGGCTGGCCGTGAACTCGGTGCAGATCGCGGCGATCTGCTCCAGCTGCGCGGTCGACAGGGGGTTGATCTGGACGACGTACCCGCCTTCACGGTAGCCGCGCTTCGGCAGGTCCGTGCCCGGTTCGGCGGCGACGTACAGATCGACGTCCGACATCCCGTGGCCCAGACCCGCGGCCAACGAGCCACCGACGAAGGCCAACCGCACCTTGTCCGTGTCGACGACCCGCTCCAGGACGCTCCGGGCTGCCGCCAGATGCGTCTCGTCGACGAACTTGTCGGCTACCGCCACCACCGTCGAGACCGATGCCTCGCGTTCAGCAATCACCGTGCACCACCGAACCGTTGAGTAGACACCAGGAACCTCCATGCAGGCCTTGGATTCGATAGAACTCGGTACCGGAGTACACCTCGTCGAAGGCACCGAGGAACTCGCCCGGGGCGGCCGACAGCGCGATGCGCCCCGTTCCGACCGGCTTCCCGTCGCGCATCACCACTCCGGTCAACTCGCATTCGATGCGGCCGGTCGTGAAGTCCAGACCGCCGCGGAAGCCACGCAGGTCCTCGGCGACGAACCCGTCTCCCGGCAGGCTCTCCGGTGCCGCGACCACCTGCTCCGTGGTCGGCTCGACGTAGCAGGCTGCGGTGGCCGGCAGGATCTCGCTGTCCCACCCACCCCACTGGGCGCTTCCGGTGGAAGGTCCGGCGCTGGTGCAGCCGAGCAGTCCCGCGACCCTGCCCCGGTCCAGCAGGACCGTGCGGCGTCGCGCCACGCCCTCGTCGTCCACCGGAATGGCCCCCGGTCCACGCTGGGCCGCGCCGTCGTCCACCAGAACCAGCTTCTGCCGACCCGTGCCGATGACATCGCCCGTCTTCCAGCTGTGCGCCCGGTTGGCGTTGCGCAGGAAGGCGCGGCTGATCCGGCCGACGATGCGGGCAACGAGCAGCGGTGACAGCAGGATCCACTGGGGTCGGCCGGACGGGGCCGGTGATCCGGTCAGGGCGCTGAAGCTGCGGGTGTACTCCGCCAGCGCGCCGTCGATCGGAAGCTCGGTGACGTTCCTGCGGATCCGGGCTCCCTGAGCAGCGTCGAGACCGCGGGTAGCCGAGCGGATGTGAAGTTGCGCCTCGGTCTGCTGGTGCGTCTCGCTGCGGCCCGCGGAGTCGTGGAGCACCACGACCCGCCGGGTGCTACCGACCGTGACCACCGCCGGACCGCCGGCTGAGGCGTCCCGGTGGACGGCCGCGGCGATGGCCCGCAACTGCGCCGGTGTACTGGAGCCGTGGACCGGTTCCGCTGCCGGACGCGCCGCCACCTGCCCACGGCCGTCCTCCCGTGCGACCGGGCGCGGCACCTCGACCCGGGCCCGCCGGGCGTCGGCCAGGATCGTGGCCAGTCCTCGCTCGTCGAGTACGTTGCCGGTAGCCAGGCCGAGCCGGTCGTCCACCGATGAACGGACGCCGATCATCCAGCCGTCGGAAATCTGGTCGTGTGCCTGGCCCGACGAGCCGAGCCGGGTCATCACGGTGCGGACGCGGCGGGCGAAGACCTCGATCCGCTCGTCGCCCCGCGCTTGGGCCACAACGGCAGCGCACAGCGCGGCAGTGTCTGCGGTGGTCATGCGGGCACCCCCTTGCCACGGATGCCCAGGTGACCGAGCCTCAGGGTGGGAGCCCGGTGCGAAACCGGCAGCCAGCGCCCCTGGCGGCCGCACATCGAGACGCTTCCGGCCGCGTCGTTGCCGACCGCGTCCAGGGTCGCGAGTTCCGCCAGTCCGCCGTGGACGGTGAATCCGGTGAGCGGCCTGCCGATCTCGCCGTTGACGATCTCCCGTGCCTCGACCACCCGGATCATGAAGCGCCCCTCGGCGGGAACGGCGTCCGAGGAACCGACCTCCAGGACGAGGATCCCGTCAGCCGTGTCGCGGATGATCTCCTGCGGCGATTCCGGTCCGCGCTCCACCGTCAGATGCCGCATCCGCGGTACTGGCGGGTTGGTGTAGGCACCCCGACGGGCATGACCGCTGGCTCGAACGCCCAGGCGTGCCGCGTTGGCACGGTCCGTCAGGACACCTTCGACAGCGCCGCCCACGATGAGATCGGCCGCCACCGTGCAGGGCGTGCCCTCCTCATCGCTCGCCACCCGCTCCCAGGCCCAAGGGTCGGTGCCATCGTCACGAACCGTCAGATCGGGATGGGAGACCGACTGTCCGCGCTGACGCCACAGACTCGAGGAAACGGCGGTGTCGGCTTCCAGGGCATGCCCGATCACCTCGTGCGCGAAGACGCCTGCGGCCTCCGGGGCCAGGACCACTGCCGCCCGTGCCCGGCTCGGCGCCGTGGCCACCGCGAGGTTGGCAACTCGTTCCGCGGCCCGCCGGCCGGCCTCGGCCGCCCGTTCGACGGTCAGCGGCAGGTGAGCCAGCTCGGCGATGGTCACCGTCCCACGCTGTGCACCGATTCCCGCACTCACGGTGAGCCGGCGCATTCCGACATTCTGCCGGAGCGCGGGACCGGCCGCACCGGATATGTCCGGGCCGGATACGTAGCAGCGTTCCTGGTGCCATAGCCGGGCCTCCGCGTTCCGGGCACCGCACGAAAGCGCCCCCTCCCTCGCCGCCGCCAGCAGTTCACCGACTACGTCATGTTTGGTGGCAATGGTCGGGGCGAGCCCCTCCACCAGCTGGGAAGCGGATACGAGCGCGGCCTCGAGGTAATTGATCGGCAATCCGGCGGCCACCTCTGCGACATCTGAAAGCAATGCCCGGACATGCCCGGCCCCGACCCCGGACCGCTGGACGAAGAAGCTGTCCCCGGCACCCGTCGATCGGACCGCCATGCCGTCGAGGCGGCGTCCGGAGAACAGTCGCTCGCCGGCCGAGTTCACCGCTGTGACCTGCTCAAACCCTCGCTCCAGGTAGATGTTGGCGGCACCGTCGGTCACCTGCGCCCCGGAGGAGGAAGCTTCCGGACGATTCATTTCCTACCCTCTCCTTCATCGCGGGCGACCGGCATCGGCGCCACTTCGGACATACCTGGAATGCTGTGCGGAGAAAAACCCGGGGGATGGCGCTGCCGTTCGGCCCAGCCGGGAGAACCGACCGGATCGGCCATCCACATCAGGGGAGAAATACCGTCCCTGCCATTGCAGGGGTATTCCGGAGAATCAGGACCGGACTCGAAGAAAGACTGTACCGATTCCTGAGCGAGCCGCTTCGGCGATCATTTCCGCCAGCCGCTCTGCATTCGAAGTTAGAGACTGGGATCCCGCGGCGTCAAGTCCCTTTTCGCCGGTCGTTCGAATATCTTCGGCACGCGCCGACTCGGGCGCCCGGGAACGGGCCGCGCCGCAACACAACGCGAACGGTCGCATGCGCCCGAAGAAACGCGCGGGCCCACAGCGGACCGGTCGCATACTCGTCCAGGCCAGGAAGACCGGCCGGACAAGGCCTAGGAATGCGACTGCGCCGCGAAACCCCGCCGGCGCGGCCGACGGGGTGCTGGATCGGTGGAACCCGATCATCATGCGGGAGACCGGGCGTCGTGTCCAGGGCGTGCAAAGCGCCGGGCCGCGCTCCGGACCGGCAACCGGGCTAGCTGCGCCTGCAGTCCGGCTGCGCGTGGAGCAGGCCCGACCGAGCCAGCAACACCCCCAGATGGCAACGGCTCTGTGCCCCGAACTGCTCGTAGAGCTTGGCGACATGGGCTCGGCAGGTACGCACGCTCAGCCCCACCCGCCGGGCCACGACCTCATCCGTCGCGCCCTCGGCGAGAAGCCGAGCGATCGTCAGACGCACCCCGTCGACCGCCTCGGAGACCGTACTGGTGGGCAGTTCCGTCGCGAAGGGGATCGCGGCCAGCCAGGTCCGCTCGAACACGTCCGCGAGGAACTGGACGATCGCGGGCTGGCGGATCACCACGGCCGAGCTGCGCTGGCTGTTCCCCGGGATGAAGGCGACCTTGCGGTCGAAGATCATCAGCCGCTCGGAGAACTCGGCCATCGTCCGCACCTCCGACCCGTAGTGGCCGACCCGCAGTACGTACTCCCTGGTCGGGCCGGAGAAGACGGCCGAGCTCTGGTAGACGGTCCGCATCCGGACGCCCCGCTCGAGCAGCTCGCGTGTGTCGCGCCAGGCGGCCTCCATGGAGGCGAGGGAGCGGCCGCCACCAGGCTGCGCGGTGCAGATCTCCTCGGTGCAGGCCGCCGCGACCCGGGCGATCTCCCGGTTGATCGCATCCGGACCCTCGATGACTTCGCTGGCTCCGGAGCCCTCCTCCAACTGCGAGTAGATCGGGGCGAACTCGGCCAGCCCCTTGCGGATGCGCTGGCTCTGCCGCTGACAGCGCTCGATCTCGGCGAGCAGCGGATCCACCAGGTAACTCTCGGCCTGCGCCGGCGAGGTCGGCACATAGCGGCCCGGCGACTGCGGCGCGGACTGCAGCAGGGCCAGTCCCCGCAGCTGCTCGACGACCGCCTCCACCCGCTCCCGGGACCAGCCGAACGTGGCGACAACCTCATCCAGATCCAGGCGGTGGCCGTTCAGTGCGTAGCGATAAAGGTCGCTCGCGTCCTGGTGATCGACCGAAACCGTCATGAGTGACTCCCCAGCCCAAAGCCGCGATGGTGAAGCGGCCTCCTGTTGCTGCAATGCAGCTTCCTGCCCCCCTCAACTTATAGATCAGGTCGATTGCGCGAGTAAAGATCTTCTAGGAAGCGTTTGGCAGCTCACCTGAGACGTGGAGGAGCTCTGTACCGAAGCCGCCGCCTAGGGCGGCCCGGCACGCTTCTCCCACTCGGTAAGCAGCTGCGGCGTCAGACCCGCACAGTCTCGGAATCAATCCGGGCAGAGCCAGAAAATCGAGTTTTCCATGAACCGTTTGATTGTCACCGTACGTACCGCCCTGCTGACCGCGGTAGCCCTGCTGGCCGTCGGCGTCACCTCTGCCGCGGTCGCGGTTCACGACGGTCGCACGCCCACGCAGAACACCGCGGCCGCGGACATCCGCTGGGATCAGGTCATCCCGCCCGCGGGAGGCACTCGGTGACGGCCGCGGCCGCCAGCGGCTCGACCGGCACGACGGCCTTCGCCGATCTGCCGGTCGAGGTGCACTGCCACGGCTTCGGCGACGTCGACTTCTCCGACTTCGGCTCGCTGGACCTGCTCCGGCTGGACGAGGCCTGCGCCCGGGAGGGCGTGCTCAGCCTGCCGACGCTCTATCTGCACCGCGACCGGCTCGCCGAGTTCGAGGCTTTCGTGCACCGCTACGAGGCCCTGCGCCGTGACGGACTGCTGCCGCACATCGCCGGGATCGCGCTCGAAGGGCCGCTGCTGGCCAGCCACGGCGGCACACCGGCTGCCACCGTCTGGGTGCCGACCCGTCACGAGTGGGAACGGCTGACCAGCCTGGGCGAACACGGTCTGGTGTACTCCGTGGTCTCGCCGGACATCTTCTCGCCCGCCTCCGAGCTGGGCGACGCACTGCGGGCGGAGCAGCTCGACTTCCCCTGGCTGATCGAGACCATGCTCGGCCACGGCGTGCGGCCCGCCCTCGGGCACTTCACGCGGGCGGATCCGGAGCGCAGCGCCCAGCAGGTCACCGAGCTGGTCGACCTCGCCTGGCAGGCCGAGTGGAACGGCACCGGCACCAGGGTGGTGACCGACCACCTGTTCAACGACATGCCGCTGAACATCCGCCACGCCTTCCGCACCACGGCCGCCCGCCGCGACCGCGAGGCCACCATCGCCTCGTACGACTTGCCCTCGTGGACGCTGGAGAACGCGGCGCGGACGGTGGGCCCGGTGCCGGCCGCGATCATGCGGGAGGCGGCCGCCGGGCGCATCGCCGCCTGCATCAACTTCGACGGCGAGCACGTCGACCTCGCCATCGCCGCTCGCGCCGTCGAGCTGATGGGCCCGCAGAACACCATGTTGATGACCGACCGTTGCGACTCGGCCCGGCTCGGCGGCCAGGAACTGCACCAGACCGGCGAGAACGGGCTCTGGTACCAGGCCGGCGGCATCGTCGCCGCCGGTTCGCAGCCGCTGGCCCGGCAGATCGCCAACGCCCGGTCGCAGCAGCTCGGTGACGCGGACATCTGGCAGCTGGTGGCCGGCACGGCCCACCGCACCTTCGGCCTGGAGATCGCCGACGGGAGCGGGCCCCGCGCCATGGTGCCCAGCAGCCGGTCCCACTCCAGCCCGGCCTGACGCCGCGCCGCCCCAGCGCGCTGCGGCGATCCGCACTCACGGCACAGCTACCAACGGAGTACCCCCATGCTGGAAGCACTCGACCGTCTGGTCGTGGACTGGTCCGACTTGCCCCGGGCCAGGGCGCAGACCAAGGAGATTCTCACCGAACTGGCCGCCGACAAGCAGTCGCTGACGATGCTGCTGGAGCGCGCCCGGGAGGAGGAGGACCTCTTCGACAAATGCGAGCACCACCGCCTGATCGACAAGCTGGTCATCTACGACGCCCTGGACCGCGGGTTCCGCATCCGCGTCCACGTCTCCACCGACGACCACCTGGACCGGCCGCACGACCACCGGTTCTCCTTCAGCTCGCTGATCATGCGCGGCAACTACCGACACATCAGGCACGAGTTGGTCGGCCAGGCGCCGGACGTCCCCGAGGACGCGCAGAACGACTTCGAGGCCGTCCCCACCGATCTCAAGGTGGTGCCGCGCTTCGTCACCACCGAGCGCGCGGGCAACTGCTACACGCTGCACCACAGCGAGATCCACACCACGTACACCACGCCGGACACCGTCTCCCTCTTCCTTCGCGGCCCCGCCGAGAAGGACCGCTCGATCATCACCGAGCGGGAGACCGGACGTGTCTGGTGGCGCTACGGCGAGGACCAGGAGAAGGCCTCGCGGCGGGAGAGCAAGCGGATCAGCAAGGCGTACTTCGACGAGCTCACCGGTCGCCTGCGCGGGATGGAGGTCCTCTGATGACTGCGCTTCCCGACACCCTGCCGACGGCACCGCCAGCCGCGGACGCCGCACGCGCGGTGGCGCTGATGGAGTCCCTGCCGAGCGTGCGCTGGGACGACCTGGACGCCGCCGCCGAGGTGACCGAGGGTATCGCCCGCCGGATCGGCGACGACCGCGACCTGCTCCGCACCCTGGTGCTGCGCGCGCTGCACACCCCCGAGCTGCGCGAGAAGTTCGAGTGCCACGCGCTGGACGACAAGATCGTCCTCTGGGACGACCAGGAGAAGGGGCTGCGGATCCGCTTGCGGCTGGCCAACACCGACCAGTACGAGCGGGTGCACAACCACCGCTACAGCTTCACCGCGTACATCCTGCGGGGCGCCTACCAGCACACCCTGTACGCCACCGACCAGCCGCTGGACGAGACGGCGGACGTGACCCGGTTCTGGCCGTACCTGGTGCGCCAGGAGGACGAGGGGCAGGTCATCACACTCGACCACGAGCAGCTGCACACCACCATCACCGCACCGGAGACCATCTCGCTGATGATCCAGAGCCCGGCGCGCAAGCAGCGGTCGTTCATGATCCGCCGCGCCGACGGCCACGTGTGGTGGCGCTACGGCCAGGCCGACGAGAGCGCCGAGCGCCGCGCCGAGGTGCGGATGTCCGACGAGCGGCTCGCCCACTGGCTGGGGCGGCTGGAAGCACTCGGCCTGCTGTGACGGCCACGACCAGGGCGGCGGACGCGGCGGGCGGCGGCGCGGGCGACGACATCCGGTACGGATCGCTGCGCTACGGCGGCTCCGCCTGGCACCGGGTGGACCTGTACCTGCCGGCCGGGGCCCCCGCCCGGAACCGGATCGTGCTGCTGCACGGTGGATTCTGGCGCCACGACCGGGTGGCCCGCGACCTGCGGCCGCTCGCCACCGCCTTGGTCGGCCGCGGTCGGGCGGTGGCGGCCGTCGAGTACCGCCCGCTCTGGGACGGCGGCGCCTGGCCCGGCGCGGTCCAGGACGCGCTGGCCGCCGACGTGGCGCTGCGCGCGCTCGATCCGGCCTGGGCCGATGCCCTGCTGGTCGGCCACTCGGCCGGGGCGCAGCTGGCCCTGGGGATGGCCGCCGGACACGCCGAGCGGCGCCGCCTGCTGCTGCTCGCGCCCGTGGCCGACCTGGTGGCGGCGAGCGAGTTGGGCGTCGGCGCGGGGGCCGTCGAGCAGTACCTGGCCGATCACCTGGCGGCCGGCGGCACCGCCGGCCAGGCCACCCCGGCCCCCGACCCGCGCGACCTGGCCGGACTGGACGTCGTCAGCGCCGCCGAGGACCAGGCCGTACCGGCCGAGTTGACGCACCGTCAGCTGGACCGCTGGCGATCGGCGGGACTGCCGCTGCGGCACACCGAGGTCCCCGGAGCCCGGCACATGCACCTGGTCAATCCGCAGCGCCCCGGCTGCGCGGTCGTCCTCGACCTGATGTCCGCCCTCGGGACTGCGAAGGGAGATTCCTAGTGACCCCGCACCACACCGATCGACTGCGCCGCCGTTCGACCAGCGGCCCGTTGCGCATCGGTGTCCTGGTCTCGGCCACCGGAGCCAACCTCCGCACCCTGCTGGACCTGGGCCGCCGCGAGCCCGAGGGCTTCGAGGTCTGCCTGGTCGCCTCCCACGCCGAACGCGTCAAGGCGCTGGAGCTGGCCCGCGGGGCAGGCGTCGAGGCCTGGCCCGGCGACTTCGACGCCTGCTGCGGCACCGCCTCGGCCGCCTGCGACGACCCGCGCGCCCGCCAGGCCTACCGGGCCCGGGCCCGGGCCTGGCACGACGAGCTGAACACCCGGCTGGCGGACTGGGAGGGCCGGCACGGCGAGCTCGACCTGATCGTGCTCGCCTACCACCGCTGGATCGAGGGCGACCTGCTGGACCGCTACGCGGGCCGGATGATCAATCAGCACCCGGGCGACCTCGCCGATCTCGGTCCGGGCGGCGAGCGCCTGCTGATCGGCAAGGACCCGGTCCGGCTGGCCATGGCGCTGGGCCGCCGCACCACCCGCACCTCCTGCTTCCTGGTGGACGGCACCCGCGACGGCGGCGCCGTCCTGGCCATGGGACCCGAGGTCCCCGTGGCCGGCCGGCAGGCCACCGTCGAGGACGCCTGGCAGCAGGAGCTGATGCAGAAGCGGCAGAGCGACCCGTTCTGCCTGGAATGGACGGTCCGGGCCTTCGCCGCCGGCCGGCTCGCCCTGTCCGGCACCGAACACCCCGACGGCAGCAGGGCCGTCCTGGTGGACGGTGTGCCCACCCCGCTCGGCGGCTGCCGACTGACAGCGAGCAGTGATCTCCGTGCCTGAATCCTCACCGGCGGACCTCGACCGCCGCACCACCGTACCCGCCGCCGCGTTGGAGGCGCTGACCGCCGACCGGAGCAAGCGCGACCACTACCGGCTCGACACCTATGCGCGGGAGGGCCTGCGACTGTTCGGAGCGCTCGGGGCGCTGGACCGGCTGGCCGAGTACACCTTCGTGGTGCTCAAGCCCGACGCGGTGGCCGGCCGCCGCTGCGCCCTGGTGCTGGACACCCTCGCCGAGGAGGGCTTCCGCCCGGTCGCCGCCGCGCCGGTGCGGTTCGACCCGCTGCTCACCCGGGAGATCTGGCGCTACCAGTTCAACGCCGCCTCCGACCAGCGGATCGCCGTGGTCGACCACCTGCTCGGCTCGGGCCCCTCACTGGTGGTGCTGCTCCGCGACGCCCACCGCGACGCGACACCGGACCACCAGCGGCTGCCCGCGAGCGTGCGCCTGACCGCGCTCAAGGGAGCCGCCGACCCGAACGCCGCACGCGGTCAGGACCTGCGGACCAGGATCGGCCGGGTGAACGGCCTGTTCAACTTCGTGCACACCGCCGACGACCCCGCCGATCTGGTGCGCGAACTGCGGCTCTTCTGCTATCGCACCGGCTCCCAGTGGCTCGCCGAGGGACTGGGGCGGCCGCTGCCCGACGCCGCGGCCCCCGACAACCCCGCCAAGGAGCTGCTGCCGCAGCTGGAGGAGCAGATCCCCGCGCACGACCTCGACCTGGCCGCCGCACTGCGCCGGCTGGCCGAACGCGCCGACGGGTGGGGACGGCTGGCCACCGGGCACGCCGACCGCGCACAGGTCGCCGCCTGGCTCGACGCGCTGCGCGAGCTGGAGCTTCCGGACGGGACCGCCCGCTGGGACGTCCTCACCGTGGTCACCGGCTGGATCGACTGCAACGCCCCCGACGTCACCCCGATTCTCGCCACCGCCCGCCCGGCGGACTGGCTGCCCGCAACCGCCCCGGAAGTGGCTCTCGCATGACCGACTCCAGCACCACCACCGTTGACGGCGTCCCCTCCTTCGCCGGGGCGGGGAACCTGATCTACCGCGAGCCCTCGGTACCGCGCTTCGTGGCCGGCTCCGGCTGCTACCTGACCGCGGACGACGGCCGCCGCTACCTGGACGCCGAGGCGGCCAACGGCACCGTGGCCTGGGGCTACGACCGCGACCTGCTGCACGAGGCGCTGGTGCGGTGCATGGAGCTGCCCGCCCTGCCCTCGTTCTGCGAGTCCACGGTGCGGCTGCGCGTGCTGGAGCGGCTGGAACGCCTGGTCTCCGAGGTGGTGGGGACACCTGGGCGGGTGGAGCTCGACCTGGGCGGTGCCCAGGCGATGGAGACCGCCCTGCGGATCGCCTTCAGCAACAACGGCCCCGGCACCGTCGTGGTCTTCGAGGGCGCCTTCCACGGGCGTTCCGGCGTCACCAGCATGCTCAGCTCCAGCCCGCGCTACCGCGAACTGCTCGCCGCCTGGGGGCTGGAGGTGGTCCGGCTGCCCAGTCCGGACAGCCTGCGCTGCCCGCACGCCGACGAGAACGGCACCTGCCCGCCCGGCTGCGTCGAGGCGGTCTCCCGCTGGGGCTCGGAGCTGACCGGTGTGGGTGGCCGTGACTTCGGCCGCAAGGTCTCGGCCTTCATCTTCGAACCGGTGCAGAACGTCGGCGGCATGGTTGAGCCCGACCACGCCCTGCTGCGGGCCGCCGTCGACCACGCGCGCCGCCAGGGCGCCCTGGTGATCGCCGACGAGATCTTCACCGGAATGCATCGGGTCGGCCCCCGGTGGGGCTTCCAGCGCTCCGGTGTCGTCCCGGACATCGTGGTCACCAGCAAGGGGCTGACCAACGGCGGCGCCGCGCTCAGCATGGTGTGGGCCCGCGAACCGCTGGCCCACCCGTCGCGCTACCGGCCGGGCAGCCACTCCTCAACGTACATCGGCATCCCGCACGCCCTGGCCGTCGTCGACACCGTGCTGGACCGCTGGCAGGCCTGGACCGAGGTGGACGCCGACATCGACCGGCTGGAGCGGGAAATGGACGTCCGGCTACGGGAACTGGCGGCCCGTCACCCGGCCCTCGTCCGGCGGGTGGACGCGATGGGCGGCACCGCCCGGATCGTCCTGACCGGCCCGCACGCCGCGCGGCTACGCCACCACTGCCGCAGCGTCCACCCGGACGTGGGCGTCCTGGTGGCCACCACCGGCATGGCGCCGGACGTCATCAACCTGCATCCGCCCCTGGTGATCGGCCCGTCGGACCTCGATGTCCTCGCCGAGGTGCTGGATCTGGCACTACAAGCAACGGCCGCTCCCGAAAAGGACAACTCATGACCGGGCACGCTCACCGTGCATCCAGCGCCGCACCGATCCCGACCGGGATCCAGGCCGTCGTCTTCGACTGCGACGGGCTGCTGGTCGACACCGAGGGCTGCTGGACCCTTGCCGAGACGGCGCTGTTCGCGGAGCACGGCCATGAGTTCGGCCCGGAGCAGAAGGCCCTGGTGATCGGCAAGTCGCTGCCGGACGTCGGCACCGTGATGGCCGAGTACTTCGGCCGTCCCGGTGACGGCGACCGGCTCGCCGCCCAGCTGCTCGAGGGTGTCCGCCGGGAGCTGGCCGGCGGCGCGAAGGCGCTGCCGGGCGCCCTTGAGCTGGTCAGGGCGTGCGCCGCACGGGTGCCCGTCGCCGTGGCGAGCAACAGCCCCCGAGTGCTGCTCGACACCGCCCTGTCCACCTCCGGCCTGGCCGAGCTGTTCCCGGTCTCCTTCGCCGCCGACGAGGTGTCCACCCCCAAGCCGGCCCCCGACCTCTACCTCACGGCCTGCGCGGCCCTGGGCGCCGATCCCACCGCGTCGGTGGCCTTCGAGGACTCCGGCACCGGCGTCGCCGCGGCCCGGGCCGCCGGACTGCACCTGGTCGTCGTCCCGTCGCTGCCCGGCCAGGGCCTGGACCACGACTGGCTCCTCGACTCACTCGCCGACCCGGCTCTGCAGGCCTGGTCCCAGGCCGTCACCGCGAGGAGCACCGGTGTTCTGGACTGACGATCCGGTGGTCTGCCTGTGCGGCGGCATCACCGAGCGCGCCATCCTGGCGGCCCTGAACGAGGGCATCACCGATCTGCCCTCGGTGCGCGAGGCCACCGGCGCCAACCAGGGCTGCGGCGACTGCCTGCGGGACATCGAGGAACTGCTGGGAGAGCAGGGCTGATGGGCGTGGAAACGGAACGCAAGTTCCTGGTCGGACCGGGCTGGCGGGCCGCGACGGTGCGCACCCAGGAGATCCGGCAGGGCTACCTCTCGGGGGACCCGGCGCGGGTGGTGCGGGTCAGGGTGGAGGACCGCCGCTCGGCGACCCTGACCGTGAAGGGCCGCCGCACCGGCGCCCACCGGCCGGAGTTCGAGTACCCGCTGCCGCTGGCCGACGCACAGGAGCTGCTGGACTCGCTCTGCATGCGGCCGCTGGTGGAGAAGCGGCGGCACACCCTGGACACACCTGACGGCCCGTGGATCGTGGACGAGTTCTTCGGCGAGAACGCCGGGCTCGTCCTCGCGGAGCTGGAGACGGACCGGGCCGAGGAGATCACCGAGCTGCCCACCTGGGTGCTCCAGGAGGTCACCACCGACCCGCGCTTCGACAACGCCTACCTCCAGGAGCACCCCTACCCGCTCTGGGCGGACCAGGACGGCCGGCGCGCCCCGGCGGCCGTCACGCCGGCGACCGCCGAGCTGGTGATCTTCGACTGCGACGGGGTCCTGGTGGACTCCGAACCGATCGCCAACGCGGAGCTGGCCACGCTGCTCACCGAGGCGGGGATACCGACCGGCTACCAGGAGTGCGTCGACCGCTACATGGGCGGCAGCCTGGAACGGGTCCGGGAGATCGTCCGGGCCCGGAGCGGCCGGGAGCTGCCGGAGGACTTCGCCGAGCAACTGCGGGCTCGGCTGCTCGCCGCGTTCCGCGACCAACTGAGGCCGGTTGCCGGGATGGTGGACGTCCTTGCGGCACTGGCCGAACGGGGCACCGCATTCTGTGTCGCCTCCAGTTCTCCCCGGGATCGGCTCGCGCTCAGCCTGGAGGTCACCGGGCTCGCACCGCTCTTCGAGGACCGGGTGTACAGCGCCGCCGACGTCGCCCGTGGCAAGCCCGCCCCGGACGTCTTCCTGCACGCCGCCGCCCGGATGGGCGTGGACCCCGCCAACGCCGTGGTGGTCGAGGACAGCGGCCCCGGCGTCGCGGCGGCCCTGGCCGCCGGCATGGCCTGCGTCGGCTACGCCGCGCTGACCCCCACCGAGCGGCTGACCGGCGCCGATCCCGTGGTACGCACCGCCGCCCAGCTCGGCGCCGCGCTGGGCCTGCTCGGCGTCACCGACATTCCGTTCAAGGAGTAGCGATGATCACCGATGTGACCGCCGGTCATGCACAGCAGATCCACCAGCGGGGATACACCCACGGCCGACTGAGCGCCGTGCTCGACCCGGAGCTGCTGCAGGGCGCCGACTGGAAGCAGTTCGCCGACAGTTGGAACAACCTGCGGCAGGACGCCTACATGGCGGACGGCGGCACCTACCGCCGGCGCCGGTACTCCGAGTTCCGCTACGACACCGCGGCGGACGCCCTGACGCTGCTGCCGCACGTGCCGTACCGCCAGTCACGCGACGTCAACTACCTGAACGGCGGCATCGACCGGCACTTCGAGGCCTTCGAGAGCCAGGTGTCGGCCAGCCCGGTACTGCGCGCGATCTTCCAGTGGTGTGCCACCGTCCTGCTCGACCCTGCGGGGACCGCCGGCACCGACGTGTGGAAGATCCAGACCTTCCAGAACCGGATCCTGGCGCGCAGCACGGAGCACGGGCAGCCGACGCCGGAGGGTATCCACCGCGACGGCGTCGACTACGTACTGACGCTGCTGATCGAGCGCAACTCCATCGACGGCGGGCTCAGCCGGATCTACGACGCCCCCACCCGGGAGTGCCTGGACGAGGTCACGCTCAGCGAACCGGGCGAGTTCCTCTATGCCGACGACGAGCGGATGCTGCACAGCGTCACCCCTCTCACGCCCGCCGCCAAGGGCGTCCAGGGCCACCGCGACGTACTCATCGCCATGTTCAGCCGCACTCCGAAAGAGACCCGATGACGCAAGGTCAGCTCATCCGCTCGTTCCGACAGCTCACCACCGAGGCGCTGGACCCCGACGAGCCCGTCGTCACGCTCTTCAGTGGTGGCCTCGACAGCACCTACCTGCTGCTGCGGCTGCGCGACGCGGGCTTGCGAAACATCCATGCGGTGAGCGTTGACCTCGGCGAGGACGAGACCAGCGAGCACAAACAGCGAATAGCCGACGAACTGGGCGTCCGCCTGCACGTCCTCGACGGGCGCGCGGCCTTCGTCGAAGGGTTCGTCCGCCCGGCGATCCAGGCCCAGGCGGTCTACCTCGACACCCATCCCGTCAGCTCGACGCTGAGCCGGCCGCTGATCGCCAAGCTGGCGGTGGAACTGGCCGGTGAGCTCGGCGCCACCGCGGTGCTGCACACCGCGAACCGCTCCCAGAACACCCTGCGCAGGCTCAACGGAGCCCTGGCCCTGCTCGGCTACCCGGGCCGGTACGGCAGTCCCTACGACCTCGACCCGGTCGACCGGGACCAGAAGATCCAGGAGCTCAAGGCGGTCGGCCTGGACCAGATGAGCACACGGGTGGTCAGCGGCGACTCCAACCTGTGGTGCCGCGAGTTCGAGTCCGGGATCCTCGACGACCCCGAGGACCACGCCGTGCCGGAACACATGTACCAGTGGAGCGCCCTGCGCCCCGAGGCCCGGGGCGAGTTCATCGAGATCCGCTTCGAGCGGGGCATCCCCACCGCGGTGGACGGCGTGGAGCTGGCGCTGACCGACATCATCGCCGCGCTGAACACCCGGGTCGGGGCGTACGGGCTGGGCCGCTACAGCGGCCTCGAGCACCTCGACAACGGCGAGAAGGTGCTGGAGATCCGCGAGATGCCGGCGGCCTGGCTGCTGCTGCGCACCTATCGGCACCTGGAGACCGCCACCCTGGATGCGGAGCTGCTCCGGGAGAAGATGCACGTCGAGCAGCTCTGGGTGCGCGAGTCGCTGGAGGGGCGCTGGTACGGCCGACTGCACCTGGCACTGGAGTCGTTCGTCGAGGTCTGCGCGGCACAGGTGACCGGATCGGTGCGCTGGAAGCTCGCTCCCGGCGGCGCCGAGACCCGCGCCATCCTGGCCGACGACCCGCGCTATCTGCGGGACCGGGAGGCCTGGGAGAAGTACTCGATCCACCGGGAGAACGCTCCCTACGCCACCGTCTGACCCCGACCGCCGGCCCGAACCAGAGAGGGTGATCGTGCCCGGATTCGCCTCCCGCACGGCGCTGATCGACATACTGCTCCTGCTCGTGGCCGCGGTCTGGGGCTCCACCTACCTGGCGGCCAAGGAGCTGGTCAGTCCGTCAACCGTGGTGGCGGTCCTGGCACTCAGATTCCTGGTCACCACGGCGGCCATGCTGCCGGCCGGCATCGCCAGGCTGCGCCGGGCCGGTCGCCAGGAGTGGTTGACCGGAGTGCTGCTCGGCACCATCCTGGCCGTGATCTTCACGTTCGAGACCTACGGCATCGCCCACACCAGCGCGACCAACGCGGGGCTCATCATCAGTCTCACCATCGTGATGACGCCCGTGCTGGACAGCGTGGTGGGGCGATCCTGGCTGCCCCGGCGGTTCTTCCTCGCCGCGGTGCTCGCGGTGGTCGGGGTGGGCCTGCTCGCCTCCGGCTCAGGGCTGCGCGCCCCGTCGCAGGGAGACCTGCTGATTCTGGCGGCGGCCGCGGTGCGCGCGGTGCACGTCACCGTGATGCACCGCAGGGCGGCTCGCCGGCAGTACGACTCCTACAACCTCACCCTGCTGCAGATGGCCACGGCATCGGTGCTCTTCTGTGCGCTGAGCCCGCTGGTCGGGACCTCCTTCCTGGCTCTGGTCCCCCGGCTGCACCCCGGCCAGTGGTCGGACCTGCTCTACCTCGCGCTGATCGGCACGGTGTTCGCGTTCTTCGTGCAGATGCGAGCCGTACGCACCACCTCGCCGACCCGGGTCAGCCTGCTGCTGGGAACCGAACCGGTCTGGGCGCTGCTCATCGGCATCGCGGTCGGCGGTGACCGCCTGGGCCTGATCGGCGTGCTCGGCGCCGTCCTGATCCTGCTGGGCGCGGGCTGGGGACAACGCATCGAACGGGTGCACCGGGAACGGAAGACAGCCGCGGTCCGGACCGCCCGTCCCGAGCTCGAATCCGTCCCGAGCATGTAGCGGCGTGGTCAGGCGACGGATGGTGGCGAAGCCCCCGGCGAGCAGGACGGCAACCGCGGCGGCGAGGACGCCGGTGACTCCGGTGGCCGCGAGGGGGTGGGGAAGCGGCCGATGCGACTCCAGTCGTGCACCACCTCGGGCGGCCTCCGCCGCGACTCCTGGAGTACGGCCGGGTCTGAGGCGTTACGACAAACGCCAGTCCACAGGCTGGCTGCCCTGCTTGACCAGCAGCTCGTTCGCCCGGCTGAACGGCCGCGACCCGAAGAACCCCCGGTCCGCCGACATCGGGCTCGGGTGCGCCGACTCGATCGCCGGGACCTGCCCCAGCAGCGGGCGCAGGTTCCGGGCGTCACGCCCCCACAGGATCGCCACCAGCGGGCCACCCCGGGCCACCAGGGCGCGGATCGCCTGCTCGGTGACCTCCTCCCAGCCCTTGCCCCGGTGCGCCGCCGGCTTACCGGGCGCCGTGGTCAGCGCCCGGTTCAGCAGCAGTACACCCTGCTCGGTCCACGGGGTCAGGTCGCCGTTGCTGGGCGGCGGGCAACCCAGGTCCTGGCCCATCTCCCGGTAGATGTTGACCAGGCTGCCGGGAAGGTTGCGCACCTGCGGGTCGACCGCGAAGCTCAAACCGATGGCCATCCCCGGGGTGGGGTACGGATCCTGACCAACCAGCAGGACCCGCACCTCGTCGAAGGGCTGCTGGAAGGCCCGCAGAATGTTCGCGCCAGCCGGAAGGTACGTCCGCCCCGCGGCAACCTCCGCACGCAGGAAGTCACCCATCGCGGCGACCCGCCCGGCCACCGGCTCCAGGGCGGTGGCCCAGCCGGGTTCGACGATCTCGTTAAGTGGACGCGGTGCCATGCCGCCACCCTATCGGCCCAACGGGCCCCGCCGAGCGCGCCCCTAGCCGACCGGACGCCCGCGGAGGACGACCAGTTGGGGATCGGCCAGCACCCGGACGTCCGCCCGCGGGTCGTCCGTGTACACCACCAGGTCGGCCGGCGCGCCCTCGGTGAGCCCCTCCCGCCCCAGCCACTCGCGTGCTCCCCAGCTCGCCGCCGACAGCGCGGCCCCGGCCGGCAGCCCGGCCTTGACCAGTTCGGCGACCTCGTCCGCGACCAGCCCGTGCGCCAGCGACCCGCCCGCGTCCGTCCCGACGAAGATCGGGATCCCGGCGTCGTACGCCGCGCCGACCGTGTCGTAGCGGCGCTCGTGCAGCCGCCGCATGTGCGCGGACCAGGCCGGGAACTTGGCCTCGCCGCCGTCCGCGAGCTTGGGGAAGGTCGCGATGTTCACCAGTGTCGGGACGATCGCCACCTGCCGCTCGGCGAAGACCGGGATGAGCTCCTCGGTCAGACCGGTGGCGTGCTCGATGCAGTCGATCCCCGCGGCGACCAGGTCGGGCAGCGACTCGGCGGCGAAGCAGTGCGCGGTGACCCTGGCGCCCTCGGCGTGCGCGGCGGCGATCGCCTCGCGCAGGGCGTCCCCGGGCCAGCAGGCGGCCAGGTCGCCGCGCTCACGGTCGATCCAGTCGCCGACCAGCTTCACCCAGCCGTCGCCGCGCCGGGCCTCGGCCCTGACGTAGGCGGCCAGGTCGCCCGGCTCGATCTCGTGCGCGTAGTTGCGGATGTAGCGGCGGGTACGGGCGATGTGGCGGCCGGCCCGGATGATCCGGGGCAGGTCCTCGCGGTCGTCGATCCAGCGGGTGTCGGCGGCGGAACCGGCGTCGCGGATCAGCAGGGTGCCCGCGTCGCGGTCGGTGAGGGCCTGCTTCTCGCTGGTGGCCTCGTCCACCGCGCCGTGCGCGTCCAGGCCGACGTGGCAGTGCGCGTCCACCAGGCCCGGCATGGCCCAGCCGGCCACCGTACGGACGTCGGTCGCCCCCGCCGGACGCGTGAAGCTCACCCGGCCGTCCACGACCCACAGCTCGTCCCGGACGTCCTCCGGCCCGACCAGTACCCGTCCCCTGATGTGCAGCACCGCGCCATCGCTCATGCGCGCACTCTACCTACGGGCCCACCGCCGGCGGGAGGGCCGCCCGGGAGGTCCCGGGCGGCCCCCGTCCGCACCGGTCAGCCGGTGAGGTTGGCCCAGCAGTCGGCCTCCCCCACGTGCGCGGGGTCGAGGGCGTGCCGGACCTCGTGCAGGACCACCGGGTCGACGGCCATCAGCACATGGCCCGGGATGTTGGTCGGACACAGGTCCTGGACCGTGACGTCGTGCACGTCGGGGCCGCTCAGGAACTGCGTCCGGTACGGCGTGACCACCTCGTCGTACCGGGTCGCGATCGCCCAGTACGTCACCCCGGGCAGGGTGTCGCCGCCGGCGTTGAGCCGGCTCAGCAGGTCCGAACCGACGACCTGGTCGGTGCAGGCCGGGCAGGCCGCGCCGACCAGGTCGAGCGCGCCGGGGAAGGACTTCGCCAGGGTGACCAGGCCGTCCAGGGTGGTGCCGTGGTTGCTCGGGGCCAGCCCGACCAGGGTGTGCACCTTGGCCGCGCCGCCGTCGAACTTCAGGTAGTAGCGCGGCATCAGGCCGCCGCCCTGGCTGTGGCCGACGATGTCGACCTGCCCGGCGCCGGTCGCCGCGAGCACGCCGTCGACGAAGACCGACAGCTGCTGCGCCGAGTCCGCCACCGGTGCGATCGCGCGCAGCACCGGGGCACCGGGCATCGCGCCGTAGGTGAGCACGAAGACGCAAGTGCCGTCCCCGGCCAGCGCGGGCGCGACGGTGTCCCAGTTCACCGAACCGTTGGCGAAGGTGCCGTGGACCAGCACCACCGGCCTCGGATGGGCCGGGCTCGGCTTGCACGACCAGTCGTTGGCACCCGGTACGCCCGGCGCGGCCAGCGCCTGGGCGGCGGTCACCGGGTCGGTGCGCGGCACCGGGGTGTTCGCGGACGTGGCCGCCCCGGCCGGGCCGGCGCCTGCCAGTGCGGCGGCCAGCAGGGCGCAGCCGGCCGCCAGCGAGGCGAGCCGGCGGTGTCCGGGCAGGGTGGAGTGCGTGGGGGTTGCGGGCATGGCTTCCTCCGGGTGGGGGGTGGAGGCACTGGGCCCGGTCCGGCCGGTCTCGACGGAGGACCGGGGCCGACTCCGGTGCGAGTTGGGGGCTCACACCGTGAACTAGCCTGACTGGCCGGTAAGTTACTGGGCGTCAAGGCCTTGCCCAGACACCTCGCACGAAGTGGCACCTGGCCGGACCGGCGATGTCACCCGGCATCCGCACCTCCCGGCGCGCTCCACGGTCGTCGCATTTGTCGATATGGCGCCCTGTCATTTCGAGTGGCATGGCTTCGTCGAAACGAACCAGAAGGCCCCGTTCTCGGAGATGGTGATTGAAAATCACCCCGTAAGAGGGATTAGTCCGATTAGGCACTTCGGGAGGCATTCGACCCAATGCCGCGGCCTCCCGATTTCCTCGATCCCGCAGCACAACCACCCCCCCTAGTTGATTGTCATACGAGTCATCTGTGGAAGGATCACGGATGGCGGAGAAGCTCATTCCGAGCACCCGCACCTCTTTGCGCAATAGGGGAGAGTTACTTGTCCGTATTCACCGGACGTATGAGCAAGCGTGTCCTGACCGGACTCGCGACCGCAGTGCTCGCCACCGCCATGGCCGGCACTGCCAGTGGCTCGGCCTCGGCTGCCACCACCTCGCCCTTCCTGAGTGCGAGCCAGAAAGTGGCTCAGGCCAGGGCTCAGGCCTACCAGAAGAAGGCCGCCTCCGGCCCGGCGCAGCTCGCCGCACCACGGAGCGTGGCGGCCGGCCAGGCCTCGCCGATCTTCAACCTGATCGGCATCGACTTCCAGAACAGCGTCTACAGCTACTGGCCCGACGGCAAGGGCAACTTCAACGACCGCTACCTGGAATTCAACGGCGCCCAGAACGACGTCTACAAGCACCTGAAGACGGTCGCGGACGTCGACAACAACAAGGACCGCTTCTGGGACGGGACTTACTTCCTGTGGGACGACGGCAGCCTGGTCTTCGCCGGCAAGGACAAGCCCTCGGTCCGGATCGGCGGCGGCTGGGACATCTACGACACCGTCCTGTCCCCCGGTGACCTCGGCGGCGAGGGCCAGGCCGACATCATCGCCCGTGACCGCAACGGTTACCTGTGGGAGTACTTCGCCTACGCCGACGGGACGCTGACCGACCGCCACAAGATCGGCGGCGGCTGGGGCATCTACGACCAGATCACCGGTGTGGGCGACCTCACCGGCGACGGCAAGCCGGACATCGTCGCGCGCGACAAGTCGGGCGTGCTATGGCTCTACAAGGGCAACGGCAACACGACCGACCCGTTCGACTCGCGGGTGCGGATCGGCGGCGGCTGGGACAAGTACGACACTCTGGTCTCCACCGGTGACATGGACGGCGACGGCCTCGCCGACCTGCTCGCCCGCGACAGGAGCGGCAACCTGTACTTCTACAAGGGCAACGGCGGCCAGACCGACCCGTTCAACGACGCGGCCAGGGTCGGCGGCGGCTGGAACACCTACCGCATGCTGGCCGACTAGTCGTGTCCCGTGACCGGTCGGTTTCCACGACCGGTCACATCCCGCAGTGATGCCATGGGCCGACCCCACCGGTCGGCCCCATGACGGGACGAGGCCCGGTCACCCGGTCCCCTGCCAAGCCAGAAGCGGCAGGGGACCGGCCCGGGCCTCGTCCCGTTGCGCTGCGGGCCTCCACAGCGGGGCCGTTCTCCGGACTGGCCGGCCGGGACCGGCGGGGCAGGCGGCACGGGCGATGCGGCAGACTGGGCCGGACCCCCGCCCCGTGTACCCGTCCGAAAGGCCAGCCCCGTGAGCCCCTTCCTCGACCTCCCGCCGCTGAGTGCCGCGCAGTTCGCAGCGATCGAGGACAAGGTCGCCGCGCTGCTGCACACCACGGCCGACGTGATCATCACCCAGGGCGAGGCGCTGCTCCCGCTGGAGGCGGCGATCCGTGGTGCCGCGCACCCGGGCAGCACCGCGCTCAACATCGTCACCGGCCCGTACGGCCAGACCTTCGGCAACTGGCTGCGCGGCTGCGGCGCCGAGGTCGTGGACCTGGTGGTGCCGTTCGACGGCGCGGCCGGCGCCGAGCAGGTCGCCCGGGTGCTCGCCGTCGAACCGGGGATCGACTTCGTCTCACTGGTCCACGCCGAGGCCGCCACCGGCAACACCAACCCGGTCGCCGAGATCGCCGCCGTGGTGCGGGAGCACGGCGCGCTGCTGATGCTGGACGCCGTCGCCTCGGTCGCCGCCGAGCCGCTGCTCACCGACGAGTGGGGCGTGGACCTGTGTGTGATCGGCGGCCAGAAGGCGATGGGCGGCCCGGCCGGGGTCTCCGCCGTCTCGGTCAGCGACCGCGCCTGGGAGCGGATCGCCGCCAACCCGGCCGCGCCGCGCCGCTCCTACCTCTCGCTGCTGGACTGGAAGGAGCGCTGGACGGACGCCGGGCGCACCGCACTCCCGCACGCCCCGGCCCAGTTGGAGATGCTCGCGCTGGATGCCTGCCTGGACCGGATCGCGGCCGACACCCTGGACGCGACCATCGCCCGGCACCGCGCCGCAGCGGCCGCGACCCGCGCGGGCGTCCGCGCGCTGGGCACCCTCACCCCGTACGTCCACCGGGACGAGCACGCCGCGCCGGTCGCCACCACCCTGCGCACCCCGTCCGGTCTGCACGCCGCCGAGCTCGCCGGGCGGCTGGACCCGGCCCTGCCGGTCCAGGCCGGCGGCGGTCCGCTCGCCGCCGAGATGCTCCGGGTCAACCACTACGGCACCGCCGCCGCGCTGGACACCGTCCAGTCCGTCCTCACCGCGCTCGCCGCCGCCCTTCCCGGCACCGACGCCGACCGGGCCGCCGAGGCCGCGGCCGCGGCGTGGAGCGCGGCCGTCGCCACCTCCTGAGCCGGGCGGGGCCCCGGCGGCACGGCCGAGAGTGCGGCTGGCGGTGCGTTACGCTCCGCCGCCGGCTGCGCCGCTGACCATCGGTTCCACCACCCACTCGACCATCCGTTCACCGGACCGGTGCGGCCGCTCGGGACGGTGCCGATCGCCGTACCGGCTCGGGTTCACCCGTCAGACGGAGCGGTACCCCGACTCCCCCGGCGCCAGTCGAACCAGCACCGACCTGCATCGCACCCCGCCACCGACCGGGACGCCACCGACCGCCGCCCCGTCCGGCCGCCCTTCGACGAGCAGGGTGAACCGGCGGACGGTAGCGTGACCGAGGGTGCCGCAGTGGGCATGCCGGACCAACTGACCTGGCAGGGCCGGGCGTTGCGGCAGGCCCGCCCGACCCAGCCCTACGGAGACCGAGCGGGGAAGCGCCATGACCACCAGTGCCACCCCGCGCACCCGCCTCGCCCCCCCGGCGGCCGGCGCCGCCGGGCTGCGGGCCACCGCCCTGGTCGTCGTGCTGGGCTCGTTCATGAGCGTGCTGGACACCACGGCCGTCAACACGGCGATGCGCACGCTCGGCCGGAGCTTCGGCGCGCCGCTCACCACCATCCAGTGGGTGGCCACCGGCTACACCCTGGCCCTGGCCACCGTCATCCCGGTCACCGCCTGGGCCGTCGGCCGGATAGGCGCCAAACGGCTGTACCTGACCGCCCTCGTGCTGTTCGGCGCCGGCTCGGCCCTGGCCGGGCTGGCCTGGAACACCGAGAGCCTGGTCGCCTTCCGGGTGCTCCAGGGCCTGGGCGGCGGAATGCTGACACCCGTGGGGATGACCCTGGTCCTCCGGGCCTCCGGGCCCGAGCGGACCGGACGGGCGATGGCCGTGCTCGGCCTGCCCGTGCTCCTCGGGCCACTGGCGGGCCCGATCCTGGGCGGTGCGCTGCTGGACGCCGCCTCCTGGCGGTGGATCTTCTTCATCAACCCGCCCGTGGCCGCCGTCGCGATCCTGCTCGCCGCCCGGATCCTGCCGCACGAGGTCCCGAGACCGGGCCGCCGGCTGGACCTGTTCGGCCTGCTGCTGCTCTCCCCCGGCCTGTCCATGCTGATCTACGGGCTCACCCACGGCAGGGATCCGGCCTTCATGCTGACCGGTGGCGCCATGGTGCTCGGCTTCATCGCCCGCGCCCTGACCTGCGACCACCCGCTGCTCGACCTCCGGCTACTGGCCCGGCGGCCGTTCGCCGCCGCGGCCGGGTCCGAGGTGCTCTTCGTCTGCGCCTACTTCGGCTCGCTGATCCTGCTCCCGCTGTACTACCAGGGGCTGCGTGGCCAGAGCGCCGCCCACTCCGGGCTGCTGGGCATCCCGCAGGCCCTGGCCACCGGGGTGACCATGCAGTTCGCCGGACGGCTGATCGACCGCCACCCGCCGGGCCGGATCGTGCTCACCGGCGTCCTGGTCGCCACCACGGGCTTCCTCGCCTTCACCGTGCAGGTCACCGATGACGTCCCCTTCTGGCACCTGCAGACCGCCCTCGCGGTGCTGGGCGTCGGCGTGGGACTGACCATGATGCCCACCATCGCGGCCGCCACCCGCAGCGTCGCCGCCGAACAGGTGCCGCTGGCCACCACGGCGGTCACCATCCTGCAGCAGGTCGCCGCCTCCACCGGCACCGCGCTGATGTCCGTGCTGCTCACCCACGCCCAGCGGACCGCCCCGCACCCGGCCGACGCCTTCCGCCACACCTACGGCTGGGCGGTCGCACTGATGGGGCTGGCCCTGCTCCCGGCCCTGCTGCTGCCCCGCCGGCAGCCCGAGTAGACGCCTGCGGCAAAGACCGCGCCGGCGCCTGCGTACGCCCGCCCCGGATCAGGGTGCGGCCGTGTCCGGGGAGCGGAGCCAGCCGCCTGCGCGGGCCGTGTCGGAGGCGACCCGGAGCAGCCGGGTGACGGCCGGACGGGTGGGGCGGCCCCGGGTGAGCAGGTGGATCTCGATGGTGGCGACGGGTGCGAGCGGGCGCCACAGCAGGCCGGCCGGGAGGGTCCGCGCGGCGGAGCGCCCGACGATCGCGAGGGCCTCGCCGCGCGCCACGGGGGTGTGCGCCGCGTCGAAGGAGAGCCGGCGGAGCAGCAGGCCTGGCACCCGTCCCGGCTCCCCGAAGAGGGCGAGGATCGCGTCGTAGTGGCCGGGGTTGGCCTCCCGGGGGTGGACCAGCAGGGTCTCACCGGACAGTGCGGCGATGTCGACCCGCTCGGCGGACGCGAGCGGGTGCCCCTCCGCCATCAGGACGCCCTGCTGCTCCAGCCGGAGCAGGGTGCGGACCAGTTCGGGTGTGGGCGGCGGGCAGCGCACCAGGCCCGCGTCGAGCGTGCCGTCGGCGACACCCGCCACGATCTCGGCCGTCGGCAGCAGCCTGGTGGTCAGGACGATGCCGGGGTGCCGCTCGGCCAGCGCACCGAGCAGCGCGGGCGCGGTCTCGTACCCGGTGCTGGTGCTGTAGCCGACGGACAGCGTGCCCTGCTCGCCTCCGGCGAAGCCCTTGAGGTCGCGCCACAGCCGGTCGGACTCCTCGCAGAGGGCTGCACCACGGTCCATCAGCAGCACTCCGGCCTCGGTGGGTTCGACGGAGTGGGTGCTCCGCTCCAGCAGGCGTACCCCCAACTCCTCCTCCAACTGGCGGACCTGACGGCTCAGTGCGGGCTGGGCGATGTGCAGCCGCTCGGCCGCCCTGGTGAAGTTCCGCTCCTCGGCGACGGCCAGGAAGTAGCGCAGGCGGCGGAGTTCGAGCATGTCCGGCAGTCTACGACCCGGCCTGAACTGCCGCGATGCCGTTTCGTTCTGATCCGATCGGAAACCGGTCTTTCCTTCGGGTACCGCGTTCTTCCTAGGGTTCGACTACCGGAAAGCGAACGCCAGAAGGGCTGGAACCACCATGACCACCGCAGACCTCACCGCCGCCAGCAAGGCCGTCGTCCTCGACTACATGGACACCCTGCTCACCGGGGACTTCGACGCGCTGCGCCGCTTCTTCGCACCGGACGCGACCTGGAAGCTCGCGGGCGACCTGCCGCTGTCGCGGACCTGGACCGGACCGGACGAGATCCTCGGCGAGTTCATCCCCGCGATGGTCTCCCGGCTGGTGCCGGACTCGCTGTCGATGGAGTTCGAGGGCGTGATCGCCGAGGGCGACCGGGTGCTGGCCGAGTGGACCAGCCGGGGCCTGGCCAAGGCGGGCGGCCGGTACGAGCAGCACTGCCTGGCCGTCTTCACCATCCGCGACGGGCGGATCGCCTCGGTCCGCGAGTACTTCGGGGACACCCTGCACGCCAAGACCGTCGTCTTCGCCGGGGAGTGACGGCCATGAGGGCGATCCTGCCGGGGCCCGGGACCGGTGCGCCGGTGGTGCTCGGTGAGGCTCCCGAACCGGAGCCCGCGGCCGACGAGTTGGTGCTCGCCGTGGAGGCGTACTCGGTCAACCGGGGCGAGACCCTCCAGCTGGCGGGGGTGCTGCCGCGGCCCCGGCCCGACTGGCGGCCGGGCAAGGACGTGGCCGGCCTGGTGCTGCGGGCCGCCGCCGACGGCACCGGCCCGGCGGCCGGCACCCGGGTGGTGGCCCATCCGCCCGGATACGGATGGGCCGAGCGGGTCGCCGTCCCGACCCGGAACGCGGCCGAACTGCCGGACAGCGTCGACTCGGTGACCGCCGCCGCGCTGCCGCTCGCCGGGATCACCGCGCTGCGGCTGCTCCGCGCCGCCGGTCCGGTGGCCGGCCGGCGGGTGCTGCTCACCGGGGCGAGCGGCGGTGTCGGGCACTACGTCACCGAGCTGGCGGCCGCCTCCGGAGCGGCGGTCACGGCGGTCTGCGCGAGCCGGGAGCGCGGCACCCGGCTGCCGGAGCTCGGCGCGGTCGAGGTGGTGACCTCGGTGGAGGACGCCGAGGGGCCGTTCGACGTGGCGCTGGAGTCGGTCGGCGGACCGTCGCTGTCGGCGGCGCTGGCCCGGACCGCACCCGGTGGCCTGCTGGTCTGGTTCGGCCAGGCCGGCGGCGCGCCGGCGACCCTGGACTTCTTCGAGTTCTTCAAGGGCCCGGCCCAGGCCAGGATCGCGCACTTCGACTACACCGCCTCCGGTCCGGCCTACGGCGACGATCTCGCCACCCTGGTCCGGCTGGTGGCCGGCGGCCGGCTGCACCCGGAGATCGGCACCGTCCGCGACTGGTCCAGGACCGCCGACGTCATCGCCGATCTGCGCGGCCGCCGCATCCGCGGCAACGCGGTGCTGACCGTGGGCTGACGCCCACGGGTCCGCCGCTGTTCGCGTCGCGGCCACCAGTCCGTCGACTGCCTCTCATCCGGGCTCGGCAGGGTCGTACGCGAGACAAGTTGGCTATACAACTTGGCGTGATCCGAGAAGGAGATCCCGATGCCGCTCTCCGCGTACTGGCTGCGCGACAACTGCCCCTGCACCGAGTGCCGCGACCCCCGCAACGGCCAGAAGCTGTTCCAGATCACCGATCTGCCCGGCGACTTGGCGATCGCGGAGCAGGCGGAGGAGGACGGCGTGCTGGCGGTGCGCTGGTCGGACGGGCACCGGTCGCGGTACCCGGTGGAGTGGCTGACCGGGACCGGTGCCGGCGACGGCCGGACCGAGCAGGGCAAGCGGCTGTGGGAGGCGGCGGACTTCCCGGCCGGCCGGCCCGGGGCCGACTGGGACGCCTACCTGGCGGACCCGGCGCAGCGGACGGCCGTGCTGGCGGCGGTGCGCGACGTCGGGTTCGCGGTGCTGCGCGGGGTGCCGGCCCTGGAGCGCCAGGTGCTGGAGGTGGCGCGCGACTTCGGCTACGTCCGGGAGACCAACTACGGCGAGCTGTTCGACGTCCGGGTCGAGCCCGACCCCAACAACCTGGCGTTCACCAGCGCGGCCATCGCACCGCACACCGACAACCCGTACCGCGACCCGGTGCCCACCCTCCAGCTGCTGCACTGCCTGCGCAATGACGCCACCGGGGGCGACTCCGGCCTGGTGGACGGCTTCCGCGCGGCGGCGCTGCTGCGCGAGGAGGCTCCGGAGGACTTCGCCGTACTGACCGGGACGCCGGTGCCCTTCGCCTTCCGCGACCGCCGCAGCGAACTGCGGGCCGAGCGGCCGCTGATCGAGGTGGACGCGCTGGGTCGGATCCGCGAGGTGCGGTTCAACAACCGCTCGATCGGGACGCTGCGCCTGCCGGCCGCCGAGCTGGACGCCTTCTACGCCGCGTACCGGCGCTTCGCACGGATCACGCTGCGCCCCGAGCTGCAGCTGACGTTCCGGCTGGTGCCCGGGGACTGCCTGGTCTTCGACAACACCCGGCTGCTGCACGCCCGCACCGCTTTCGCGCAGGACGGGCACCGCCATCTGCAGGGCTGCTACGCGGACCTGGACTCGCTGGCCTCCACGCTCGCGGTGCTGGAGCGGCGGGCCGCCGCCCTGGACGCGCTGGAGCGGATGTTCGCGGGCGAGGGACTCGGCGAGTACCTGGGCGAGGAGGTGACGATGGCCGAACACATGCTGCAGGCGGGTGCGTCGGCCGAGGCGGCGGGGGCGCCCGCGCACCTGGTCGCGGCGGCACTGCTGCACGACGTGGGCCATTTCGGAGGATCGGGCCTGCGGCTGATGCAGGGGCAGGACAACCGGCACAGCCACACCGGTGCCGACTGGCTGGCGCGGTGGTTCGGGCCCGAGGTGACCGAGCCGGTACGGCTGCACGTGGCGGCGAAGCGGTACCTGTGCGCGGTGGAGCCGGACTACCGGGCGCGGCTGTCGGAGGCCTCCGAGTACACGCTGCGGGTGCAGGGCGGTCCGATGGACGCCGCGGAGGCGGCCGCCTTCGCCGCGCTCGCGGGCGCCGAGGAAGCGGTGGCCGTCCGGCGCTGGGACGACCAGGCCAAGGTGGCGGGCGCCCCGACCCCGTCGTTCGCCCACTTCAGGCCGCTGCTGGAGCGCCTGATGGCCTGACGGGAGACCTGACGGGGGCGTGCGCCCGGTAGCGCTCAGTCGCCCTCGCGGGCGTGGCGCGAGAGCGCAGAGGCGGCGAGGGAGTTGTGCACGCTGAAGGCCACCGTGCCCGGGAGGTAGCGGTCCTGGGACCACTCGACGGGGGTGCCGGTGGGGTCGGTGGTGCGGCGGCGCTCCCTGAGCAGCGGGCTGCCCCGGCGGCAGCCGAGCAGCCGGGCGTCGTCCGCGTTGGCGGCGACCACGTCGATGGTGTGGTCGGCGTCGGTGAACAGGATGCCGTGCTCGCGCAGGAACTCGGTGTGCGAGACCACGTCGGGCGGCAGCTGGGCGACCAGCTCGCCCACCCGGGGCGGGTACACGATGCGTTCCACCATCACGGGGTTGCCGGAGAGGGTGCGCAGCCGGAGCGCCACGTACACGTCGCTGCCGGGCGCGAGCCGCAGCTGTTCGCGCTCGGCCGCGTCGGCCGGCCGCCGGACGAGCGACTCCAGCCGCCCGCCGGGTTCCTCGCCCATCGAGCGGGCCCAGTGGGTGAAGCTGAGCAGCTCGGAGAAGCTCTGGACCCGGGCACCGCCGAGCACCACCCGGCGGGTGCCGCGCCGCGAGGTGACCAGTCCGTCGGCCCGCAGCAGGGCGAGCGCCTGCCGGATGGTGCCGCGGGAGACGCCGTACTGCTCGGCGAGCGCGCCCTCGGCGGGCAGGCGCCCGGACTCGCCGAAGGAGCCCGAGGTGATGGCCTCGCGCAGGTCGGAGGCCACCTGGCGATAGAGCGCGCCGGACGTCCGGTCGACGGTCGTGGTGTGCTCGGAGTCCTGTGCCACGTGTGTCTCCTGTGCCACGTCTGCTTCCCGGGCCGCATGTGCCCGTGCCGCGTGTGTCAATGTCCCTCCTGGGGCAGGGCCCGCGCACGGGTGCAGCGCGGACGCCACCGACTGTAGCCGCTGTTGATCTCTGCGCGGCGGCACTGATTCCACCGTTCCCGCAGCCGCCCCCTGAGCTGGGCCGTCCGTTCACCTTCCCGTCACCGGACTCCGGCGTACTTACCGACGTCGGCGATGAGTTGCCTAGCCAACTTGACCAGAAGTTGTCCGATGCCTCCCCCAATGAGCGATACCCCCAGCTTGCCGCTCCCTCCCTGTCAGGAGAACTTTCCCGTGACGTTGCACCGTGCCCGTGCCGCCGCCTTCGCGGCTGTGCTGACCGCCGCCGCGCTCTCCCTCACCGCCTGTGGGTCGGCCGGCTCGACCTCCTCCGCCGACGCCCCCGCCAAGGCCGGTGGCAAGGCCGCCAAGGACGCCACCTCGGCCGCCGACTTCGGCGGGATGGACGCGCTGGTCGCCGCCGCCAAGAAGGAGGGCAAGCTGCACGTCATCACGCTGCCCAAGGACTGGGCGAACTACGGCAAGCTGATGGACGGCTTCAAGGCCAAGTACGGGATCGACATCGAGGACGAGAACCCGGACGGTTCCAGCCAGGACGAGATCAACGCGATCACCTCCCGCAAGGGCCAGGACCGCGCCCCCGACGTGGTGGACCTCGGCACCGCCTTCGCGCAGAGCGCCGGCGCCCAGGGCCTGCTCGCCCCCTACAAGGTCGCCGACTTCGACAAGATCCCGGCGACCATGAAGGACGCGAACGGCCTGTCGTACAACGACTACGGCGGCTACGTCTCGATCGGCTGCGACGCCAAGAAGGTCTCGGTCTGCCCGCAGACCTTCGCCGACCTGCTGAAGCCCGACTACAAGGGCATGGTCGCGCTGAACGGCAACCCGACCAAGGCCGCCGCCGCGCTCAGCGCCGTCTGGGCCGCCGCGCTGGCCAACGGCGGTTCGCTGGACAACATCCAGCCGGGCATCGACTTCTTCGGCAAGCTGAAGCAGGCCGGCAACTTCAACCCGGTCGAGGTGACCCCGGCGACGATCGAGAAGGGCGAGACCCCGATCAGCGTCGACTGGTCCTACCTGAACACCGGCTACACCGACAAGTTCAAGGACAAGGACATCGACTGGAAGGTCGCCATCCCCGCGGACGGCTCCTACGCCCAGTACTACAACCAGGCCATCAACAAGTGGGCTCCGCACCCGGCCGCCGCCCGCCTGTGGGAGGAGTACCTCTACAGCGCCGAGGGCCAGAACGGCTTCCTGGGCGGCTACGCCACCCCGGCCCTGTTCGACGCCATGAAGAGCGCCGGCACCCTGGACGCCGCGGCCGCCGCCAAGCTGCCGCCGGTCGCCAAGCCCTTCACCACCTTCCCGACCCAGGCCCAGACGGACGCGGCGAAGAAGACCGTGACCGAGAACTGGGCGAACGCGATCGCGGGCTGATCCTCAACCATGACTACGGCTCCCACCCCGGTGCCGACCCCCGCCGCCGCCGATCTCGGCGGCGGCGCGGGGACGTCCGGCACCGCCACCCCCGAGGCACGGACCTCCCGTGCCACCCCGCGGCGCAAGCGCGGCGGCAGCCGCGCCTGGCTGGCCGCGCTCCCGCTGATGCTGTTCTTCCTGATCGGCTTCGGCCTGCCGACGGTCGCGATCGCGATCGGCGCGTTCACCACCTCGACAGACTCGCCCGGCGGCGGCGGCACCTTCACCACCGCGAACCTCACCGACTCGCTCCAGGGCGCGTACTGGACGGCGCTGTTCGGCAGCGTCAAGCTCTCGCTGCTGACCGCGCTGATCGGTACCGTGGTCGGTCTGCCGCTGGCCCAGGCGGTGGTCACCTCCCGGTTCCGGCTGTTCCGCGAGGCGGTGCTCTCCGGCTCCGGCGTGCTGGCCAACTTCGGCGGTGTGCCGCTGGCCTTCATGTTCGTCGCCACCCTCGGCAACTCCGGTGAGGTGACCAAGAAGCTCGGCCTCACCAAGCACGGCTGGAACCTCTACACCTTCTCCGGCCTCTCGGTGGTCTACCTGTACTTCCTGGTGCCGCTGATGATCCTCACCATCACCCCGGCCCTGGAGGGACTGCGGGTGCAGTGGCGCGAGGCCGCGTACAACAACGGCGCCACCGTGCGCCAGTACTGGCGCCACGTCGCGCTGCCGGTGCTGCTGCCCTCGCTGCTCGGCGGGTTCGTGCTGCTGTTCGGCGCCTCCTTCGCCGCGTACGCCACCGCCGAGGCCATGGTCGGCAGTTCGGTACCGCTGATCTCGATGCAGATCGGCGACGCGCTCTCCGGCAACGTGCTGGTCGGCCAGGGCAACCTGGCGCTCGCACTCGGCCTCGACATGATCGTGGTCGCCTGCCTGGTGATGGCGATCTACCTGCCCCTTCAGCGCCGGAGTGCCAAGTGGCTAGCCTGATTTCGAGAATCCGCTTCGGTCGCGGACTGGTCCTGCTGATCTGCGGTGTCTACTTCGCCGTGCCGATGGCCGCCTCGGTCTACTTCAGCCTCGACGACACCAAGGGCGGCATCTCCTTCCGCGCCTACACCGAGTTGCTGAACGCCCCCGGCTTCACGGACAGCCTCACCCTGAGCCTGGAGCTCGCCGCCGTCACCGTCGTGGTCCTGCTGCTCCTGCTGGTGCCCGCGCTGCTCGCGGCCAGGCTCGGCGCGCCCAGGCTGCGCACGGTGATCGAGGTGATCTGCTCGCTCCCGCTGGTGGTCCCGGTGGTGGCGCTCACCACCGGCATCGTCGGCGTGCTGCGCTGGGGTCCGGACTACCTGTCCGACACCCCGTTCTTCCAGACCGTCGTGGCCATCCAGGACCCGAAGTTCCCGATCGTCCTGGTGATCGCGTACGTGCTGATGGCCCTGCCCTTCGCGTACCGGGCGCTGGACGCCGGACTGCGCGGCGTGGACGTGGTCACCCTGGTCGAGGCCGCCCGCAACTGCGGTGCGGGCTGGATGCGCGCGGTGTTCACCGTGGTCCTGCCGAACCTGCGCAGCGCGCTGCTGAACGCCGCCGTGCTCGCCGTCGCCCTGGTGCTCGGCGAGTTCACCACCGCCTCGATCCTCGGCTTCGCCCCCTTCTCGGTGTGGATCAACTCCAACGGCAAGAGCGACGGCCAGATGTCGGTCGCGGTCTCGATGCTGAGCCTGCTGATCGTCTGGGTCGTGCTGCTGCTGATGTCCGCCGTCGGCCGCGGCCGCAAGACCGCGCGTTCCTGATCCACCCCCCGCAACTCCAGGAGTCCCCCGCATGACCACGGCTACCGCCCTCTCCTCCGGCGCGCCGCTCGCGACCGGTGGCGCGACCGTCGAATTCCGCTCCCTGCGCCGGGAGTTCGGCGCCACGACCGCGCTGGACGGCCTCGACCTGACCGTCGAGCCCGGCGAACTGCTCGCCCTGCTCGGCCCGTCCGGCTGCGGCAAGACCACCGCGCTGCGGATCCTGGCCGGCTTCGAGACCCACGACGCCGGCGAGGTCCTGGTCGACGGCGAGGACATCACCAGGATCCCCGCGCACAAGCGCGACGCGGGCATGGTGTTCCAGTCCTACAGCCTCTTCCCGCACCTGACCGCGCTCGACAACGTCGCCTTCGGGATGCGGATGCGCGGCATCGCCAAGTCCGAACGCCGGGGGCGCGCCCAGGAGTTGCTGGAGCTGGTCGGCCTGCCGCAGCGCGCCGGGCACTACCCGCACCAGATGTCCGGCGGCCAGCAGCAGCGCGTCGCGCTCGCCCGCGCGCTCGCCCTCAAGCCGCGCGTGCTGCTCCTCGACGAGCCGCTGTCCGCGCTGGACGCCAAGGTGCGGCTCAGCCTGCGCGAGGAGATCCGCCGCCTGCAGCAGGAGCTGGGGATCACCACCCTGTTCGTCACCCACGACCAGGAGGAGGCGCTGTCGATGGCCGACCGCGTCGCCGTGCTGCGCGCGGGCCGCCTGGAGCAGTGCTCCACCCCGTCCGAGCTCTACGCCCGTCCGGCCACCGCCTTCGTCGCCGAGTTCGTCGGCACCATGAGCCGAATCCCGTGCGAGCGCTCCGGCGACGGCGTCGAGGTGCTCGGCCGCCGGCACGAGGTGGACGGCACCGTCCCCGCCGACGGCGCGCTGGACGTGCTGGTCCGACCGGAGAACGTCGGCCTCCGCTCTTGTCAGCAATCGGGGGCGGCTGCGGACGGCCGGGCCCTGGTGGTGTCCGCATCCTTCCTCGGCGGCGTCACCCGGCTCACCGTCCGGCTCTCGGACGGCACCGAGGTCAAGGCCGACCTGCCGACCGAGGAGGCCGCCGGCCTGCCGATCGGCGGCGCCGCGGAGATCACGCTGCCGCAGCGCCCGGTCCTGGTCGACCGACGCCTTGCCACCGCCTGAGATCTCATCGAACGTTGCTTCTCATGAACACCGAAGGTACCGCCATGCCTGACTCCCTTTCCCGCTCCGGCCCGGCCGCCGTCCTGTTCGACATGGACGGCACCCTGGTCGACACCGAGCACCTCTGGTGGCAGGCCGCCGCCGAAATCGCCGCCGAGCTGGAGCTCACCCTCACCGACGAGGACGTGCCCGAGGTACTCGGCCGCCCGGTCGAGCACACCGCCGCACACCTGCACCGCACCAGCGGGACCGACCGCGCCGAGGCCGAACTCGCCACGCAGCTCGACGAGCTGTTCACCAGCAAGGTCGCCGCCGAGATAGTCCCGCGGCCGGGCGCGCTGGCCCTGCTGACCGAGCTGCGGGACGCGGCCGTGCCCACCGCACTGGTCTCCGCCTCGCCGCGCCGGGTGGTCGACCTGGTGCTCTCCTCGCTCGGCCGCGAGTGGTTCACCATCACCCTGGCCGCCGAGGACACCGAGCGCACCAAGCCCGACCCGGCCCCCTACCTCGCCGCCGCCGACCTGCTCGGCCTGGACCCGGCCGCCTGCGTGGCCGTCGAGGACACCCCGACCGGTGTCGCCTCCGCCCACGCGGCGGGCTGCAACGTGCTGGCCGTACCGTCCACCGTGCCGATCGCGGCCGCCGAGCGGATCACCCTGCTGGAGAGCCTGGAGCAGGCAGACCTGGCGCTGCTGGGCCGGCTCGCCGCCCGGCCCGCGTGATGCCGTCCTACCTGCTGCTGGCCCTCGCCATCACCAGCGAGGTCTGCGCCACCAGTTGCCTCAAGCTCACCGAGGGCTTCACCAGGCTCTGGCCCAGCATCGGCGTGGGCATCGGCTACGCGCTCTCCTTCCTGCTGCTGGGCCGGGCGCTGAAGCACATCCCGGTCTCGGTCGCGTACGCGGTCTGGTCCGGTGCGGGCACCGCGGCCGTCGCCGCCATCGGTGTCGTCGCCTTCGGTGAACAGCTCGGCCGCGCCCAGTGGTTGGGCATCGCGCTGATCATCATCGGCGTGGTGGTGCTCAACCTGCGCGGCAGCCACTGAGCAGCACCTGACGGTCACGGCCCGAGGGGCTGACGGGACAACGGGTTCCCCTCAGCCCCTCGGTGCTCTCCGGCCTCATCGCGCGCACGGATTGCGTCAAAAAGCTCCGTACAGGGAGCATTCGCGGGGTAGCGTTGGGTCGCCGCCCGGACACCACGAGTGCGCATTCCCGACGAACGGAGTTCACATGCACCACCGCGCCGCCCGCCTTGCTGTCGTGACCATGTCAGCAATTGGCCTCGCCCTCACCACCGCTCCGGCCGGCCACGCCGACACCGCGGACGGCGCCGCGCAGTGCCGCAAGGGCTACTTCTGCCTGTTCGAAGGGCCGCACCAGACCGGCCGGGTGCTCCTCGCCGAGGACGCGCACGTGACCAGGAACGGCTTCGACCTCCGCGAGCTGGACGACATAGCGCCGGCCGTCCACCCGCGCTCGGTCCGCAACCCCGTTCCCGACGGCTTCGGCTGCATCGTCCGGCTCAACGACAAGCCGGACTTCGCGGGCGAGGAGCAGGAGGTCTCCGGCTACGGCGACCACGAGCTCGACGGCCGCCGGGTGGGCTCGCTCACCCCGGACTGCGGCTGAGCCGCCGGGCCGGGCCCACCCCGCGACGGTGATCCGTCAGCAGTCCTTGAAGGCCGAACAGAGTGGCGCCTCAAGCGACTTGAGCACCGCCGTGTCCGCCGGCGCCGACCACGGGTGGGTGGGGTGGTCCGACCAGAGCGCCAGCTCGGTCACCGTCCGGCCGGTCAGCGACAGGTACTGGTGCAGGGTGTAGCTGCCGCCGCCCGACTCCGGGACGGTGACGGTCGCGGCCAGGTCGCTGTTGCCGGCGTCGCCGCCGGTGCTGGTCACCTTCACGGTCGCGCCCTTGGCGCTCTTGCCGCAGGCGTTCAGCTCGTCCGCGAGCCCGCGGAAGAGCGCGTGCGCCATCTGCGCCCCGCCGCTGCTGGTCCCGGGGAAGTGGACGATCGTCTGCTGGACCTGCCAGTCGGCGACGTTCCGGCCGGAGTTGACGGTCGCCTGCGCGGCCGGGCCCTTCCAGTCCGCGAGGTCGTTCGACGGGTCGCGGGGCGTCAGGCAGAGCTGCTCGAACTCGAACTTCGGGTTGCTGACGGCCTTCGCGGCGGCGGCGAGCGAACCCCAGTGGTACTGCGCGGCCATCGGGACGCCGTTCGAGGCCGTCCAGGCCGAGGCCGGTACGCCGTCCGTCGCGCCGGCTCCGGTGTTCTGCGAGGGCGCCGGCACGGCCTTGCCGGAGGGCGCGGCCGCAGGCGAATCGGCGGCGCTCCCGGCCGGTGCCGGGGCCGCGCTGCTCGCGGAGGCGGCCGGGTCGGCGGAGGGGTCGCAGGCGGTGAGCGTACCGAGTACGACGAGCAGCGCGGCACTCGCCGCGACAAGGGTGGTGCGGGACACGGGAATGGCTCTTCCTCGGGTGTGCGGGGTTGGTCGGAGGGGTTCGACGGGGCGCGGCGGGGCGCGGCGGCCGGTTCGGCACCGACCGCCGCGCGGGTGGCGCTCAGTACCCCTTGGGCGAGCGGCTCGGGTCGGCCTGCTGGACGCTGTGGGACAGGTTCGAGCCGTCACGGGAGACGTGGTAGGTGTCCATGACGTAGTTCATGGACGCGCAGCAGTTGGCGACCGGGTCGTAGATGTCGGTCGACGTCCCGGGCTGGTGGTACGCGGCGAAGGTGCCCGGTACGCACTGCCAGCCGCCGCGGGAGGAGCCAGCGGGTGCGCCGTCGGGCATCCGCGAGCCGTGGGCGTTGCTGTCGCCCGTGTTCACCTGGGAGGTCGGCAGGTTGTAGGTGGACTCGCGCTCGGCGATGGTGAGCATGCCGCGCATCCAGTTGGCCCGGGCCTGCGGGTCGGTGATGCCCATCTTGTCCAGCGCCTGGTTGATGTAGTCCTCGGTGGCCGCCTTGCCGCTCTTCCACGATCCGGCGCCGCCGTAGGTGACGTCCGTGACCGGGATCCTGCTGGCGGTGCTGACGTGCCCGTCCGGAGCACCGTGGCTGCCGCCACCGCCGCCGCCCTCGTGACCACCCGAG
This sequence comes from Kitasatospora sp. NPDC001175, assembly GCF_053598215.1. Lineage (NCBI taxonomy): Bacteria > Bacillati > Actinomycetota > Actinomycetes > Kitasatosporales > Streptomycetaceae > Kitasatospora > Kitasatospora sp. NPDC001175. Next base: position 28,187 of record NZ_JBSFJU010000008.1, on the reverse strand, counting down.
CCGCCATCGTGACCACCTGAGCCGCCACCGTGACCACCTGAGGCGCCACCGTGCTGGCCGCCGGAGCCACCATCGTGACCGCCGGATCCACCGCCGTGGCCGCCCGAGCCACCGGCGGGCTGCTTCGGGGCAGGAGGCGGAGGAGTCTCGTGCTGGTGCTTCCTCAGCTCGTCCGCGATCTTCTGTTCGATCGCCTGGTACTCGGCCTTTACCGCCTTGAGCTTCTCGGCGCCCTCACCGATCTCCTTGGTCAGCCGTTCCTTGTCGGCCTGAAGACGCTTGGTCGCCTCCTCGATCTGCTTCACGTCCTCGAGGACCTCGAAGGCTATGCCGAACCCCGGGATCCCGGCGAGCGTGCTCGACGCGAGGTCGACGGCCGTCGCCCTCTCCAGCGTGGACCGGATCTGCCCGATCTGCTGGTTCAGCTGCGTCATCCGCTCACTGACCGAGCGCCAGTCCTGCTCGATCTTGGCGAGTTCCTGTATCTGATAGCCGAACTGGTCTGCCATCTGATCCTGATGCCCCCGTAAGTAGTCCTTGTCGTGCCGGAAGGAGTCCGCGTCTCAGTACGCGTTGGCCAGGCGGTCGACCGACGCGCCCAGCTGAGCCAGGTCGTCGCCGACCGCGTTCATCTCGCCCACCCGCGCCCGCGCGTAGCCGACGAAGGCGTCGGAGGCCGGTCCGTGCCAGGCCAGCTGCCCGAGGGCGCCGTTGATCTCCTTGGCCAGCCCGTCCATCTGCTTGCTCAGCTCGTTCAGCTCGTTCGCTATCCGGTGCAGGTCGGCCTCGCCGCCACCGAACATCTGGGTGAGGGCCCAGTGCGCGATCTCCGCCGGCGCCATGACGATGTCCTCGCCGACCTTGACGACATCGCCGGCCAGGTGCTTGGCGTCATCCCAGGCGTCCCCGAGAAAACTCATCCCAACTCCCCCATTACTTTCTCCGCTGATAGCGCGTCAAGAGGCTATCGGACGGAAAACCGGCTGGGGAGCCCCCTCGCATGGCGGAATACGCACCGCCGGTCGGGCAAGTTACGCATTCTCCCGACGGCACGTCATGCGCCGTTCACACGAAGTCCGCCGCGTCTGGAGTGAATTGGGCCAGTTGTACAGCCAACTCGACCCAGTCGCGCCAACGCCGGCGCGGCGGACAGGATCTCCGTGGCGACAGGATCCGCCCTCGTCCTCGGCACCCCGGCCAACCCGACCGAAGGCGACCGGCTCACCTTCCACTGGACCACCGACGCGCCCGACCCCAAGAACTGGGTCGGGATCTACGACGGCACCCGGCAGCCGGGCACCGGCTCCTCGCTGGTGTGGAAATACACTCCGGCGGCCTCGGGTGACGTCCAGCTGGACACCTCCGCGCTGACCGGCGGACCGTACACCGCGTACCTGCTGGCCAAGGACGGCTACGGCGTCCTGGCCCAGACCGCGCCGTTCGGCTTCCGGCCGAAGCCCGCGCCGATCCGCGGGCACCTGGCCGTGGACGCCCTGACGGCCACCCCGGTCGCGCCCGGCGCGGCGGTGGGCGTCAAGCTGGGCGGCCTGTGGATGCACGGCACAGGAGCGGTCGAGTACCGCCGTACCGGCGGGGACGCCTGGCTGAAGGTCGCGGCGGACGGCACCGTCACCGGCACCGCGCCGCACTCCGCGCCCGCGCACCCCGGCACCGTCACCGTCCAGGCCAAGGACGCCTCCGGCGCGGTGGACACCGTCACCGTCCAGGCGCCGGTCCGGGCCGCCGGCCACCCGGTGCGGCTGAAGGTCGCCAGCTGGAACCTGTGGGATGCGGGCACCCACAGCACCGACGCCCTGGAGAAGCAGCTGCGGGTGATCCTCACCCAGGGCCTGGACGTGCTCTCGCTCCAGGAGACGGCGGGCACTTCGGCCAAGGCGCTGGCCGACGCTCTCGGCTGGTACTCCTACCAGAGCGCGGGCAGTGTCGGCATCCTCAGCCGCTACCCGCTGACCGCCGTCACCGGCACCACCGCCGCGCTGCCGGCCGCCGCCGTCACCGTCCAGCCTCCCGGCAGGCGCGGCGTCAGGCTGTGGGCCGCGCACCTGGACGAGGACGACTACGGCCCGTACGCGGTCCAGGACGGCAGGAGCGCCGCCCAGGTGGAGGCGGCCGAGGCAGCCTCGGCCCGCGGCCTGCAAGCCAAGGCGCTGGCGGCCGCGGTGCACGCGGACGTCAAGGCCGGCCACCCGGTGGTCCTGGCCGCCGACCTCTCCTCCCCCTCCCACCTGGACTGGACGGCCACCACCGCGGCGGCCCACTCCGGTGTCGGCCCGCTCAAGTGGCCGGTCACCGTGGCGCTTCAGGAGGCCGGGCTGATCGACGCCTACCGCAGGGCCCACCGCGACCCGGCCGCCTCGCCCGGCAACACCTGGTCGCCGACCCGCCGCACCCGGGGCAGCAGGCCGGAGCCGCAGGACCGGATCGACCAGGTCCAGTACGCGGGCCCGCTCACCCTCGTCGAGGCGCACACCCTGGCCGTCGGCTGGCCGCAGGCCGAGCCGAACGCCACCGCCAACGAGTGGCCGTCCGACACCGCCGCCGCCGTCGCCACCTTCACCGTCTGAGAGGCCCGTCCATGTCCCAGTTCAGCCGCCGTACCTTCGTCGGCGCCACCGCGGCCACCGCCGCGGCTGCGGTGACCGGCCTCCCGTCCACCGCCGCCCGGGCCGCGACCCCGGCCGCCGGACGCCACTCGGGCACCGCCAAGGACGTCAAGCACGTCGTGATCCTGATGCAGGAGAACCGCAGCTTCGACCACTACTTCGGCACCCTGAACGGCGTCCGCGGCTTCGGCGACCGGCAGGCGCTCCAGTTCCCGGACGGCGGCAACGTGTTCCGCCAGCCCGACGCCGGCCGCAGCGACGGCGGCGTGATGCTGCCGTACCGGATGGACACCACCAAGTACAACGCGCAGAACGCCGGCGGTCTCGCCCACGACTGGGCCACCGGCCACCAGGCGATCAACAACGGCGCGATGAACAAGTGGGTCGCCGCCAAGGGCGAGCGCACCATGGGCTACTTCACCCGCGCCGACATCCCCTACCAGTACGCCTTGGCGGACGCGTTCACGCTCTGCGACGCGTACTTCTGCTCGCTCGCCGGGCCGACCGACCCCAACCGGCTCTACCTGTGGACGGGCACCTCGGGCCCCGGCCGCGACGGCACCACCGGTCCGTGGATCGACAACACCCCGGTCACCAACAACCCCGTCGCGGACTGGACGACCTACGCCGAGCGGCTGGAGTCGGCCAAGGTGAGCTGGCGCGTCTACCACAACCCGAGCGAGGACGAGCGGACCGGCGACTACGACGACAACGCGCTCTCCTACTTCAAGCAGTTCCACAACTTCCCCGAGGACGACCCGCGTTACGTCAACGCGATGACCAAGTGGGACCTCACCGCCTTCGACCGGCACTGCAAGGACGGCACCCTGCCCACCGTCTCCTGGCTGGTGGCGCCGTACCTGTTCTGCGAGCACCCCAACGCCAGCCCGGACTACGGCGCGCACTGGGTCGACACCGCGCTGCAGTCGCTGATGTCCAACCCGGACGTGTGGCAGCACACCGTCTTCCTGGTGATGTACGACGAGAACGACGGCTACTTCGACCACATGGTCCCGCCCGCCCCCGAGCCGGGCACGCCCGAGGAGTACGCCCAGGGCCGGGCGATCGGGCTGGGCAACCGGGTGCCGCTGTGGGTGGCCTCGCCGTGGTCGCGCGGCGGGTGGGTCAACTCGCAGGTGTTCGACCACACTTCGGTGCTGCGCTTCCTGGAGGTGGTAACCGGGGTGCAGGAGCCCAACATCTCCGCCTGGCGCCGGGCCGTCTGCGGCGACCTGACCAGCTGCTTCGACTTCACCAGGCCGGACTTCTCGATACCCCGGCTGCCGGACACCGTCGCGCTGATGGCCAAGGCGGACGCGGGGGCGAAGCTCCCGGGCGTCGTCCTGCCCGCGACCGGCACCCAGTCGATGCCCGTCCAGGAGCCGGGCGGCCGCCCGCACCGCAGGCTGCCGTACCGGCCGTCCGCCGACGTGGTGGTCGACCGCGCCTCGGGCAAGGTGACCTGCACCCTCGCCAACTCCGGTACGGTGGCGTTCCCCTACACCGCCTACCCCAACATCGTGTACGCCTTCACGGGCACCCCGTACACCGTCGCCCCCGGCGCCACCGGCACCCACACCTGGGACGCCTCGGCCACCGACGGACGGTACGACTTCACCGTGCACGGGCCGGACGGCTTCGTCCGCCGCTTCGCGGGCAGCGTGGTCCGGGACGGGCAGAGCGACATCGCCGTGCCCTCGGTGCACGCCACCCTGACCACCTCCGGCCTCGCCCTGAAGCTGGTCAACGACGGCGGCACGGAGGTCTCCTTCACCGCCGCCCCGAACGACTTCGCGGGCACCGCCCGCACCGTCTGGGTGGCTCCGCACTCCTCCACCACCGTCAACTGGCCGCTTGACCAAGGCCGTTACGACGTCACCGTGACCGCGGCCACTGGCACCCGCTTCACCCGCCGCTACGCGGGCACCCTGCACTGACCGTCCCGCACCCCAGGGGAGGGGCCGGTCCGCACCCGGCTCCTCCCCCGCCGAGCCTGGGTGATGCTGCCCCGGCGAACAGCCCCGGCCGTGATCGCCGCCGCGTACTCCGGCGTCTGCAACAGGCCGTGGACGATGCCCAGCTCGAACACCCGGAGCTCAACTGCGCGCGCCTCCTGAGCGACGTACTCCGGAAGCCTTGGAGAAGCGACGTGCTCCTGACGTTTCGACACATGTCGACGAACGTGGCTCCGGCATCGACCGCGAGCCCGGCCGACCCCGTGGCTCCGGTCGCGCCGGTCGCGCCGGTCGCTCCGGTGGCCCCCTTGGCGCCGGTCGCTCCGGTCGCTCCGGCCGGACCAGTGGGCCCGGTGGCTCCCGTCGCCCCGTCCGGGCCGGTGGGACCAGTGGGACCAGTGGGGCCGGTACAGCCCCTCAGCCTGTCGGCGTCGTGGCCTCCGGCGAGTGCGGCGGCAGCGGCCACACCGACGGGCCCGGCCAGGGCGGCAGGCCCGGCCGGACCGGCGACACCGGCGTCGTACCGGATCTCCCGGCATTTCTTCGATCCCCCGCCCGTCACATGGCCCACCGGGCCACTCGCCTGCACCTCGCCCGCGGCGGCCAGAATGGCCAGCCCGGTCGCCGCGACGAGAACGGGGATTCGCCGACGCACCGAACGCCGCGTCAGATTTCTGCTGTGGCCGGTCACGTGGCACACGTCCTTTCGGTGGGGGTCCGCCTGGGAGGCGCTGTGACGCCGATTCGGCACCGCCGCCCGACAGGTGCGCCAGGGCCATTGGAACCGAGAGCCACCGGTACGCCCCGCCCGTACGTCGGCCATCCGGAGGTACGACGACCGGCCCCGGGCAGACCGGTCCGTTCGACCCGCCCCGAGGGGCCCTTCGGCCCTGCGGCCGGTGGGAAAGCCCGGCCTACCGTGGAGTTACCGGTGAGTCCGGCGGTCGTCAGCGGCCGCCGCTAGTCGGGCAAGGAGAGACGGACCATGACCGAGCCGACCCTGACGACCGAGGAACTGCGCCTGCTGGCCTCGGCCGGCGGCGCGGCGCCTTCGCTGCACAACAGCCAGCCCTGGCGCCTTCGCTGGTCGGCCGCCACCACCTCGCTGCGGGTGTACGCCGACCGGGAGCGCTCGATGCCGCTCACCGACCCGGACGGCCGGGCGCTGCACATCTCGGTGGGTGCCGCCCTGTTCAACCTCCGGGTCGCCGCCCAGCACCTCGGTCTGCAGCCGGTGGTACGGCTGCTCCCCGAGGAGGGCGAACCGGACCTGCTCGCCGTGCTGGACCTCTCCCGCGCCGCCACCGCCCCGAGCACGCTCGATCTCGCCCTCGGCCGCGGCGCGGACCCGGGCCACCCCACCGCACGGTCGCGCAACCCCGCCGCGACCCCCTCCGGCCGCGACCTGTACCCGGCCGTCGCCTTCCGGCACTCCAGCCGCAGTCCGTTCGCCAACCGCGACGTACCGGAGGCGGTGCTCGGCGAGCTCATCGCGGCGGCCCGCGCCGAGGGCGCCCTACTGTCCCCGCTGGAGGAGGACGGTGTCCGCCGGGTCAGCGCGCTGACCGCCGAGGCCGAACAGCGCACGGCCGACGACCCGGCGCGGCTGGCCGAGATCGGCCGCTGGCTGCGCCCGGCGGAGCCCGCGGACGGACCGGACTCCGCGCCCGACGGCATCCCGCAGTACGCCCTGGGCCCGCAGGACCACGACGCCCGCGTCCCGATGCGCGGCTTCACCGGCCACCCGCCCCGGCCGGCTGTGCCCTCCGAGCGCTTCGAGGCACTGCCGCAGCTGTGCACCCTCACCACCCTGGGCGACCGGCCGGCGCACTGGCTGCGGGCGGGCCAGGCGCTGGAACACGTCTGGCTGCTGGCGACCGTCCACGGCGTACGGCTCTCGGTCCTGAACCAGGCACTGGAGTGGCCCGACACCCGCTGGGCGCTGCGCGACCCGGCCACCGGCCCCGGTCACGTCCAGCTGGTCGTCCGTCTCGGCTACGGCCCGCCCGGGCCGACCACCCCGCGCCGGGCGGTGCCGGAGATCCTGACTGCGGACTGAAGCGCCACGACCGCGCCCGTACGGAACCCGGCCGCCCACGGGGGCTCCTCCTGGCTGGCCATGCGCCGCTCACCCAACCCTGCCCCCCGGCAAGCCGCTTGACGGCCTCGCTAGTTTCGGATCATGAGCGAACGCAGAGCGGACGGCAGCGCGGGAGACGCGGACTACGGCACCATCGGCACCGGCTACGCCGACCACCGGCGGCCCGACCCGCGCATCGCGGAGGTGATCTCCCGGGCTCTGGGCGACGCCCGCACGGTGGTCAACGTCGGCGCCGGCGCCGGGTCGTACGAGTCGGAGGCACTGCGGGTGACGGCGGTCGAACCGTCGGCGTCCATGCGCGCCCAGCGGCCGGCCCACCTGCCGCCCGCCGTGGACGCCGTGGCCGAGCGGCTGCCCTTCGCCGACGGCGAGTTCGACGCCGCGATGACCACGTTCAGCGTGCACCAGTGGAGCGACCTCGGGGCGGGGCTGCGGGAGATGCGCCGGGTGGCGCGCGGTCCGGTCGTCGTCCTCACCTGCGACCCGGCGCTCGTCCGCGACTTCTGGCTGTACAAGTACGCCCCGCTGGTGCTGGACACCGAGGCCCGGCGCTACCCGGCGGTCCGGGACGTCACCGAGGCCCTCGGCGGCACCGTGACCGTGCAGCCGGTCCCGATCCCGGCCGACTGCACCGACGGCTTCAACGAGGCGTACTACGCCCGCCCCGAGCGCCTGCTCGACCCCGGCGCCCGCCAGGCGTGCTCGGCCTGGAGCTTCGTGGACGCCGCTCTGGCCGAGCAGTACACCGACCGGCTGCACCGCGACCTCGTCAGCGGTGCCTGGGACGAGCACCACGGCGCGCTGCGCGGTCAGCCCCGTTTCAACGGTTCGCTCGTCCTCATCCGGGCCCTCCCTGCCTGACCGGCACCCCGGCCGGCCGGGTCCGTCTCCGGATCCGGCCGGCCCGGCTGCCGCTACTCCGCGCCCCAGGCCGCCCACCGGCCGAGCGCGAACTCGCCGCCCTCGCGACGGACTTCCACCGCACCCGCCCCGCTGAAGTGCGCGGGGACGACCAACTCCCGCTCCTCCGCCGCTCGTTCGAGGATCCGGCGGCGGCTGGCCGCGGCCTGCTCCGCGTCCAGGCAGAAGCAGCTGTTGCAGGACGGTTCGAGGATCTGCACCGGGCTGTGCAGCAGATCGCCGACGAAGACCGCCCTCTCGCCCCCGGAAGCGAGCCGCAGCACGGACGAGCCGGGCGTGTGGCCGGGCGCGGACTCCAGGGTGAGGTTCTCGTCGATGCGGTGGGTGCCGTCCCACAGCACGGTCTGCCCGGCCCGGTGGACGGGCGCGATGCTGTCCTGGTAGATCAGCCGGTCGTCCACCCGACGGCCGCCTCCGTACCCGTTGTCCGGGCCGTAGTGGAAGTCGTCGGCGACCGGCACCAGGTACCGGGCGTTGGGGAAGGTCGGCACCCACTCCCCCGCGACGCCGTTGGTGTTCCAGCCGACGTGGTCGCCGTGGATGTGGGTGTTGACCACGATGTCCACGTCCTCCGGGTGGACGCCGGCCCGCGCCAGGGCGCCGAGGAAGTCGCCCTGCCGGTGGTGGAAGCGGGGTGATCCCGGCCGCTCGCGCCCGTTGCCCACCCCGGTGTCGACCAGGACGGTCTTTCCGCCGCTGCGCAGCACCCAGGTCTGCAACGCGAGCACCGCCCGGTCGCCGTCCGGCTCCCAGTGGTCCGGCACCAGCCGGTCCTTGTTGTCCTGCCACACCCCGGCCCCGGCCGCCGGAACGAGGTCGCGGGCGGGCAACGTCATCCCGCTCAGCTCGACGACCCGGATGACCTCGACGTCCCCCAGCACCGTGCGCGGTGCGTTCTCGCTGTCCATGCCCCCGACTCTAGGGAGACCGGGTGATGCTCTCAATGCTCATCCGACTCCCCCGCCGACGCCGCCACCGTGGCGCGGGCGGTTCCGTTCGAGCGGCGGCTCGAGAGCTCCTCGCACCCGCCCCGGGACGGCTCCGGCGAGGCGGAACTGTTGCGGCGCGAACGGTACCGCCAGCCGGCCCGTAGTCAATACCGGCCCCACGAATGGCCTTCACTCGTCGCCGGCGGCGGACGGATTCGTGTGCCCGGACCGATACGCAGGAATACTTGCCCCATGAGCGAAGGCCACCAGCGAACCAGATCCGTGACGTTCAAGGTGACATGCCCGTACTGCGCCGACGGGGTGCGGTACCGGGTGCGGATGGGCATGCGCGGCGCCACCACCGGGAGCGGCACGGTGCCGGAGACCTGCCAGTGGTGCGTGGGGCGCGGTTGGCTGGCGATGAACGGCCGGGCCTGGCGGTACGGGCCGCAGCGCGGCTGACCGCCAGGCCGTGCCGGTGAGGGCGATCGCAGAGCGACGCGTCCGGCCCGCCGGGGTGCGGCGGGCCGGACGCGGGTACCGCTCTCAGCCCGCCAGCAGCGCGGGCAGCTCGGCGATCGAGCCGAGCACATGGGTGGCGCCGTCGGCACGCAGACGCTCCTCGCGGTGGGCGCCGGTCAGCACTCCGGCCACCACGCCGGCGCCGGACCGGGTGCCGGTGAGCATGTCGTAGCCGGTGTCACCGACCACCGCGAGCTGGCGGACCGAGTCGGTGCGGGTGCGCAGCAGCGCGGTGAGCGGCATGTCCGGGTACGGGCGGCCGCGTCCGGCGTCGGCGGGGCAGAGCGTCAGGTCGGCGATGTCCTGCCAGCCGAGGGCGGTGAGGATGCGGTCCTGGGTGGCCCGGGAGAAGCCGGTGGTGAGCGCCACCGCGCGGCCGTCGGCCCGCAGTTGCCCGATGGCCTCGGCGGCGCCGGGGAGCGCGGCACAGTGCCCGGCGTCGATCAGGTCGTGGTAGGCGGTCTCGAAGGCGACGTTGGCGAGCTGGGCCCGCTCCTCGTCCTCGAACAGGTGGCGGAACACCGAGATCTTGGACTCGCCCATGGTGGCGCGGACGTAGTCCAGCATCTGCTGGTGGCGCTCGGTGCCGGCCTCGACGCCGAGCCGGTCGGCGGCGGCCAGGAACGCCTGTTCGACCAGGCCGTCGTCGGCCACGGTGGTGCCGGCCATGTCCAGGACGACGAGCCGGATGTCAGTGTTGGTCATGTGAACAACTGCCTTTACAGGTTGCAGATCTGTGCGGTGGTCTCGGCGATGGCCGGGGAGCAGGTCATGCCGCGGCCACCTGGTCCGGTGACCAGCCAGACGCCGTCCCTGACCTGCTCGCGGTGGACGACCCTGGTGGTGTCGACGGTCTGCGCGTAGACCCCGGCCCAGCGGCGGCGGATGCGCGGCAGCGGGCGGCCGAGCAGCTCCTCGGCCACCTCGGACAGGTGCTCGTAGGGCTCCTCGACCACGTCGAAGCCGAACGGCTGGTCGTACTCGTGGGTGTCGCCGATGGTCAGGGAGCCGTCCTGGCGCTGGACCATCAGCAGCTGCATCTTGTGCTCGGCGGCGACCGGCGGCTGCGGCTGGGCGGCCCGCAGCTCGTCGAGCGCGGCGCCGGCGAAGGCGGGGTAGTAGCGGAAGCTGTCGCCGTCGGCCACCGAGGTGGTGAGCGGCTCGTCCAGCGGGTCGGTCTGCATCATCTGCAGCCGCACCCGGCGGACCGGCAGTTCGGGCGCCAGCTCCCTGACCAGCCCGCCGAGCCAGGCACCGGTGCAGAGGATGACCAGGTCGCCCTGGTGCACCTGGCCGTGGTCGTCGCGGACCGCGTTCTCGCCGATCACCTCGCGGACCTCGCGGCCGGGCACGAAGGTGTAGCGGCCGCTGGCCTCCAGGGCCGCGCGCAGCGCGGGCTGGGCGAGCCGGGGTTCGACGGCGCCGTCCCGGGAGCACCACAGCGCGCCGAGGTACTTGCCGCGCAGCGCGGGGTTCTTGGCCCGCGCCTCGGCCGCGTCGAGCAGGCGGTAGCCGCGCTCCTCGGCGTCGGGCAGGGTCAACGCCTGCTCGGCGACGGCCAGTTCGGCCTCGGCGCGGATCACCGTGAGCGAGCCGTTGGGGCGGAAGTACAGCCCGGGCACCTTCTCCCCGATTCCGGCCCACAGGTCGCGGGCGCGCTGGGCGACGGCGAGTTCCTCACCGGCGGCCCGGCCGCTCACCCAGACCAGCCCGAAGTTGCGCACCGAGGCGCCGCGGGCCTCGCTCTCGCGCTCCAGGTGGACGACCTCATGACCGCGCTCGACGGCCTGCCAGGCGTGCATGGTGCCGAGCACGCCTGCTCCTACGACGACGATTCTCATGTCTTCAGGCTGCGGCGGCGAGATGTCCGACCGGCGTCCTCCCGACTGCGCGGAGATGAACCGATCGCAAGAGTTGTACATACAACTACATGCAACATGGCCAAAGATGTACAGCCAACACCGACGCAGGGCGGAACCCCGCACGCCGCCCCGGTCAGCCGCGCAGCACCTGGGCCCGCAGGTAGTTGCGCCGCCCGAAGTGCGGCTCGTCCACCACCGTCAGCCGCTCCACCTGGAACCTGTACAGCGCCGCCGCCCCGCCGCCGGTGAGGAACTGGTGCCGCACCTCGGGGTCCTGGGCGAACGCCGGGTACCGCCGCCGGTAGGCCGCCAGCGCCGCCTCCGCCTGCCGGCCCCACGCCTCGCCCGCCCCACCGGTCAGCTGGACACCGCGCAGCTGTTCGCCGAAGGCCGGCGGGGGCAGGAACACCGTCGCGGCGGCGCGGGCGTCCTCCGCCAGGTGCCGGCTGTGCCGGGTGGAGCGCTCGCTGACGAAGTAGAGCACAAGGTCCTCGTCATGGGCGAAGAAGGCGAGGTTGGCGTGCGGCCCGTGCTCGGGGGACGCGGTGGCGAGGGAGAGCACCATGCTCTCGGCCAGCAGCCCCTCGACCCCCTTGGCCAACTCCTCGGCGGGCCAGTCGCCCTGGGTGACTTCGAGCCGGTATGCCATCGGACATCCCCCTCCTGGCCGCTCGCCGCCCACCACGGGGGCAGCAACGACCGAGCCGGGCGAGGCTCCTCCCCCACCCGGCTCCCCATGCTGTCCCTGCCCGGCCCAACCCTCAAGGGGTCGCGGGGAACTGCTCGGACCGGCCCGCACCTTGCGCCACACCCGCACCCTGCGCCCCGGGGGACACCGGGAAACACCAAGGGGCGCGGGGAACTCCGCGAGCGACCCAGCACCCCCGTCGAGGGCTGGTCGCGCAGTTCCCCGCGCCCCTTCACCGCAATGGTTCATCCACCACAGTGGTCCAAGGTCAGTAGCGGCCCTGCCACTGCATCGCGGGCACCGCCGGCCCGCTGCCCAGCACCGGCGCCAACGCCCCGCCGCGCAGCCGGTCGACCAGCGGAGCCAGCCGTCCGGCCAGCAGCGCGAGCGGAATGCCGATCACCACACCCACCAGCGCGCCGACCGCGACGTCGTGCGGGTAGTGCACACCGACCCAGACCCGCGAAGCGGCCATCAGCGCGGCGAACACCATGGCCACCCAGCCCAGCCGTCGGTACGCGAAGACCAGCGCGGTGGCGGCGGCGAACGCGATCACCGAGTGGTTGCTCGGGAAGGACCAGTCACCGGGGAGGGGGCAGGTCTCCAGGGTGACGCTGGTGGGCATCTGCTGGCACGGCCGGTTCTCCTGGACCAGGCTCTTGAGACCGGAGTTGACCGCATAGGCCGCGATCACGACCAGCGGCGAGGCCAGCACCCTGGCCATGACCACCGAGTCGTCCGAGCGGGCCTTCCACCAGCCGTAGATCATGAAGATCGCGAACAGGCCGAGGCCGACGGCCGACCAGACCTTCACCAACTGGTCGAACCAGTGCGGGGACGAGTGCGCCCAGCCGATCACCTTGGTGTACAGGTCACCGTCGATGCCGCTGCCGTCGTAGGCGAGGAAGTACGGACTCACTGGGCAGCACCACCGGAACGTCGAGCGCGAAGGACTTCTAGGACAACTGGGATCACGGAGACAACTACTACCAGACCGATGATCGGCAGCAGATACCCGTCGATACCGCTCACGGTGGACCCGAGTCCGTACCCGGCCAGCACCACACCGACCGACCAGATCGCGCCGCCGGCCACCTGCCAGCGGGCGAAGACCCCGGCGGGCACGTCGAGCACCCCGCAGAGCGGGTTGAGCACGGTGCGGACCACGGGGATGAACCGCGCGAGCACGATCGCCTTGCCGTGGCCGTACTTGGCCAGCAGTTCCTCGGCCCGCTCGGTGCCCTGCCGCAGGCTCCTGCGGTTGCTGCGGGCGAGCAGGGCCCGTCCGCCCCGGCGCCCGATGAAGTAGCCGACCTGGGCACCGATCAGCGCCCCGGCCAGTGCGGCCGGGATCACCTGGGCGAGGTGCAGCTGCGGACCCTTGGTGGCACCGGGCACGCAGAGCAGCCCGGCGGTGAAGAGCAGCGAGTCGCCGGGCAGGAAGAAGCCGACCAGCAGACCGGTCTCGGCGAACAGGATGACGGCGACACCCAGGGCGCCGAAGGCGGAGAGCAGCGACGAGGCGTCGAGCACATTCACCGCGAGTTGGGCGGACGACTGGACCAAGACTGGCGGACCTCCCGTACGTTGGGACGCGGCCCCGCGAGGGGCACCCGAATGTCTACAATGACGTAGACAGTCGACAGGACTGTAGACGATAACTCGGAGGGTGTGCGACATGACCGACGGACCGCAGTCGCGTCGCAGTGCCGGAGAGCTGGAAGCCCAGGTGCTGGCCGCACTCTGGGCCGCCCGGCGGCCGCTGACCCCGCAGGACGTTCAGAGCGCCCTCGGCGACGGGCTGGCCAGAACCACCATCGCCACCATCCTCGGCAGGCTCCACGACAAGGGGACGGTCGAACGCACCAAGGCCGGGCGGGCCTTCGCCTACACCCCCACCGTCGAGGACCAGGCCGGACTCGCCGCCCGCCGGATGCGCAGCGAACTCGACCGGGGCGACCGCAGCACCGTGCTCGCCCGGTTCGTCTCCGACCTCTCAGCCGAGGACGAGCGCCTGCTCCGCCAGCTCCTCGGGGAGAACGAGTGATCGTCGCCGTCTGGGCTCCCCTGCTGCTGCCCTTCCTCGCCGTCCCGCTCGCCCGCCGCCTCGCCGAGGCGCTCAGCCCGCGCCTCGCCGCCTGGGTGCTGGCCGGCACCGCCGCCACCGCCGCCGGGGCGACCGCCGTCTCGCTCGGCCTGCTCGCCGCCGCCGGAATGCTGCGCCTGCCGATCGTCGCCGCGCTCGGCCACCTGGCGCCGCACCGGCTGCCCGGCGGCCCCGTCTACCCGGCGGTCGCGGCCGCCGCACTGCTGGTGGCCGCCGCCGCACTGCTGCTGCGCACCGGCCGCCGTCAGGTCACCGATCTGCGCCGGGCCCGCAGCGCCGCCGACGCGGGACGCCCCGGCTCCGCCGACCGCCAGGACTGCACCGAGCCGGTTCACCTCGGGCCGCTCACCGTCCTGGACGACGACCGCGCCGACGCCTTCGCACTGCCCGGGCCGCTCGCCCGTCCCACCGAGCCCGGCCGGGTCGTGGTCACCACCGGCATGCTCCGTGCCCTCACCGGCCCCGAGCGCGCCGTCCTGGTCGCCCACGAACAGGCCCATCTCAACGCCCGCCACCACCTCTTCCTGGCGGCGACCGAGTACGCCACCGTGCTGCACCCCGCCCTGCGACCGCTGCGCGCACCGCTCGGCTACCAGCTGGAACGGTGGGCCGACGAAGCCGCCGCCCAGGCCACCGGCGACCGCACCCTCACCGCCCGCGCGGTCGGACGCGCCGCACTCGCCGCCGCCGGGGCGCCCCGGCCGCACCGGCCCCGGCTCGCCCCCGCCGCCCACTCCGGGCCGGTCCCCCGCCGGGTCGCAGCCCTGCTCACCCCGCCCCGCCCCGGCCGCCGCACCGCGGGCCGCACCGCCGCCGCCCTGGCCCTCACCGCCTGCCTGGCCCTCACCGCCTTCGCCGCCGCCGAGGCCACCGCCGACCTCCACGACAACGTCGAAGCCGCCCAGGCCCATCGCTGACCGGGGGCGCACCATCGCGGGCGCCCGGGGAACCGCGCGCCCGCCCGCCGTCGTTGCGGCACACGGGCACCCGACCGCCCTGATCGGAGCCAGAGGAGTGAGGGAGACCGCGAGCATGCCCGTCCAGCCGATCACCGTCCTCGGCGAGTGCGTCGCCGACGCCTTCGTCCAGCCCCCCGCGCCCGGCGCGCCGGCCGCACCCGACGAGCTGACCCTCCGGGTGCACGCGGGCGGCGGCCCCGCCAACACGGCCGTCGGCCTGTCCCGGCTCGGCAGCCCCACCCGCTTCGTCGCCCGCCTCTCCGAGGACACCTTCGGCCGGCTCTTCCGCTCCCGCCTCACCGCCTCCGGCGTGGACCTCTCGCTCAGCGTCCGCGCCGCCGAGCCCAGCACCCTCGCCGTCGCCGAACTCGACCCCGACGGCCGGGCGTCGTACTCGTTCCACGCCGAACGCACCGCGGACTGGCAGTGGCGGCCCGAGGAGCTCGCGGCCGTACCGCTCACCGGCACCGCCTGCGTGCACACCGGCTCACTGGCGCTGATCCGCGAACCCGGCGGCCGCGCCGTCGAGGACCTCCTCGACCGCATCCACCGCGCCCCGGACCGCCCGACCGTCTCGATCGACCCCAACGTCCGCCCGCTGCTGGTGGATCCGGCCCGCTACCGCGAGCGCCTGGACCGCTGGTGCGCGGCCGCCGACCTGCTCCGGCTCTCCGCCGACGACCTCGGACTGCTGCTCCCCGGCGTCCCGCCCGAGGAGGCCTGCGACCGGTGGCACGCGGCCGGGGTCCGGCTGGTGGTGATCACGCTCGGCGCGGACGGAGCGCTGGCCTCGCTGGACGGCACCCGGATCACCGTCCCGGCCGTCCCCGTCCGGCTGGTGGACACCGTCGGCGCGGGCGACGCCTTCACCGCCGGGCTGCTGCACCGCCTGAGCAGCCGGGGCCTGCTCGGCGGCGCACTCGACGAGCTCACCGAAGGGGACACCGCCGACGCCTGCGCGTACGCGGCCGGGGTCGCCGCCCTCACCTGCGCCGTCCCCGGCGCCAACCCGCCCTGGGCGGACCAGCTCGACCAGGCGCGGGCCGATGTCCCGGCTCACCCGCCGACCCCTTGATCAACCGATGATCCGACCGGATGTCAGTCCCCAGCGCGACCGCCGAACGGGTGAACCCCAGCCGGCAGAGTGAATCCGGTGCGCCGAACCGCTCCCCCTCCGGTCCACCCCTCGGACCGCCGCCACCGTCGAAGCGCGGGCCCGGGCCGTCAGGGCGCGACACGAAATATCCGGCAACCCCGCCACCCGGCGAGCTCCCCGCCGTACCCTGTGTGCGGGCATCCGGGGGACATGACACACGGGCGGCCTGGAGGGCGACTCGACGGGGGGAGAGTGCGGTGCTGGACAGCCAGGGCTCGGCCCACGCAGGCCCGGTCTCACCTGGTGAGATGGCCAGGGCACACGAACTCACCCTGGCCGGCGACACCTCCCCGGTACTGCCCCGGCCCGAGATCGGCGACTCCTGGGAGCGGCTGCGCCGGCTCGGCCTCGACCCCGAGCTCGGCCGCAACGTCGACCGGCTCAGCGCCGCCGAGGTCGAGCACCGCCGCCGCGAGACCCACCTCGCCGAGGTGCTCCCGGTACTGCGCTCCACCCTGCTGCTGCCCTCCACCGGCGCCCCGCTGCTGTTCGCCGTCGCCGACGCGGAGGGCCATGTGCTCTGGCAGGAGGGCGCCCGCCACCTGCGCCGCAACGCCGACGGGATCGGCTTCGACGCCGGCGCCCGCTGGACCGAGGACGCGGTCGGCACCAACGGCATCGGCATGACCCTGCGGGTCCGCCGCCCGATGCAGGTCCACTCGACCGAGCACTACCTGCGCAGCCACCACGCCTGGACCTGTGTCGCCGCACCGGTCCACGACCCGCGCACCGGCCGGCTCACCGGAGTGGTCGACCTCAGCGGACCGGCCCGCACCATGGCCCCGTACCTGCTCCAACTCGCCGCCACCGCCGCCCGGCTGGCCGAGGCCGAGCTGCGGGCCCGTCAGCTGGAGGCACTGCACCAGCTGCGCACCGTCGCCGCCCCGCTGCTCGCCCGGATCACCGAGCCCGCCATGGTGGTGGACGACGACGGCTGGACCGCCGCCACCCTCGGCCTGCCGCCCCTCGCCCGGCTGAGACTGCCCGCCGACGGCTGGGGCTCCTCCGACATCCACTGGCTGCCCACCCTCGGCGAGTGCGCCGTCGAACCCATGGCGGGCGGCTGGCTGATCCGCCCGCTCACCGGCTCCGCCGGCGCCGTCGCCGAGCAGGCCGAACGGGCCGCCTTCCGCCTGGACCTGAGCCATCCCGGCCATCCGAAGCTGCTGGTCACTGGCGCGGCCGGCAGCTGGTCCCACGCCCTCAGCCCACGGCACGCCGAGCTCCTGCTGCTGCTCGCCGTCCACCGCGAGGGGCGCAGCGCTGCCCAGCTCGCCGAAGCCCTCTTCGCCGACCCGGCGCGCACCGTCACCGTGCGCGCGGAGATCTCCCGCCTACGCCGCTACTTGGGCGGCCTCCTGGAGCACCGCCCGTACCGGATCGCCCACTCCGCCACCGTCTCCGTGACCGGCCCCGCCGACCCCTACGACCTGCTCCCGACCTCCTCGGCCCCTGCCGTACGCGCCCTCCGCGCCGGCCTCCTCGCGGGCACGTACCGCCTGCCGGGTCAGGAGCGCGAGGAAGCGCCCGCAGCGGACGGTACGATCTCGCGCTGACTCCCGTGCCTCGTGGCACCCCTGGCCGGGAGACCCGCCGACCGGCCCACCGTGCGCGGCCCCGCGCCCCGAGGCGTGCCCCGCCGAAGACGCCTGCCCCGCCGCCTCCACGGGGTACGTCCCGGGCCCCGCCGGGCAGCCCTAGAAGCCCACCAGCTGGGCGAGTTGCTCGTCCGTGGGCCCCGTCGCCGCCTCCGCCGCCTCCGAGACGCAGGCGTACGTCCGCCTCAGCCACGACTTCACCGCGGCCTTGGACATCTCCAACAGGGCGCTGCCGTGCGGGGATTCCAGCGCGAGGTGGAGTGTCGAGCCGTGGCAGGGACAGTACGCGGGCCAGAGCTTCACGTCGCCCTGGCCGCTCAGGCCTTCGAGGCCGTCGCGCAGCAGTTGCCGGGAGAAGACCCAGTCCGCCTCGTCCGCCCGGCCCAGGTGGAAGGTGAGCTGCACCTCGTACGGCCGCTGCGGGTCGTACCGGAAGCGCGTGCGCACCTCGCCGACCAGGTCCTCCTCCAACGCGATCCGCAGGGTCAGGACCTCCTCCACCGGTGCCGGAGCACCGGTGGTTCTACCCGCCTCGTCGCCCGTGGGGGTGGCGGCGAGCGGCGGGTTGGCGGAGGCGGACAGCGGGTCGCGCGGCATGACGATCTCTCCGAGGCGGCTGGGGTTCAGGCCAGCGTGCTGCACGGTGCCGCGTCCGGCAAGAGTTGCAGAGGGTTGCAACCGGCCGTTGACCGACCGGGCCGCCGATCCACTCCCGGCCTACACGAACACACACCAGACGCTTCGTCAATTATCGGACAGGTCATACCGGTAAGTGTCATCGGTCCGTTCCGTTCCAGGGCTGGCGGAGCAGCGGTATGCCGCTGATACCCTCGTCATCCAGCCCGGATGAGGCGTGGAGAGGACACGGCGGGGGACCTGGAAGGGCGTCCGACCATGAATGCGAAGCTTCGCGACAGGCCGCGCGAGCAGCGGCAGCGCGCCGACGCGGCAGCGTGCGGCGCGCCGGTGCGCGGGCCCGTCGGCCTGGAGCGCGCGGGCCAACGCTCCGGACGGCACGGTCGGCCCAGGCCGTTCGGCGGCTTCCGGCTGCCCGGTCTGCGCTTCTCCGGCGCGGCCATGGCGATGTCCACGGTGCTGGGGATCAGCATCGCCACCACCTGGCTGCTCAACGAACAGCAGAACATCGGCCGGCGTCCCGGGGTGTCCAACGTCGGGGCGAGCCCGCCGCTGCCGAGCCCGGACGCGGCCGACGCGACCGCCGGGCCGGCCACCCGCTCCGCCGGTTCGACGCCGACCGTGACGGCGTCGGCGGAGGCCAGGGCGCTCGGCACCCCCAAGGCGGCGCCCCGGACCACCCTGGCCCCATCCGCCGGCGCCCCGGTGTCCGGTACGCCCTCGGCGTCCCCGAGCGCCCCCGCCGGCGGCCGGACCTCCGCCGCCGCACCGTCGCCCGGCGCCTCCCGGCCCGCCGGCGGCACCGCGAGCACCGGCAGCCCGAGCGGCACCGCGAGCGGCGGCCCGGCGCCCAGGTTCAGCCCGCAGCCGGACGGCGGGTTGTCCGGAAGCGGCAGTTCCGACGCGGTCGGCACCACCGGTGTCCGGCACGCCCTGACACTGACCGTCGGCGAGAACGTGACCGCGCTCCAGGTCGAACTCCGGCTGGCCCGCCCCAAGGCGCTCCCCGGCACCACCCCCTGGAGCAGCCTCCCCGGCGCGGTGGTGACGGTCGCCCAGGAGCGCGGTGCCCTGGTCTACCGCTTCACCGCACCGGTCGGCCTCGACCTCGCCCCCGGCCGCTACGCCTTCGGCGTCCGCGGCGCCCGGCCCGCCGACCCCTCGGAGCGGCCGCCGCAGGAGACCTGGGCCGCCTCCGCCTTCGCCCTGGACGCGCCCCGTGCCCTCGCCATCCGCGGCACCTTCGGCTGAGCCCCGCGCCGGCTCAGCGCGCCCGGAGGCGAGCCGAGCCTGAAAGGCGCACCCGCACCGCCCGCAGCAGGTCGTCCACCTGGTCGCCGAGCACCCGCCGCAGCGAGGGCGTCAGGTCCTCCCGGCCCAGGCACTCCTCCGCCAGCCGCACCGTCTCCGGCTCCGTGTGCCCGGCGGGGAACAGCACGCGGCCGAGCACCCTGGCCACGGTCGCCCCGCGCTGTGCCGCTTCCGGCAGCTCGGCGAAGTACCGCCGGACGTACTCCTGACGGAGCTCGTCCGCGCCCGACTGCCAGAACCCCTGCGCGACGGCGGTCATCAGGTGGTTCGACAGCGCGCCCTCGGTGAACAACTGCCGCCACGCCGCCGCCTTCGCCTCCGGCTCCGGCCTGGCGGCCCCGGCCCGGGCGGCACCCTGGCGGGCGCTGCTGCTCGGATCGGCGGCCAGCTCGGCGGCGATCCGGGCCTCGTCGGCCCGGCCCTCGGCCGCCAGCCTGGCCAGGGCGGCCCAGCGCAGCTCGCAGCTCAGCTCCCCGACCGGTGTGCCGTCGGCCAACCAGGCTTCCAGTTCGTCCAGTTGCTCCTCACCGACGGCATTCTCGATCGCGCCGCGCAGCGCGGCGACCCGCAGCCCGTCCTCGATCCCGGGGCGGGCCAGCAGCCGGCGCGACACGGCGGCGAGGCGCGCGGCGGCGGCTGGGCGCTCCTCCGGCGCCAGGTACTCGGTGACCAGCACCGCCCGGGCGAAGGTGAGGACGGCATCGACCACCGTGTCCCGGTCCTCGCCGGGCAGCTGGGTCTCGACCAGGTCCAGGTACTCGGCGGGCGCCGACTCGCCGTCGCGGACGAGGTCGCGCGCGTTCTCCCAGAGCACGGCGCGGACCAGCGGGTCCTCGATCCGGGAGAGCGAGCCGGTGACGGTGCGCCAGGAGCGCTCGTCCAGGCGGATCTTGGCCCAGGTGAGGTCGCCGTGGTTGGGCAGCAGCAGGTCGGCCCGCGCGGAACCGGTCAACTTGGGCAGCGCCGCCGGCCGGCCCGGCTCGACCTCCGCCTCGAAGCCGTCCCGCAGCACCAGGGCACCGTCCGCCCGCACGTCGTACGCCGCGATGCCGACCCGGTGCGGCCGGGTGCCGTCCGAGGCCAGCTCGGCGGTGGCGACCCGGCCGGTCCCGTCGTGGCGGACGTCGAGGCGCAGGGTGTCCACGCCGCTGGTGCGCAGCCAGCGTTCGGCCCAGCCGTGCACGTCCCGGCCGCTCTTCTCCGCCAACGCGTCGAGGAACTCGGCGAGTTCGGCGTTGCCGAAGCGGTGCCGGGCGAAGTGCTCGTTGATGCCGGCGAAGAACGCCTCGTCGCCGAGCCAGGCGACCAGCTGCCGCAGTGCGGAGGCGCCCTTGGCGTAGGCGATGCCGTCGAAGTTGACCATCGCCTCCGCCAGGCTCTCAACCCCGGTGGCGGCGATGGGGTGGGTGGTGCTCCGCTGGTCGGCGTCGTAGCCCCAGCCCTTGCGCTTGACGCCGAAGCTGGTCCAGGCCCCGGTGAAGCGGGTGGACTCGGCGGCGATCCGGTAGCCGAGGTACTCGGCGAAGGACTCGTTCAGCCACAGGTCGTCCCACCAGCGCATGGTGACCAGGTCGCCGAACCACATGTGGGCCATCTCGTGGGCGATCACCACGGCGCGCAGCTCGCGTTCGGCCTCGGTCGGGGCCGAGTGGAAGAGCATCTCCTCGCGGAAGACCACGCAGCCGGGGTTCTCCATCGCCCCCCAGTTGAACTCGGGCACGAAGGCCTGGTCGTAGCGGCCGAACGGGTAGCGCTCGTCGAAGAGTTCGTGCAGCCGGTCGAACGAGGCCCGGGTGACCTCGAAGATCTCCTCGGCCTCGCGGTCCAGGTCGGCGGCGAGCGAACGGCGGGCGTGCAGGCCGAGCGGGATCCCGTCGTGCTCGGAGTGAACGGAGTGCAGCGGGCCGGCGACCACGGTGAACAGGTACGTGCTGATCGGCTGGGTCGGCGCGAACACCCAGCGGGCCGTGCCCTCCCCGGGGTCCGCGTCCGCGCGCTCCGCCGGATCCGTGCGCTCCCCCGCGCCGTTGGCGACCAGCGTCCAGTTGGCCGGGGCGGTGGCGGCCAGGTGGATCGGGGCCTTGAGGTCGGGCTGGTCGAAGCAGGGGAAGACCAGCGGCGCGTTGTCGGGGCCGCAGGTCGCGTAGAGGTAGACCGCCCCGTCGGCCGGGTCGGTGAACCGGTGCAGGCCCTCACCGACCCGCGAGTAGCGCATCTCGGCCTCGACCAGCAGCTCGTTCTCGGCCGCCAGAGAGGTCAGTTCGAGGCGGTTCCCGTCGAGGCCGGCGGGGTCGAGCTCACGGCCGTTGAGCACCACCCGGTGCAGCGCGGCGGGCTGCAGGTCGAGGAAGGTGGCGGCGCCGGGCTCGGCGCAGCCGAAGCGGATCACCGTACTGCTGCCGAACACCTCCTCGCCCCGGGTGAGATCCAGATCGATCCGGTATTCGCGAACCTGGACGAGTCGGGCACGGATCCGCGCCTCGGTACGTTGAAGAGCTGGCATCCCTGCATGCTCGCCCGGGCGGGTGCGGGCGGGCAAGGCTTTTCGCGGTCGGCTAAGACGCCGCGGGCCCCGGCCGAGCCGTGCCGGGGCGCCGTCCGACCGCCGGGCCACAGGCCGTCAGCCAAGACCGCTGCCGGTCGGTCCAAGGCGATATGACTACGCTGGCACTGCTCGAACTGCCGCAACCACCCAGCTCAGGAGGAGAACCGTGCCGACGGACCTGACCCCAGGCGGCAACGCGCCGCTCACCGCCGGCCGCGTGACGGTCGAGGTGACGGCCCCGAAGGCACTGGACGTCTCGGGGCTGCTGCTGACCGAGGCCGGAAAGGTCCGCTCGGACGCCGACCTCGTGTTCTACAACGCCCCCAAGGGCCCCGGCGTGACCCACCGCCCGGCCACCCGCAACACCCCGGGCGCGATCACCGTGGACACCGCCGCGCTGCCGCCCGAGATCAGCAAGGTCGTGGTCACCGCCAGCCTGGACGACTCCTCGGGGACCTTCGCCGGCACCGAGCCGACCGCGACGCTGCGGGACACCATCACCGGGGCGGTCCTGGTCACCTTCACCCCGCGCCGGCTCACCCGGGAGACCGCCCTGGTGGTGGTCGAGATCTACCGGCGCGGCGACGACTGGAAGGTCCGCGCGGTCGGCCAGGGCTACGCCAACGGCCTGGCGGGCATCGCCACCGACTTCGGCGTCTCGGTGTCCGCCCCGAAGCCCGCCGCCTCCGCCCCGGCGCCGGGCGCCCTGCCCAAGGTCACCCTGGACAAGGGCCGGGTCAGCCTGGTCAAGGGCGGCTCGGTCTCGCTGGAGAAGAACGGCAAGCCGATGCTCTCCTCGGTCAAGATGGCCCTCGGCTGGGAGCCCGCCAAGCAGGGTCGCAACATCGACCTGGACGCCTCCTGCATCGCCTACGACGCCCAGCGGAACAAGATCGAGACCGCCTGGTTCATGAAGCTCAACGTCTTCGACGGCGCCATCGCCCACTCCGGCGACAGCCTCACCGGCGAGGGCACCGGCGACGACGAGTCGATCACCGTCCACCTGGAGGGCCTGCCCTCGGAGGTCTGCGGCCTGGTCTTCGTGGTCAACTCCTTCTCCGGCCAGAAGTTCACCGACATCAAGAACGCCTACTGCCGCCTGCTGGACGGCGGTTCGGGCCAGGAACTGGTCCGCTTCGACCTCACCCACGCCGAAGCCAAGACCGGCGTGGTGATGTGCAAGCTGATCCGCCAGTACTCCGGCGAGTGGGTGATGACCGCCGTCGGCGAGTACGTCGACGCCAAGACCGCCCGGGGCATGGTCCAGCCGGCCGCCGCGATGCTCTGACCGCCCCGAGCGCGGACCGTCCTGACAGCAGCCCGGACGGTCCGCGACGGCCGGCGATGCGGTGACGACCCATGAGACGGCCCGCAAGAGCGCCCGGCAGCAACTGTCGAACAGCCCCCGCGCACCGGCGGCGGTACGCCGTTTCGCAACGGCTGTGCGGGCCCTGCCATCCGACTCGGACTTCCCTACTGGGTCATCGCCGGCGCGGCAGCTGCCGTGGGCCGCGTGGCGCTCCTTCTGACGCCGTGGCGGATGGCCCGATGGCGTGCCGGCGTTCCTTCCTCCGACCCGCCGCCGAGAGGTGAGCCTCGATGGCGGGCCGCACGGGCTTCACCAGCCCTGGAAGCGCTCAGTGGTTCTGCTCCGCGAGGACCGGCTGGAGCATGGATTCAATGACGTCGGCGCTCTGGGCTCCGAACGCCCGGGCAGCCAGTTTGCCGCCGCGGTCTATCACGATGGTGGTTGGGATGAACTGCGGATTGAGGCTTCCCTTGGGGAACTTGAGGATCTGGGTGCCATCCGGATCGTAGATGCTGGGGAACGTGACGCCTTTGTTCGTCTCGAACGCGACGGCGTTGGCCCGGTCGACGTCTCTGGTGTTGATACCGAGGAACTGGACGCCCTGACTCTGGTACTTCTCCCACACCGACTCCAGGCCCTTTGCCTCGCCGCGGCAGGGGTCGCACCAGGAGCCCCAGATGTTCAGGACAACCACTTTGCCTCGGTAGTCGGACAGTTTGGCTGAGTGACCATCCAGGGTGGTACCCGAGATGTCCGGCGCGTCCTGGCGATGGCCGAGGGCAGCGGTCGAGATTCTGCTGCCCTTGGAGGAGACGAAGCCGGTCTGGTTGCCACTGCTGGCAGACGAGCCGGACGACGAGCAGCCGGCGAGGACGAACGCGGCGACGGTGGTCGCTGCGGCGAGATAGGTACGAGAGTGCTTCGTGCCAGACATGTTAAGAGCTT
Source organism: Kitasatospora sp. NPDC001175 (assembly GCF_053598215.1). Classification (NCBI taxonomy): domain Bacteria; kingdom Bacillati; phylum Actinomycetota; class Actinomycetes; order Kitasatosporales; family Streptomycetaceae; genus Kitasatospora; species Kitasatospora sp. NPDC001175. The sequence goes on along the minus strand of NZ_JBSFJU010000008.1, from coordinate 4,019 downwards.
CGCATGGAGGTACAGGCAGACTTCGACGGTGGCTGGGCCCGGCAGGTGGCGTCGGCGACCCCGGCAGATCTCCCGGCTGGGGCCGCCGATCGTTCACCGGTCAGCGAGTGCTGAGTCCGCTGGCAGGGCGAACACAACGGCTACTTACCGTTCCGTCATGCGGTGTGACTCATGCGCAAGCCTCGACGGGCCCGATCGCGGCCTGCATCGCCATTCCGTCGACGTAGGAGTGCTTTTCCTTCACGGCCCCGTTCTCGACCAGAACAAAGTCCGCGAGGTCGACGTCGACCGCGGAGCCAGACGCAGACTTCCCGGTCAGCTTGAACTGGACAACCCAGAAGTCCTCCCCGACACGCAGCGAAACAAGTTCGAACGTCAAATCGGGGACGAGCTCGAACGTGCCGGCCACCGCCTCACGGATGGCTGCTCGCCCGCGCGCCGGGGTCTGGTCCGAGTGCAGATGGAACACCGAGTCGACCGTGTGGAGTTCGGCGATCCGGTCAGGGTCGCGGGCCTCCCAACAGGCGTGGTAGCGCTCGAACAGGTCGCGGGTGGTAGCGGTCATCCTGGCCTCCAGTCCGTAGGCATACAGCCAGATTGCATGCAACGTCCCGATCAATCCTGGGTCAAGACCTTCCGTGACGTGGAGCCGCCCGGCGATGACCCGGAAAAGTCCTGGCCGAACACACGGAAGTCGTCACCTAACCGCCGACTGTCACCAGCGGGCCGCGTCCGTGCCAGGTGATTTCGGACGTGTCGTCGCCCCCTCAGCAAACCAGCAACACATCGCCATGCCGAACAACCGTCCCCCAATGGCTACTTGACGCTCAGTTCATGTCGGGCTCACCCTCCTCCAGCGCCCAAGCCGCCTGTCAGGCCATCGCGGACCGTCTGCGCGAGCTCATGCTGGACGCCGGGCCCCAGGGCGATGAGCTGGCTGTCCGGTGCGGGTGGCATGGCTCGAAGACCTCACGGATCATCAACGCCAGGACCGCGCCCTCCGACGACGACATCCGGGCGTGGTGTCATGCCTGCGGCGCCGACGACCAAGCGGACGACCTGATCGCCAAGAGCCGCCAAGCAGATTCGATGTACATGGAATGGCGTAGGCTGACCCGCACCGCCTACGCAGGCTCCAAGAGTCCCGGATACCGCTGTACCAGCACACCCGAGCGTTCCGGGCCTACTCCTCACGGGTCGTACCGGGCCTCCTGCAAACCGAGGCGTATGCCACTGCCCTTCTCTCCAGCTCGGTGGCCTGCCGATCGAGAAGTTCCACCAGGCACTGGCCGCCGAGGGCGCCACCGAGTTCAATCGGCCCGGCTCCACCTGCCCGATGAACCAGCTGCCGCTGTACCAGCACCCGACGATGCTGTTCCCAGGTCACCCGCACTCCCACCGCCGGTACGAGCGGGGAGATTTCCCGGTCGCCGAGCATGCCCACGCCCACACGATCAAGCTCCCGGTCTGGCATCGTGAGCAGGATCTGGAAGTGGCCGAGCAGTACGTCCGCGCGGCCATCAAGATCAGCGATCATCACAAGGAGCTGCAGTGACCGTCACCTCCCTCGAGTTCGTGGCCGGCCTGGCGGCCGATGCCGAAGCCGCTGGCATCACCGGCTTCGTCGCTGCCGCCGTGATCAACTACGACGGCCGGGTCCTGCTCGTGCGTCGCAACCCCGACGACTACATGGGTGGGATGTGGGAGATCCCCTCGGGAACGGTCGAGGCCGGGGAGACCATCCTGGACGCCCTGTACCGGGAGACCGCCGAGGAAACCGGCCTGACCATCGACCAGGTCACTGGCTACGTCGGACACTTCGACTACAAGAACAGCCGCGGCGGCATGACCCGTCAGTTCAACTTCGCCGTCACCGTGGACAAGACCGAACCGGTCATCCTCACCGAGCACGACGCCCACCAGTGGGCCCTCCCCAGCGAGCTGCCCGCGGTGAGCGACGCGGTTCGCGAGCTGATCACGCGCTGAGGTGGTGCAAGTATGGCGGGGCCCGGATTCCCGGAGGGCCTCGCCACACTACGGTCGGGATGCCCTGCTGCGGCTCGTAGGCAAGGGAGTGACCGCCGATGCACTGCCGAGCTCCTGCCTGGCCTGGTCCAACTCCAGCGACAGTTCTACGGCGAGGGCGGTGCTCCAGGCCGCCGCGCTCCGCCGCGTTGATCCTGCAAGGGTCAGGTTGACTTGAGCGGGGTGCCGTCGTAGGTCCAGCGGAAGGGCCGGGCCTTGTCGTCGTAGGCGAGGGTGAATTCGCGGATCCCGGTCTGCGGCTCTGGCAAGATCGGCTCCACTCGGCCCGCCGCCCCGAGACGCCACGGCGGAAGGCGAGGCTCCTTCGTCGGCGATCGACTGCGGCGAGTCGCTTCGGCAGGCCGTTGACAGAACGTTAGTCGTCTGTGAGCGGGCCCCGGGAAGATCACTGCATCGAACGGCCACAGCCTGCTTCCGGCGACGGACCCGGCCGGTAGGAATCGAACGGGACACAGCGATGTGTCCGGCCCCAAGAGGAGTGACTGACATCTGTTCGTACGTCGAAGTCGCCGCTCTGCTCGCCGGATCCCGCACCACGGCCTTCGCTGCGTCCGGGCCACTGAGCGGCACCATCGCCGCCCGGATCGGGTCCAGTCGGCGCCGCGACACCTCTGACGAAACCGCATCCGCCTTGAAACCGGTGATTATGCACACGCCTCTGCCCATATCCGTGCCCACAGCCGCCGCGCCCCGTCGCCGGTACCCGCGATCTCTGCTCCTCGGTGGTCTGGCAGCCGCCGTCTGCGCCATGCCCGCGAGCCCCGCCCACGCGGCCACGGACACGGCGAGCCGAATCAAGCAACTCTCCTACCATGGCCACGTGTTCAGCATCCCGACTTCCTGGTCGGTGTTCGATCTGACCGCCAACCCGTCCACCTGCGTGCGCTTCGACCAGCATGCGCTGTACCTCGGAACGCCGGGCAAGGATCAACAGTGTCCGCCTCGGCTGATCGGCCGCACAGAGGCCCTCCTCGTCGAGCCGGCAACCACCCCGGCAGCTGCACAGGGGACGACGGACAACTCGGTGGCACACGAACTCGACGCCGCCGCAGGTGACATCAAGGTCACCGCCACCTACGGCGAAGACAAGTCCCTCGTCAGTGGAATCCTGGCCAAGGCCGCCCTGCCCACCGGCAGCCCGAAACAGCCCCGGACCGTGACGGCGGCGAACGCCAACCCAGCCGGTGCCGCGGCAGTCGCTTCCGTCTCCGCCAGCGTGACGAACTACGTCGGCAAGGGCTTCGAGGCCTGCACCGCGCCAGGCTCCGATGCAATGGACGCCTGGCTGTCCAACTCCCCCTACCGCGCGGTCGGCATCTACATCGGCGGCCCCAGCCGCTCGTGCGGCCAGCTCAACCTCACCGCTTCGTGGGTCCAGCAGCAGGCCGCCGCTGGCTGGCACTTCATGCCTCTGTACGCGGGCGCCATGGCCGAGAAGATCAGCTCGCCGGACAGCGAGGGAACCGCTGCCGCCGACGATGCGGTGAACCAGGCCCAGTCCCTCGGCTTGGGCGTCGGAAGCGTCCTGTACGAGGACATGGAGAGCTACACCTCGGCCTACAGCGCCAACGTGCTTGGGTACCTGTCCGCCTGGACCAAGGAGCTCCACGCCCGCGGCTATGTCTCGGCGGTCTACAGCAGCTCCTCCTCCGGTATCTCCGACCTTGTGCGGAACCTGGGCGGTTCCTACGCCATGCCGGACGTCGTCTTCGACGCGAACTGGAACGGGGTCGCCGACACCAACGACCCGATCCTGCCCGGCGGAGCGTGGGCGAGCCACCAGCGCGTCCACCAGTACAGCGGAGACGTCAAGGAGACGTGGGGCGGGGTCGAGATCTGGATCGACCGCGACTACCTCGACGTCGCCGTCGCCGCTCCGACTTCCGAGCAGTATCCGCTGTTCACCGGTTCCGCGGTCACCGACAAGGCCGGCACCGTCCACGTCTTCCGTATCAACCAGAGCGACGGCCACC